>DAOUJE010000017.1:0-73355 GCA_034423055.1 Dehalococcoidia bacterium | reverse complement strand
ATATCGCAAGAATCCGCTACTGATTTGGTGATCGCGGCCCAGGGCGTTGGTGTTGCTCCCATCATCCGCGTCGGCGACAATGACGAAAGGTTGATCCTGCGCGCGTTGGACATTGGATCCGAGGGTGTCCAAGTTCCACAGATCAACTCGATTCCTGATGCAGAGTCGGTTGTCCACGCCGCCAAATACGCGCCTCTCGGGGAACGTGGGCTCTCGATCTTCACACGCGCTGGCAATTACTTCGAGAACGACGGAGAAGGCCACACTAACCGCCAAAACGATGAAACGATGACCGTCGTCCACATTGAGGGCAAGAAAGGCCTCGACAACCTTGAAGAGATCATGACCGTCGACGGCATCGATGTCTTATTCCTCGGCCCCTACGACATCTCCCAATCGCTGGGATATCCCGGAGATGTCCGCAACCCGATCGTCGAAACTGCGCTACGCGATGCGACAGCGAAAGCCCGCGCACAGGGCAGGGCAGTAGGTTCATACGCCAAGGATGTTGAGATGGGCAAGTGGCTCATCGACCTCGGCATCCAATACATCTCGATCAACGTTGATGCGATTATTTACCGTCAAGCCTGTGAAGCGATTGTCACCTCACTTAAGGCTTGACGTACGGCAGCTAGAGTATCGCTTCATTCAGATGAACCCCAAAACCAGGCTGATCGCTAATCGAAAGCTTGCCCTCCGCAATCGCGGGATTTCCGATCCATAACTCATCAGTTTCTGCATCCTGTCGACCCAACACGAGTTCGGCCAAGTTATCGCACGCGTCTGATGCCGCAATCAGATGCAGTCCCCAAACTTCTCCGCCACGGTGCGGGATAACGGGTATGCCGTATTGAGAAGCCAAATCGCAGATCCTCAATCCAGCCGTTATCCCACCACACCAAGTGATGTCAGGCTGCCAGATGTCGTACGAATTGTGCTCAGCGATATCCCTGAAGCCCGCAACGCCGAACTCGTGCTCGCCACCGGCCAAGTTAATAGGGGATATTTTTGGACGAAGACTGCCGAGAGTAGCGAGATCGTCAGGCGTCAGCACGTCTTCGAACCAGTAGATGTTGAAATCAGTGAGATCGTTTGCCATTCTCATGGCTACGTCGGCATCCCATGACATATAGACGTCGAACATGATCTTTGCGTCTGCGCCCATCACCTGCCTGGCTTTTGCGGCGGTTTCGACGGCATCATCGGTCGTGCCAGTCCAACGATGAGTCAGTTTCTGGCCGGCAACTCCGAGTTCCGCGTACCATTCCGAATCCGGACCGGTTGCGTAGACATCGATCTGCTCTTTCTTAACGCCTCCGATGAGGTCGGCGACTGGATGTCCTTCCGCTTTGCCGAGCGCGTCCCATAGAGCCAAATCGACTCCACTGAGCGCCATCATCGCGATACCTTTGCGTCCGTAGGGTAGCGATTCATAGTAGAGACTGTCCCATATCCGCATCACATGTTCGGGAGAATTCAACGATTCGTCGACCAAAAGTTCGTTGAAGTGTCCGTTGACGATTGGCAGGGATGCAAGCCCTCCTCCACCGTATCCGTAACCGACAACTCCGGTATCGGTTCGCACCTCAACTACGATCTGCCAAAGGTGGGTTCGCCACGATGATGCGACGTTCTGATATTTCGGGTAGACGGCTTTGATTGATTCGATTCGCATAGTTGATCCCCTAAATGCCCAGAAGTCCCTGCTCTGGTGATGGTGTTGAGTCATTCAACCTCGGTACCGCAGAACCATATACACCGTCGTAACCCGGATCTACGTCAACATCGTCGCGTCTCGCGTTGACAATTGCGTCAGCTACATCTGATCGATCAAGCACGGATTCGATGTCGGCTGCCTCTGCATGTAGCAGCACGTCGAACTCACTGCCGATAGCGTCGGTAAGAGCGGTATACGCTCGGGCGACGCGTTTTGAAGCTTTTCCAACCCCTAACGCATACGACAAAATCTCGGCCAGTGGTATCAAATGACGATACGGCGCGTATTCGCCATCAGGATCACACCACAAACCATCATCATTCTTAACCGGTTGAACGAAGTTTCTATCTGACAGCGAACGAGCGCGATGAAGCACTCCGAGCGTCATTGCGCGCCCACACGCTGGACACACTCCCTTGAGCCCCTGAGAGGCTTCCGGCTCTAATCGGACGTTACAGTTTCGGTGTCCGTCGAGATGATACTTCCCATGTTCCGGATGGAACTCGTAGGTCTCGACAACCTTGCGGTCTCGGAGCGCTCGAATGACCCCGTCATAGCTCATATCGTCTACTTCTAACGCTGTGGCTTCTCTGCCCAACGAGGCTATGGAGTGGGCATCAGAGAACGAGACTATCGAACGAACTCTTGAATCGGAAAACGCCCAATGCATCGACGGATCGCTCGATAGTCCTGTCTCCACCGCAAGTATCTCATCGGTCGCATCGCCAAAGCATTCGTCAAGCGAGTCAAATCCTGACTTAGAGCCGAAGACCCCGTACCACGGTGTGAAGACATGAGCCGGAATAAGTTCTGATCTGGGATCCGCGTCGCGGATGATTGCGAACAGCTCACGCGCCGATATCTTGAATACTGGTCGACCGTCCGCTTCCAGATTCTGCAACTTTGCGAACGTCTCGCACATGTTGTCTACAGCCTCGAAACTTGGCGCGGCAACCAGCAGATGGACGCGCCTTGAGCGTCTGTCCTGTCTCCAGACGCACGAAACCTCGCTGACCAGCATGAACTCTTTGCCATGCGCGGAGAAGATGCCGGATCCTGGGCTAGTCTCAACCAGTTCATGTCTCATTTCATCGCGCCACACTGGATGAGTGAAATCTGGTGCCGCCAGCAAATCGATGCCGACGCTAGTGCCGGCACTAGCAAGGTTGAGAATATTCAGCTTCGGACTGGTTGCCAGGGAGTAGCGGGAATGGAGGTGCAAGTCGCAGATGATACGCATTAAGGTTGCCTAGAGCCGGAATTCGAGACGAGTAAGCATAGAATCATAGTATTGGACTCACGGGGAGTGGCGCAGTGGAAGCGCGCCTGCTTTGGGAGCAGGAGGTCGCGGGTTCGACCCCCGCCTCCCCGACCACAACAGCGGAAGCACCAATTCTTAGCGGTGCACAAGCATCTCACCGCCGTCCACCACGATCACTTGTCCACGGATCATCTCGGCATCTGGTGAACACAGCATCGTCACTACTTTGGCAACGTCATCGGGTGTAATTGGACGTCCCGCTGGAGTAGGCCGCGTCGCCACATCCTTGATCCCCAACTCATCCGGAAACGCGTCTAGTGCATCAGTCTCAACAAATCCTGCCGAGACAGCATTCACAACGATTCCCTTTGGCGCAAGATCAATAGCCATATACCGAGTTACGGCCTCCAAAGCCGCTTTGGACACACCGACAGGAAAATACTGAGGCAGCACCCGATTCGACCCTGGGGACGAGATGTTGATAACCCTTGAACCCTCAGGCATGTGCTCGGATGCCAACGCTGCAATCCGCCATGGTGCCTTCGCATTGATCCCGAGTGTCCAATCCCAGTGCTTTTCGGTGATTTCGATAGATGATCTCATCACGCCCGAGGCCGCATTGTTCACCAAGATGTCGATCTTCCCAAACCTCTGTAAGACCGCATCGACTAATCCCTCAATCGCTGCATCATCGGCGAGGTTAGCTCTATGTCGCAACACACAGACGCCCTGCTCCTCTAATTCTTCCTCCGCGGACCGGGCAGCAGCATGGCTACGAAGGTAGTTGAAGCAGATATTGGCACCGCGCTTCGCCAATTCGAGGGAGATCGACTTACCAATCCCGCGCGAACCGCCTGTTACTAGGGCGGTCTTGCCCGCAAGTGGCCTGTCTGCTGAAGCCATCCCAGCCTCCTAAATGGCCAAACCACCGTCGACGCGTATCACTTCGCCAGTGATGTACCGAGCCTCTTCTTTGGTCAAGAAGGTCACCATTGGCACGATCTCTTCCACGTAGCCAAATCTACCCATCGGGATCAAGTCCAGCAGGAACTTCCGCGCTCGATCCGAAATCACCTCGCTGGTCGCGGTCGCCACATAGCCAGGCGCAACAACATTCACCGTTATGTTCCGTTTGGCCAGCTCCTTCGCCACCGAATAAGTAAACCCGTGGATAGCCGCCTTGGATGCCGAATAGTTCGACTGCCCAAGATTGCCGCGTAATCCCACAATCGACGAGATGTTGATGATCCGCCCCCACCGACCCTTCACCATGTCCGGCACCACTAACCGAGTGCAGTTGATTGTCCCCCAAAGGTTAGTGTTGATCGTATGCTCCAGCTGCTCGTCTTTCATCCGCAAAAGCAGGCTGTCCGATATCACGCCTGCGTTGTTGATCAAGATCTCCACTGGTCCGAGCGCCTCGACCGCGCTTGCCACGATCTGCTCACAGCCTTCTTTGCTTGCGACACTCCCGCCTACCGCCGTTGCTGTTCCGCCTGCGTTGCGTATCTCCTCAACCACCTCCAATGCCTCATCCTCGTGTGAGTTGTAATTCACCGCCACAGAATGACCCATAGACGCCAACTGGATGGCAATCCCTCGACCAATGCCGCGTGAAGCACCGGTCACAAGTGCGGTTCGTGGTTGGTCTGTAAGGTCCAACATGAAATCTGGCAGAAGCTTCCTGATTTGGGTCAAGAAACTTGAGCGTGGAACTCAGCCAGCTCCTTTTGCTGTGCCGCCACGAAGTCGTTGTCGAATACGTGCTTGGCGGTTTTGATCGCGGTTGCAATGCCCGCCGGTCCCGCGGCTCCGTGTCCGACGACCGCTATGCCGTTGACTCCCAACAGCGGGCCACCGCCATATGTGGCAAGCTGATTGGTCATTGAATAAATCTCGTCGGCTAGCGCGCCGTCTCCCTTGTCCCTAACTAGATCGGCGATTGCTTTCCCCAACCCTTCCGTCAGTTTCAAAACCACGTTGCCCACGAAACCGTCGCATATCACCACGTCGGCTTTGTCGTAAGGCAGATCGTACGGCTCGATCATGCCAACGTAGTTGAGGTTCGAACGCGTCAGCAACTCAGCAGTCTCTTTGACTAGTGAATTGCCTTTGGTCTCCTCTGAGCCGACGTTCAATAGAGCGATCCGCGGATTTTCTTGACCGTAGATGATTCGCGACATAACACTGCCGAGAGTGCCGAAATCAGCGAGTTGCTTCGGACGGATATCTATATTGGCACCGAGGTCGATGATCGCTGTATGCGGCGAAAAACCGATTATCGCACCGCCAAGACAGCCCCGTGTGATGCCTTCCATAGTGCCGTACGTCACAGTTGCCGCCGCGATCGACGCTCCCGTTGAACCCATGCTCACAAACGCGTGTGCTTTTCCCATCTTCACTAGACCAGAGCACACGAAGATTGACGCTCGTGGCTTGGATCGGAAAACCATCGCCGGATTGTCAGTCTCTTCGACGACGCCATCGGAAGGGATTACTTGAAGCAAGGGATGGTTCGTGACACTGTGCTCCGCCATAACATCGGAGATGGCTTCAGGATTACCCACCAGTGCGATCGCGATATCCCCGTTGGACACTGCGTTGAGAGCGGCTGGAACAGTCGCTGCAGGGCCGTGATCACCACCCATGGCATCAAGGGCCACAACCATGCTGGGTCTTCCGCTAATGGACATGTTTTGCTTCAAAATTCGCCGCGCGAAACCACGTCGAGACGCTCACATTAGTATACCCGCGTGGTTTGAATCATCGACTGACCAGCGCCTAGTCCAGTGGGACGGTAGCAGTTCCTGTTAGTGCTTTTTCCCCAGTGGAACGGGTTACGGCGACATCACATTCGATAAGTTGGCGACCATCTATCTCCCGAATGCGTTTAACTGATCCACCAACTGTCACGTCTTCCCCGGGCACAACTGGTGATGTGAAACGCGTCTTGACAGTGCCGCCATCATGCCACGTGGTTGGATAGTTGATCGACATCATCTCCCACACAAAAGCGAGGCTCAGCATACCGTGGGCTATTCGTTGGCCGAAGCGAGTTGTACTCGCAAATTCCTCGTCAAGATGAATCGGGTTGTGATCAGCCGATGCGTGAGCGTACGCGGTCACTCGATCTTGAGACACTGTGCGTCGGAATCCCTTTAGTTCCTCGCCTATAGCTTGAGGTGAGTTCATGTCATCGATCCTTCGGAAGCGCGTGACATCATGGCATCATGATGATCGTGGAACTCGATTCCGCTACTCTGCGACCTGCCTCGTCGGTGAAAGTTGATTCGAAAATCGCCCAGATGCTGCCACGGCGGTTCGAACAGCTCTTGAGGGTGCAATTCGCGATAATCATTTCTCCTGGTGTCGCCTGCTGATGCACAGTCATCTGCTGACCGGCGTGAACCGTCTCGATGCGATTCTCGACGATGCCGATTTCCGCTATCAGTCTACTCAACACGTACGCATCAAGCTGGAGAGGATGCATGTTTCCAGCGAAGTCATGTGGTTCCTCGCTGGCACCAGTTGCAGCGATGTAGGTGTCAGCTTCCGGCTGCGAGATTTCGATCACATACGGGCCAAACGCTTGCCCCGACTCGAGTTCATCCAAGTCCATCGGCGTTGTCTCATTTCTCCCTCGGCTACTGCGTTGCATGTCGATGGCTTCGTTTACCAGGACATTAGCAAGCTCGAACGAGGCTGGGTTCCCAAAATCGAGGTCGGAAATCGCCAGCACACGATATAGCAGTCCGGTGGATGCTAGGACTTCCGATGTTTGACCAGAGGCTGGGACGCTGACACCAAGTGCTACGGCCATCGCGGATGCCGCGTTGATACCAGACTCGTCTAGCTGCACTCCCGTAAGCGTTTGATCTCGGTAATGCAAAAGTACGGCGTCTTCGGTTTGTTCGAGCTTCACCCGAAGATGTGAACGGGGCGTGCCGAGCAATTCGTAAGCTGCTTCTAACGCTAAAGCTCTTTGTCCCTTGTCCATAGCTGGCTAGGTGCTAGATTCATTCCGAAGTGCCGCAGTTGTTCATCGGGTTATGGCGAGATCATCTCCATCTCCACCAACCGATTCCAGACCATTTCGGCACTGGCTTCTGGCGTTTCCTTGTCGGATCTAAACATGATCTCCGGGTCTGTGGGTGGTTCGTAAGGGTCAGAAACGCCGGTGAAGTTCTCGATGCGACCCTCGAGCGCCATTTTGTATAGACCCTTGACATCACGTTCTATCAAGGCATCCAACTCGCAAGAGGCGAATACCTCGACGAAGTTCTCGTGCTTTTCACGAATCTCGTCCCGGATCGCCTTGTAAGGCGAAATGGCAGCCACGATACAGATCACGCCGTTTCGCGCCAAGAGCTCGCTAACGAAACCGATGCGTCGGATATTTGTGTCGCGGTCTTCTTTCGAGAATCCCAAACCAACGCTCAGATTGGTGCGAACAACGTCGCCATCTAAGATTTCGACCTTGGCGCCTGAGTTTTGCAGCCGCTCCATGATCATGTTGCCGATTGTGGTTTTTCCGGCCCCTGAAAGGCCAGTGAACCACAACGTAAAACCCTTATGTTGCATGTATCACCCGTGCGATTTTGCTAAGTCAACTTAACGATTCTAATTTCCGCCAATGCCGATAGCTTTGTCGCTCATCTGAGTGAGCACCGCGTCTAAGGACTGCGATGTGTTGGGGCCATTGATTTTTCGAACTATTTCCCCCTGAGGATTGACGAAGAATTTTTCCGGGATACCTTTGACGCCGAATTCGACCGCGATACTGCCGTCTTCATCGATTCCATTCGGATACGTAATGTTGTGGCGAGTTATGAAATCGGTGACATCGTTTTCACTATCCCAAATCGAAATGCCTACGAATTCGACACCCAATTCAGACCAACGCTCGTACGCTTCGGCAAGGACCGATGCTTCTGCGCGGCAGGGCGGGCACCACGAAGACCAGAAGTCAACCATCACTATCGATCCTCGTAGATCGCTCAAGCGCAACTCGCGGCCGTCGAGGGTTGTGATCTGGAAATCACTGTAGGCATCGGTAGTGACATCGACCTCGCCCAGCGTTTCGTTCACGCCGGGGCGTCCTCCGTCGCGTCCTGATTGGAGCATGCCAATGATCAAAACAACGATGAAGATCAGTAATGGCACCCCGACCGCCAAAATCGGAATTTTGCGACTCGACATCAGGGGCTTGGTTGATCGACTTCCGCGTCGATGATTTCTCTCATCAATCGACTGCGGCGGGTCGAGTATTCATGATCGTTGATCTTGCCCAACTCATGCATCTCGTCCAACTCGGCGATCGCGGCGACCGTCGCGGATCGAGCATTGGATTCTCCACTCGATTGCATCGCGTTAGCCGCCAAGACAACTTGATGCCGCTGAGATGCGAATACGACGTAAGCAACGATCGCGATCATCGCCAAAGCGACGCTCACGATGACTGCGATTCGGAACTGAACGCTTTCGAAGAATTCCAAAACTTGGCTTTGCAAGTCTGGTTTCGGTAAACCAGTGATCACTACGCCGAGTTCGGCGCTGCGTTCGTAGTCTGAACCCTCGTATTTGACGTAGCGTTCATCCCCGATGGTGACTGACTCGGCCTGCTGCAACCCTAGACCGGACACTATACCGCTCTCTTCGGGGATCAAGATCGACACGTTGTCAGCCCCGAATGGGAGTCTCAATGGGTAGCTAAACTCTCCGCCTTCGAATGACGCGGTGTAACTGATCACCATGTTGTACTCGCCGGGCGGTACTGGGTTTGAGATCGCGAAGCCGGTGTTGATTTCCATCACATTGCCGCTTGGAAGGTTGGACTCTACGGTCAATTCCTGATATCCCTCGGGTAGATTGAAACGGAGCAGTTTGAATCCGGTAAGAGCGGGATCAGCGAGATCCGCAAGATACACAGTGTCTCCGGAGTTGACCAAGTTGACAGCCGCGAGTACGCCGAGAACACTGGTGGAGCCATCAATAACCGGTATCACCATCGAGTAGGTGGTTACGGAGATCTCGTCAAGTGAGGTGGTGCTGTCATAGACCGTCAGCATGATCTCTTCGTCCGCGTCATCCGGGAGGACATCCACGTAGGGGGTGTAAACGCCGTCGTCGAC
Organism: Dehalococcoidia bacterium; assembly: GCA_034423055.1. Classification (GTDB taxonomy): domain Bacteria; phylum Chloroflexota; class Dehalococcoidia; order Lucifugimonadales; family Lucifugimonadaceae; genus Bin127. Next base: position 64,246 of record DAOUJE010000017.1, on the reverse strand, counting down.
CACCACACGGTAGAACCGAGGTTCCGAGACCTTGTCCACGTCAAGTGCGAATGCCCCATCGCCCCCCGTAACAGTTTCCACGCGTTCGACGATTGCTTCTTCTGATTCGTCGATTACCAAAACGAACACGGTCACCTCAGCGGGAGTTTCCCCGCCTTTGGTGCCATTGACGACTTGACCTGAGATAGTGATAGTGTCGTCTTGCGATTGCGCCACAGCAGAATAGGCAGGTTGAATTAGAACAAGCATCGCTCCAATCACCGCCAACACGTACAACCACGGACGCCTCGGGAATGACGTGTAAACGATGTTATCCATTGGTGTCGTCGCTTTCCGCCTGATCTGTTCCTCGGCGTCGCCGAATGCGTTGTACCTCAAGCTCAATCGCGAGTTCGGCTTCGATCATTCGGGATCGATGCTCCGCTCTCTGACGCATCAATCTAGCCGCTTCCAGCTTTAGTTCTTCCAACTGCTCCTCATATTCGTTGGCTGTTATGTTCCCCGATTCGTATTCATTGCGCAAGGTGACAGGCTCGCGGTAGAGGAGATGTCGTAGTGTATCGGCTGACGCAACACGGTCGACGACATCAGTATTGCCGTATGCATCGCTTCTCCGCTTCACGAACGGGTAAACAAGCACGGCCACGATGACCGTTGCCAAGAGAATCCCTACGATCGCTGCCACTGTTTCACGCCCTAAGCTTCCATCGTGGCTGGGGCGGCGCCAGCGACTTGTGAATCGATTGAACGCCGCCGCGCAGATCTTTCGAGCGCCGGGTGGGGCCACAAAGCTATGGCTGTGCCCAGCAAGAAAATAGGTCCTGCGATCCACAACCACATCGCTAACGGGTTGATGCTCACCGCCAAAGAAACGCGTTCGCCTTTTTCGTCCTTTAGAAAGTCTCGGGGAATCACATACAAGTCTTCGACCGGATTCGTTTTTATGCCCGACCGCACCGAAACCGTGTTGAAGTTGCGGAAGAATTCGTGGCTGGGCTCCAATTGTCCCACGAGCCTGTCGCCTAATCTCGGCTGAGTCGTTAGCGTGAAGCCAGCTTTGCCATTAGCTTCTGCAACGTTGAATTCGTTGTCGTATTGTGATTGATCGATTTCATAGACATCGATCCGCGCCCACTGCGCGAATCGGTCGGATCGATCATGTGACCTTCGCTCGACATATTCGATGCGGTAGTCATCCAACACGAGACTCTCGCCAACTGCGATCGCGGCGTCATAACGTTGGTCAAAGAATTGTGTGCCGATTACGCCAACTGCGACCGATAAGACCGCGATATGCACGATGTAACCGCCGTGGCGCGGTCGATTGCCGCTGATAAGTCGCCAGAACGCGACAACATGTGGTTCCCGTAGATTGCGGACTCTAGCCCGAACCCCCATCCACCATTCTTCGAACACCGCAAACGCAGCGAATGTGACCGCGGCGAAAGCGATAACCGCCCAAATTTCTGTAATCCCAATAGCAACGAGTCCGATCACGATCAAGGACGCGGCTGTGGCCGGTGTGAGCAACCAACGTCGGAGGGAACGCGTCGTCGTTCGCCGCCATGGCAGCAATGGTCCGATGCCCATCACTATCACCAACATGAGCAAGACCGGCCCGTTGACGCGATTGAAGTAGGGCGCGGCAACACTGACATCAACGTCACGAGCTAGGTTGGAAAACACGGGGTATATGACGCCCCAGAGAGTTATGGACGTGACCACCAGCAAGAGGAAGTTGTTCACCAGGAACGATGCCTCACGAGACATAAACGATTCGATGGCGCGCTCGCTCCTAAGGCGCGGGTATCGCCAGATGAATATGACAAACGCAAATGCGAGGCTCAGCGCCATGAACGACAAGAACAGAACTCCAAGTGATGACTCTGCGAACGAGTGAACTGAGACGACACTGCCGCCGCGATTTATGGACATTCCAAGTTGGGCGAGGATAAACGCGATGTCGATGAGAACGATGTTCCACATTCGGAACATCCCGCGTCGCCGCTGGACCATGATCGAGTGGATGAACGCGGTGAGCACCAACCAAGGCATTAACGCCACGTTTTCGATCGGATCCCAGCTCCAGTACCCGCCCCATCCGAGGATTGTGTATGCCCACCAAGCACCTAGCAACATCCCGATACCCAGTATTCCCCACATAACAATCGCAAACACCCGCGCAATGTCCACCCAATCATCGCCGTACACGCCAGAGATGAGCGCGCCGGACGCGAATGCGAAGGGTATGGTGATGCCTACCAAACCAGCCATTATCAACGGCGGATGACTATACATCCCGGGATGCAATAGTAATGGGTTGATACCGCGCCCATCGGGAGGCACTATCGACTGAGTTTCGAACGGGTTAGCGAGCGTCGCCATGGTTGCGAAGAAAAAGGCAAGCACCGCAGCGAGGATGGCGATGGTGTAGGGCATTGCGGCGGCGAAACGCGGCGGCGACAGCCGGATGCTAATCGACGACATCAGCGCCAATGCGAGCGTGATGTAAAGCAGTGATCCTTCGTTGGCGGCATAGAACGCGACCAGTGTGTAGCCGCGCTCCATGACGATGTTCGAGTTGTTCGCGACATACTTGATGCTGAAATCGTTGGTGAGGAACGCTACTATCAGCGCCGCGGACGCGATAAGCGCGGCTAGCAAGGCCATGTAGACGGCACGTCGTCCGCTGACAATCATCTCGGGAATACCAGCACGCACCCCGACGATGCAAGTAGCCGCCGCGTACGCGGAGACTGCTACGCCGAGCCAGATTGCGATTGTGCCGATCTGATCCACTACTGGTTATCTCGTGTATCCAGTCGTGACTGTGATAACGGATTCGTCTCACCGATCGCCGACGCTATCTCACGGTCCGCACGTTCTAGATACTCGTCCGTTTCGCCATCCGATGCGGGTTGAGCCCCGTCCGACTCGACATCTTCAAATGTTGAGTCGTCAGTTTCTCCGCTGTTGGAACGATGTCTGCGTCGCATGTTAAGAAACGCATTTCCGACCAGCAAAGCGCCGCCTAGGAAAATCACAACCGGCATCACCCATGCGATCAAATTGAAGCCACCTGCATCGGGTGACGCAAGCACGATCTCACCGTAACGCTCAACAAAGTAGTCGCGGATCTGCTGGTTGCTGTCTCCGTCTTCAATCTTCCGTCTGATCGCCGCTTTCATATCTTCCGACAGCTGGGCTTGCGACTGGTCGAGCGTTTGCCCATCGCATACGGGACACATCAATTGTTGCGACAGCTGATGAACACGCTGATCCGCCGTCAGATCATCCTCGCGGACGCAACTAGATGCGAGAACCAGCGCGATCAATGAGAGGAAACCCAGAGTAATGGATGCAGGATTTAAGGCACGACTGGCCTTGCGATTGCTCGAAGTAACCTCGTTGCCCGCGAACAAGGAATTAGTTGCCCCAATCTGTAGCGTGAGAGCCGTTTGAAATCTACGCCACAGGAATAGAAGCGACGGCTCGCGGTTATTTGCCGATGCCTGTGTTTTGATCGTAGACGTAAGCCACGATCTCCCGAATATCTTCCTCTGGAAGGAGGTTTCTGAATCTCGGCATCACTACGATGCCGTTCGTGACCAAGTTGATCATCGCTTCTTGGTCATACGTTGCGCGTTTTTCGATCAGATCTGCAGGGCCGACGTATGGCGAATCGTTGGTCTGCGCCCAGAAACTGTCCGTAGCCGTGATGTGCTGAGCGGCCGGGCCGTCACCAATGCCGGACATGCCGTGACAAGTAGCGCAATTGATACGGTAGAGTTCTCGCGCACGGGCGGCATCGTATGGACGTTCCGCGCGCTCAGGAACCATTAGGACCTGTTCGGTACCGATCTGTTGGAAAGGCACTGCATCTGCTACGGGAGCCAACCGTGGAGGTTCTTGCATCCGTGTCGATTGAGAGTAGTGCATCTCAGAGAAGATCTCGATCGGATACGTGTTCGATTCCTGCACCGCACAGGCGACCGCACTGACTGCGACCACGACAACTGCCACTAACGGCAGTAAAGCGCGCGAAGCAACTCTCGAAGAGATTTGATCGGTCAAGGGTTTCACGCCTGTTTGATCTCCATCGCACCTGCGCCGTTCAACGCGTCGATTGCAGTATCGGCTTTGTCGTCATCTGTTGTGATGACCACGCCGATAAGCCCTTCGGTGATTCGGTTGTCGTATACGCCTGGATTGACGTTCGGCAGACGAGATTCGATCACGATGCCAACCACAGTCGAGATGACCGCCGAGAGCATCGACATCTCGTAGAGGATGACAAGCATCGCGAACAATGACAAGATCGGCTTTCCGCCAGTAACCAACGGGTAGGCGATCTGCGTCGCGGCGGTGAGGAACAGCGCCAACGTAAATCCGATGATCGCACCGAATGCGGGGAAGCGGAACAGTCGGTGTTGTGGAACATGCTCACCGAAGGCACCTTCGGGATACGGCGTGCCCGTTAACACATCGAACGTCCCTAACGGAAAACCTGCGCCTTTAAGCGCGTCCATGGCATCCGCCGCTTGGTTGGGATCGTTGTATAGACCAAGTACGCTCTTGCTCATTTCGGTAGCTTCCTCAATCCTCTCGTTTAATCAGCCTCGCGGACAATCGCCGGCACTCTGACGCGGCCGATCTTGATCGAGTCTCCAAATGTCTGGCTTTCTTTTTGTTCGAACAATGGCACCAACGGGAAGAAGCGTGAGAACAGCAACATCAGGAACGTCACCCACGCCAGCGACCAGAAGAGAATGAACCATTCCAAGCCACTTGGCCGGTAAGCTTCCCAGGTGTAGACGAACGGTGTCTTGCGCGCCAAGCCTGGAACGATGATCATGAATCTCTCCAGCCACATCCCGATGTTCACGAACAGGGACGACCAGAACATCAACGCGATGTTGTTCCTGACGCTCTTTTGTAACCACATCCCAACGGGGATGATGTATCCCGTGAACAAGAATGTAACGAATAGCAAATTCCATGGCCACTGGAAGATCTGCATGTCGCGCAATTCGAGTTCCGGAGCATCCAACCCGTACACCGCGAACAGTAGCTCTAGGAACGTGAACGCGAGCCAACCTGTGGCTACAACGATCAAGAGTCGGGCTAATGCGTCGAAGTGCTCGGGACGAATAAAGTCTTCCCACTTCCACAACCACCGCATCAGCGCCATCATCGTGACCACCGCCGACACGCCGGAGTGAACTGCGCCAATAACGAAGTATGGAGCGAAGATCGTCGAGTGCCAGCCTTCGACTGCCGGAGTAACCGCAAAGTCCCACGACACGATTGAGTGCACCGAAACGAAGATGGGAAGCATCAACGCAGAAAGCAAAATGCCTCCGACAGTCTGCAATTTCCATTGCCGCGGATTACCGCGCCAGCCTAGCGAAAGGACGGTGTAGAGCGCATTCTGCCAACCAGTTGTGCGGTCTCTAAGGTTGCCCAAGTCGGGAAGTAGCGCGATGTATAGGAACAGCGTCGAACCAGTCAAATACGTGCTGATTGCCACTGGATCCCAAATGAGTGGCGAGCGGACGTTAGGCATGATGCCGCGCGCAAAGTCGTACGGCAGGATGAAGTAGATGATGCGCCAAGGACGTCCCGCGTGCATCAACGGGAACAGCAAAGCGGTCAACAGCGAGAATACGGTCAAAAGCTCAGCCGCACGAGTGACGGGACGCCGCCACTCAGCTTGCGACAAACGGAGGATGGCCGAGATCATGATGCCGGCGTGGCTGATACCCACCCAGAACACGAACGTGGTGATGAAAAGCCCCCAGTAAACCGGCCTAGACAGACCGGTCACACCGAGTCCCTTGTTGACCATGATGCCGATCAGGAAGAAGCCGATTGCGACGATGATTCCTAGGACGATCACCGTCGGCGCCCACCACTTAGGCGTGTCCAACTGGCCGTTCAGCAAGACACGGTTAGTGTGGATCTGGTCGATTGTTCTGCGTTGTTGCATAGTGGCTTAGAGTGCTTGTATCCTGCCAGCTTTAGTCGGGTTTGCCGATCAAAGAAACCTTTGTCTTCATGTATTCCACTGGTCGGTAGAGAAGGTTGAATTGCTGCACGTCCCAGATACTCAGGATTGGCAGGACGCGTGTGGCGGCGAGGATCAATAGGATGCTTCCTGCCAACGCGCCGACCATGATGAATATGTCCATGATGTCGGGATACACAGTGGAGGGGTACTCAGTTAGGAAGCGCTCGTGGATGCGGTCCTCGGGCACTGTCCAAGCAGCGACGTAGAGTCGAACACGATCCAAGAAGACGCCTAGGAGAATCAATCCGGCGCCAATCGCAGTTCCGTTATAGCTCCTGCGGACACGGTTCCAGATCAACCACCACCAAGGAGTGAACCAGATGAATAACATGGCTAATATGAAAACCCAGAAGTAGGGGCCGAGGATCAAGTAATCGATCCACATCTGGTCTGAGCCGCTTCTGCCATACCAGAAGACAATGAACGCCGAGATGAAGAAGTAGCCCCACAGCAGCGTGAATGCAAACATCAAGCGGCCGATCGACCAGAACTGATCCAGATGCAAGTACTTGTCGAGTCCGAGGTACTTCCTAGCCGCCCATAGTCCGATAACGGTAACCGCCAATCCGGCTTGGATTGAGGAGATTGCATGGTACATCGGGAAGATGGCGTCGCGCCAACCCGGCACCAAGCTCATGGCGAAGTCAGTGCTGATGATGAAGTGGACGAACACGAAAGTGAAGAAGTAGAGCGTGCCCATCATGCCGATACGCATCCGCATTGTTCGCCATTGCACCGTCGATCCGATCCAACCACGCGCCAACCACGCGCCGAACCGCTGTTTCCATCCGCTAGAGTGGTCGCGCATTGCCGCGAAATCTGGTATCGCATAGGCATAGATCAAGCCGAGGGCGGAGATGATCAGCGTAATCATCGTAACCAACGCCCAGAGATGTGGCGAGAAGTCCGGACCTTCGAACCAGATCGAGCGTCGACGTGCTCCGTCCACGACGAGGAACGGAAGGTTGAGGATCAGCGGGATCATCCAGATCGTGCAGATAACGGACACGAGCGAACAGAGGGCGGCGAATCGAGCAATAGGGCGTACCCAGTTCCCTTTCGCTAATGTCCCTGCAATCGCTACCAAAGGAGCGCCGCCGAACGCGCTGAACAGGAAAGCCACCATCGCCGCGGTGTAGCCCCATTCGTCTTGGTCGCGCCATTCGGTGATTACCTTGATGAACCCGACGACGATTCCGACGAGTGTCAACGCGCCGAGGATCCACATCCAGTTTCGGACACCAGTCGCGTTGGCCTCAGTCGTGGCAATCAGTTCCGACGTTGTGATGTCGGGTTCAACGCGCGCCGGAGGCTCATGATGTCCTTCAGCGTGCGGCGCGTCGTGCGATGCCGTGTGCGCTCCTGAATGTACTGCTTCGCTAGCCATGCGATGAGCCTGCTGCTCTGTCGGTATCGATCTTTGCCAGATAAACGACGTTCGGGTCGGTAGCCAGATGCGGAAGGAGAGTGTAGTGACGATCGTCCTTCTTCATCTTTGAGACTTTGCTGTCTTTGTCGTTGAAGTTGCCGAACACTAGGGCATCAGTCGGACATGCCTGCGTGCATGCTGTCTGTATCTCGCCATCAATCACTTCGCGGTTCTCGCGTTCAGCGTTTCTCACACCTCGTCGGATGCGCTGTATGCAGAAGGAACATTTCTCCATGATTCCCCGACTGCGAACCGTTACGTCAGGGTTGAGATGGTTGCGGAAGGCCTCGGGCCACACCGGCTCCCAGTAGTTGAAGAAACGAACGATATAAGGACAACCGTTCGCACAGTACCTTGTGCCAACGCATCGGTTGTAGACCTGGACGTTCAAGCCTTCGTTGTTGTGATAGGTGGCAAATACTGGGCACACTGGTTCGCATGGCGCGTTTTCGCAGTGCTGGCACATGATCGGAATGAACCGCGCCTTGATGTCCGGGAACTCGCCTTCCCAGTAACGCTCTACGCGTATCCACGACATGGCCCGCGCTCGCTCAAACCGGTCCTGAAGGTTCAAAGGAATGTTATTCTCAGCCTGACAGGCCAACACACATGCCTGACACCCGGTGCACTTGTCGACATCGACAACCATGCCCCAGCTGTACTGTCTCTTTTCCCGTTGCAATGTCATGTATTCAATCCACGTTCATGGTATGCGCTTGCGTAGCAACCAAAGATCAGTGGCCTCCTCCTGACTCTTCTTCGCTTTCTCCACCTTTGTCAGGCAGCAGAAACTCTTGCTGGTAGGCGTGATGGTTGGCGATCTCAGCGTCGTGTGCGCTTTCGCCCGGAGCGACCACGAGGACTGGCACGCCAGGCTCTACGGGGAACGCCGTAACTTCACCCTCGAATTTAGCTAGTTCGCGTTTGCGGCCAGATCGGGCTACCCGGACGCGAGTCCCTGCCCACGCCAGAGAACCGCTAGCAGGCTCAACTTGGGGAGCGAGAATCTTCAAAACGTTCGCACCAAGCCCTTCATCATACCGGCCACCGTTTTCGTGGCCGAGGCCGATCGGGACGGCGATAACTCCGGGGCGGCCGCCGGGAGTAGGGTAGGCGAGTGCTTCGATCTCGCCATATTCAGATTTGATGAAGAGCACATCGCCTTCGCGGATGCCAAGGTGTTCAGCCTCTTGGTCATTCATTTCAGCCCAAGTCGTCCAAGCGGCACTGCTCATCGGATCCGGGTTCTGCATCGCAAACGGGGTCGCGGAAAGCCTTCCTTCGTAGAGACTGTTGGATAGAAACGGCACCAGGTGAAAGTCATCTCCTTCACCCAATCCCGAGGTGTCGGAATAGCGGACCGCGCTTTCGAGGTCGAAAACGTTTGGCGGTGCATGATCCGACGGAGTTTCGGCTGTTGATTCGGTGTCCCACCAACCACCACGTTGAAGGACACCTTGTTTGAAGAGACGGTTGTTTGGTGCTGAAACAGAGCCGCGATTCAGCTCAAATAACTGGTCGATCGAGATATTGACCAGTTCTTCCATGTCGTCGGCACCGAGGTCGCCGCCGGCCATTCGCAAAAGTTCGTCGCCGAAACCGCGAGCATCAGAGATCAATCCCCCGCCGCTAAACAGTTCCGTCTGCCCGATGACCGGCTGCTGTATCGTTACGACTTCGTATCCGGGTGCCGGGTCGGGAATGGTGGTTCCCCAAGTTTCGAGGAATGTCTTCTCGGGAAGGATCAGGTCGCAATTGGCGAGCGTATCGTTCATGACACTGCCAAATCCGATTACCGTCGGCACGCCGTCCATAGCTCCGACTACGTCGACCGAGTCGGGCATTCCATGAACGATGTCGGCGCCACGGATGATAACGGTCTGAACGTCGCCGCCACGCCACTGAGCAAGCTCAACCTCCCAATCGCTAAACGAATCGCCGCTGCACCTTCCGGTGACACCCTCCAACACCGGCAACGGGTTGTACTTGACTCCACCGTCGGATCCGACGCCGCCAACAAGAGTGTTGAGCGCGTGTGTCGCAGCGATGTTGAACTGCCCGTTGGTGTGCGCTCCCGCGCTGCCGCCTGCGAAAGCGAGGCTGGGACGATGCTCCGCGAAATGCCGTGCCGCCTTCCGAATCTTGTAAGCAGACACGCCAACGCGTTCTTCGACGTCTTCGGGCCGGAAGCCGACCAACGAAGATGTCGGGATCTGGTTGAAGAATCGGGCGATTTCACCTGACCCAGCAAGGCGTTCATCGACGATTACCTGCGCCATGCTCATCGCCAAATGACCTTCATATCCGGGGATTACAGGAAGCCATAGGTCCGCATTTGCCGCGGTCATCGACATTCGAGGTTCGGCGTGGATCAGGTAACCGCGATCGTGTTTGGAACGGAACTCGCCGTATCTGACCGAGTATCCGACCGACGACTGCCAAGTGCTCAGCCAATCGGCCCCGATTGAAAGGATCGTGTTTGCGTTGGCGATATCGTAGTGGGGCGGATCTTCTTGTCCGTACACGAACCTGATCGCGTCCTGCATGACACCTTGTTCGGTGGGATCGAACTTGATATGTCGGCCGCCATTCAAAGCCGCGAAGTTGATGGCGACCCATTCCAAATGTCCGCCGAGCGGATTGGTGACCACGGACATGTTGTCCTTGCCCGCTTCGACCGCGCTCTGCATCAATTGCTCGGCGCGTTGCCAGGAAATCGGGTCGAACAGTCCGCCCTTGCTCTGGCGGAGCATGGGTTCGCTGATGCGGTCAGGGTGGTAGGTCAGCTGGATCGCTGCGTCATGCCGCGCGCTCTGTTTGCCTAGGTTGACGGGATGGTCGGGGTTTCCGGCGATCTTTTTAGCGCGTCCTTGCATGACGCGAACTATCAGACCATCTCCCCCAGGCATGTCAGGCCAGGTCGTTGCGTACCAAGCGTCCTCGCCACGCACGAGATCCTCGGGCATGTCGACTGGACTCTGGACAATGAGTTCGCGTTCAGGTAGACCGCAGGCGGCGAAAATCATCGTGCCCGCAGTCGCCTTTGCGCCTAACGCAAGGAACTCTCTTCGACTTAGTTTCATCTAGTGGTTTGGCTCGTGTTCGTCTCTAAATTATGAGTTGATCCGATCAGTGGTGACATGAAGCGCAATCGGTCGGCGCATTGTTGTCGCGGTGGCAATTCACACATTGTCCCATCTTGAGAGGTTCGACCTGTGCGACCTCTTCCATGGCTGCGACATCGCCGTGACAAGTTGAGCAGACACCAGCAGCTCCAATCGTCACGCCGCTAGTGCTGTTGGTGACAGCCTCCGGGTGGTTAGTGAGGTATCGGATATGAGGCTCGTGGACAAACCGGACATGGTCGGGCATTCGATGGACGCGTTTCCAGTCGATCGGATGTGGTTCGTCGCCGACGATCCCCGCTGCCATTCGAACTTGCGTTAATGGCTCGCTTTCCTCTCCGCCGATGACTTGGTGGCAGTAGGTGCAGAATTGCACCGGCGGCACGCCTGCGTTGGCTTGCGAGGTAACTGTGCGGTGGCAGAAAGTGCAGTCCATGCCGAGGCCTTGCACCTGCTCGCCGGTGGAGTTGGTGTAAACGGCGGTTCCGGCGTGAATGGTGTGCGGGAATGCGATGGGTTGTTCGACCGACTGATCAAACCCCAACACCGGTATGGGCTGACCTAGCCAAGCAGTGATAACAAACGCCAATACTGCTCCGATCACGGCTACAACGCCAATCGATCCGACTCCGAGGACTGGGATCAACACCTTTAGCCATAGAGGTGTGGTCCGGTGTTTCTCTCGCAAAAACTCAAGCAACGCTGCCAAGATGGTTCAACTCCTGGGTTGCCGAGTTAGCCGTGATATGCAATGCTTCCGCCCAAACATTCGCTGGAATTGTAATTGATATCACTGCCAATACCTGGAATATCTGACCTCAAGCCAGTCCATGTTCAAGGCGGCGAAAACAAAACATGTGATAACGCCGATTACTGCGAGGATGCCGACGGCGTAGAAGACGGGGCGGAGGCTGGACCATCGGGCTGATATCGTGTTCGTATCAACCAGCGAGACGATGATGGCATGAGCGGTGAGAAGGCTGAAACCTGCGACGATTGAACAACCCAGCGCAGCCCAGAGAAATTTGAGCGCGGTGCCTATCTGCGCCCATTCGGACGATGAAAGCGGTTGTGGGTCCATTCGCCGTTCTCTTGGTCAATTGACGGGCAGACGGTCTCGAACTGCCAGGATCATCTTTCAGTTGTGCCTAAACAATCTTTCCAGTGGCGCAAGTTCTCGCTGCGCGCACTCATCTATCTTATTTGCCACCGCGCTACAGTGTCAACGCGCTCTTCCTGCGCCAAGTAACGCATTTTAGCAACTCCTTGGAAACTCGATGAATTCGATCTCGGACCCTGTAGGCAACAGCATATACGGTTCGCCGAATTCGTCCTCAGATTCAAGCGACCAATCGGATCCTGAATCAGCGGAACGCAGCCTGATCCCATGATTGCCGCCGTAAACCAATATCGACTCGCCAGCGCCTGAGTCGCCGACCGGAACGACACGAACCGCGCAGCGTCCTTCTTCAGACCATCCAACTGCCTCACACCGACCTTCAACGCTCGTCACATCGTCTAGCAGGATGCTAGAAGCGATTCTCTCCTGCCCGCGGACTTCGAAGGTCTGCATTGGGAAATATCCGCAGTTGTCGTTGTCCTCTATGTCAATCCAGACCTGAGCCATAGCGAGCGTCTTCCTTGGCGATTGCCGAACATTGATTGTAGTCGCACCACTCAAGGCGATTTCGAAATGTCGGGACCGATGCTGATGTTCAGAACTTCATGTGAGGGCGTTTCGACTTGTAATATCAATCTCAACGAACCCAAACAAGCGGGAAACCGTTGGCAGATGTCTTGATGCTTCTCCAACGGCAGGGAAACTGCGTGATGCGAATAACTAGAGAAAAACTGCGCTGGCTCTACGAAACGATGTATCGGATCCGACGATTCGAGGAGACGATGCTGGAGCAGACGTTCCGCGGGAACGCGATGGGTGTTACGCACCCGTCCGATGGACAAGAAGCGGTACCCACCGGCATCTGCGCCCATTTGACCGAGAAAGACTGGATCGGATCAACGCACCGCGGTCATGGCCACTGCATCGCAAAGGGTCTCGACACGAAGGCAATGATGGCGGAGATCATGGGGCGATATACCGGTCAATGTAAAGGCAAAGGCGGTAGCATGCACATCGCCGACTTTTCCAAGGGCATGTTGGGCGCAAACGCAATCGTCGGTGCTTCGGTGCCCCTGGCGGTAGGTGCCGCATTGACCTCGAAGTATCGCGGCATGGAAGACGAGTCCGTAGGTGTTGCGTTCTTCGGTGATGGTGCTACGAGCCAAGGAGTCGTCCACGAATCGATGAACTTGGCGGCGATCTGGGATTTGCCGGTCATATTCGCTTGCGAGAACAACCAGTACGCCGAAGCCACACCAGCGTGGTACGCAGTTTCGACTGAAGACATCGCCGCCAGAGCCGACTCTTACGGCATCCCGGGTGTCCAGGTTGACGGGATGAACGTCTTCGCCGTTTACGAAGCTGCCGGAGAAGCGGTCGCACGTGCCCGCGCTGGAGAAGGCCCGACGCTGCTAGAGCTGAAGACCTATCGATACCACGGACACTTCCACGCGGACGACCCGAAGAAATACCGCAAGCCCGATGAGGAGGAAGAGTACCAGGAACGCGACTGCCTCAAGCATTTTGAAGGGTTAGTGACGCAACAAGGCGCTATGACTGAAGAGGAGTTGCAAGGGATCCGAGACGAGATCGAGCAGGAGATGCAAGACGCGGTCGATTTTGCGCTGAACAGCCCGATGCCTCCGATTGACGAGCTCTATTCTGACGTATACGTCGATTACTCCAACCCATTGGCTGGTTTGCGCTGAGCGTCAATATCCAATCGAATTCTGCAAGAGAAAGGCAACTACAAAGCTATGACGACAGCCGATGCGACGCAGACAAGGTCTGTGCTGAGCGATCCCGGAGTTCTAGTACCCGGACCGGGTTACGACGTTTCCGGTACCGTTGAGCGTTACCGCGACACGTTTAACCGCACGCTCCGTGACGAGTTAGACCGAGATGCGGATGTCTTCATCATGGGAGAGGACATATCTGGTGGTTTCGATCGAGACACCAATGAGCCTCTCGATGCTTGGGGAGGCCCATTCGCAGCAACCAAAGGATTAGTCCAAGATTTCGGTCCGGACCGCATCAGAGACGCTCCCATCTCCGAAGCCGGTTTTGTCGGTGCGGCCGTCGGTGCGGCACTCACTGGATTGCGGCCTGTGGTCGATTTGATGTACTTCGATTTCGTGACCGTAGCCTATGATCAACTGCTCTCGAACGCCGCCAAATCTCGATACATGTTCGGTGGACAGACCAAAGTTCCGATGACGCTTTTCGCCCGTTCTGGTGGTGGCACTGGTCACGCCGCTCAGCACTCCGAGAGTTTTTACTCCATGCTGGCGCACATCCCGGGGTTAAAGGTAGTCGTACCGTCAGATCCATACACGGTGCGCGGCCTGTTGGCTTCGGCGATTCGCGACGACGATCCTGTGTTCCTCGTCAACGACAAGAAACTTATCAATATGGAGGGTTTCGCTCCTGATGAGTCGTTCGCATTCCCTCTCGGTAAGGGGCGCTACCTTAAGCACGGTGACGATGTCACGTTGATCGGCATGTCCTACACCTCGGTGGTCTGCAAGCAAGCAGCCGACATGTTGGCCGAAGAGGGCATCGAGGCGGAGGTTGTCGACATGCTGAGCCTGTCGCCATTTGACGAAGAGATCATCGTCGAATCGGTAATGAAGACCAATCGCGTCGTGATCGTAGACGAAGATACTCCGCGTGCCAGCATGGCATCAGAATTCGCGGCGGTCATCGCCGACAAGGCGTTCGACTACCTTGACGCTCCTGTGAAACGCGTCACCGGTCCTCACACCCCTGTCCCTTACAACAAAGGTCTCGAAACCGCGTTCATGCCTCAACCAGATGACGTTGTAAGCACAGTTCGCGCAATGTTGGACTTGGAGGAATAGATTATGACCCAACAGATTTCGAGTGGACAAAGTTGGCGTGAAGAGGAAAGGATACTCGCTCTTGACCTCTATCTCAGGTGTAGGCGAGAGGGTCGTTATCCAACTCATGACGAACTGTCGCGTCATCTAGAGCTTCTTGCTCAATTAGGGATGCCGCGCAGAACTCATAAGACGATCGACATGAAAATGAGTAACTTCGCCAACTTGGATTCCCAGAATCCCGACCAAGGCCTGGATAACGCGAGTTACGAAGACCGCCGAATCTGGAGAGAGTACGCCAGTTCACATGCTAGGTTGCGTGAAGAAGTGCTCAAGATCAAGCAACAGGTTGTGGAATTTAGTACAGCCTGGACTGGTGTTCCTAAAGCCCAACAGCAGAAATTCACACCGGGGTTGGATCGCAGCTCAGGTAGTAAGGCGATAAGTTCAGGATCAAGCGGACAGAGGTGGCGCGTGGAGGAAACCGTGTTAGCTCTTGAGCTATATCTGCGTTGTCAGCAAGAGCGAAGATACCCGAATCCAGAGGAAATCTCACAACATCGCGATCTTCTGTGGCGATTGGGCATGCCATTTAGGAACGCCAACACCATCAACCTGAAAATGCACGATTTCGCGGGAATAGACACTCAGAACCCCGACCCTGGTCTGACGACGGCATCATCTCAGGATCGTCGGATCTGGCGACAGTTCGCAAACGCACCGGAAAAGCTGCAACAGGAAGTCAACAGAATCAAAGGCTGAAATACGTAGACAGGGACCGCAATTCAAACCGCGGGTTCAATCGCACCGCACAGCGTCATCTTCGCGCGCCAATCGTCGTAGCATTCGGAACGGGTAGATACCCGTGGAGTGACCATCGGTCCACAGGAACTGCAAGGCGTACCTACCGACTTCCAAGTAGTCGACGGCGATGATGTCTTCCGGCACCATCGCGACGTTTAACAGTTGGCGTCCGCTCATCTCTTCGACGCAACCCGCACACGCACATTGCAAACGGAGGTAGCGGTACGGGAAAACGCAAGTTCGACCATCTGACCAAGTGATGGCTACGCCGTCGCCGACTAGATCGACATTGGTTGCCGTAATGTTTGTATCTTCCATGACGCTTGGCTCATGCATGCGCACCGAGCGATCATTTCGGTATCGCAATTTGCATTGCTGGGCTAACCTTGTTTAAGCGTATCCGACAACCAACAACGACTACCCGACACTTCAGGAGCGAAACCGTGACGACAGATAACGACAACATCGTAATGGGCCTCATCGGCGCAGGTGGCAACACCCAACTCAGACACATCCCCGGACTTCGAGCCCAATCGGGTGTCGAAATCAAAGGCTTGGTTAATCGATCACGGGAATCTTCTGAACGAGTCGCCGGTGAGTTTGAAATCCCAGAGGTCTATGAGGATTGGGACGAACTGCTCGAAGATGATGAAATCGACGCTGTATGTATCGGCACTTGGCCGTATATGCATGCCCCTTTGGTCATCGAAACGCTCGAAGCTGATAAGCACGTCCTTTGCGAAGCCCGTATGGCGATGAATTCTGATGAGGCCCTACAGATGTTGGACGCGTCAAAACGCGCTCCTCATCTGGTAGCGCAGATAGTTCCAGCACCTCACACACTCGAAATCGACGAGACAGTGATCGGGTTGATCTCCGAGGGCTATATCGGCGATCTGGTCAACGTAAAGCTCCATGTGGGAACTGGCAGCGATTTCCCAAATCCTGATCTGCCTTTGCATTGGCGGCACAACCGCGATCTTTCCGGCAACAACATCATGACGATGGGCATCTGGTACGAAGCGATGATGCGCTGGTTCGGCCCTGCCAAGACAGTGCAGGCCTTGGGTCAGACCGTCGTGAGGCACCGACTGGATGACGATGGTCGCCGTCGTTCCATAACCATTCCTGACCACATCGACATTCTGATGTCCATGGAGTGCGGCGGAACAATGA
This sequence comes from Dehalococcoidia bacterium, assembly GCA_034423055.1. Taxonomy (GTDB): domain Bacteria; phylum Chloroflexota; class Dehalococcoidia; order Lucifugimonadales; family Lucifugimonadaceae; genus Bin127. The sequence goes on along the minus strand of DAOUJE010000017.1, from coordinate 47,682 downwards.
ACTACACCACCACGGCAGTCTCTGCCTTCACCCATGAACTCGATCTGTGGGTCCATGGCACCGATGGAGTTCTACGCGTCGAGAACGCGGATCCCGACGATCCGACGGGCGCGGACTTCAAGTTGAGCGGAGCACGCCGCGGCGATGACGGATTAAGCCAGATCGAGATACCACCGGAAAACCGCGGCGCTTGGCGTGTCGAAGAGGAGTTCATCAACGCGATCAGAGGAATCGAGCCGGTCACTCACACGAATTTCACCGATGGGCTGAAATACATGCAATTCACCGACGCGGTGACGGAATCGGTCAAGACGGGCAACTTGGTAAGACTGCCGTTCTGAAAAGCTCGCGAATTGTGACATCCCGACTCGAATGAGTCGAAATGGATACCCGAAAATCTCTGCATCATGAATGCAGAGATTTCGGACTTCCACCAACAGCTAGCAAAATCCAGCCAACGTTCAGCGTTTGTTGATCCCGACAAACTGGCGGCATTCGTCGAACCGACGGGTGCGACTGAATGTCGGGCATTGCCACTTGATCCGTTGCTTGCCAGGGATTTCAGTACTCAGGTTCCCGATGCATTAGGGCATGGCGCGTCTCAAGAGATTGGTGAAGTCGTCAATGACGTATCGTTATCCGACTGCAAGGACGATACCACCTCTCAATTCAATAAATCTCGATTGAAGAACGTTCCTGCACGGGAGAGACCACGTGAACGGATGCACGAACTCGGTCCAGCCGGGATCACGAACACTGAGCTATTGGCAATCATCCTCGGATCCGGTATCCAAGGCGTCAACGTGAAAAACGTCGCAGACAATCTGCTGACTGAGTTTGATGGACTGCGCGGTTTGAGCCGCGTGAGCTCATTCAATATGCAGAACATCGAAGGTATCGGCGATGTGAAATCTGACGTGCTGACCGCGGCGTTCGAATTGGGTCGAAGAGCGGCACTAGAAGAGATCGAAGCACCGGGCAACGCTTATGGGCGTGAATTGCCGAACGGCGAAGCGATCGCATGGGCGGTTGCCAAACAGTTCACTACGCGATTGCGCGACAACGCCCAAGAGGAGATGTGGATAGTGCTGCTCGACGTTCGGAATCGTTATCGTGGCAAGGCTCGCGTCTACATCGGTTGCTGTGACCAATTGGTGGCTAAGACGGGTGAGATCTTAAGCCGCGTAGTCGAACGAAACCTTCCGCGCTATGCGCTAGTCCACAACCACCCGTCAGGAAAAGGCGATCCAAGCGGCGCCGACATTTCATTCACTGAGCGACTGGTAAAAGCTGGACACTTTCTCGATATCGAACTGGTGGACCACGTCGTTCTGGGTGAAGACTTGCGTAGTTTCGTCAGCATGAGGCAGAGGAATCTCGTGGATTTCACACCACCTTCTCGGCACAATCGCAAAGTGGCGTAAAAGGCTCTTAGACAGGTCGCCAATCCGAGCGTCTGACCCAGGCGAATCTGGTTACCGGGTCCCCACTCGGCAATTTTCCGCCTTGAGATACGCCCGAAACCGGCAAGCCGCTTGCTCGCAACACATCCGCAATGGCTACGCTTGGCCGATCTTCCGATTTGCTGCCGTACGCACCAAAAATCAACGCTCCGTTGCCTGCAACAGCATGCTCGAGCAGATCCCGAGCTAGTTGCGGCAGGTATTCAATCGGCACCAGGTCCCATATTGCGTAAACCCACCTGAATCTTCGTGGCGGCAACCAACCCCACGCATTCGCGACCCAAAAGTTGTCCGCTTGGTCGCGAAAACGCCTCATAGCCTCATGTAATAGGCGCGGATTTAGATCCACACCGTACGGTGTCAATTCGATTCCGCGCTCGCGTGCCCAATCAACAACTGATTTAAGCAAGTACCCGTTTGCACAACCCAGATCTAAAAACTCGCCATCCCCGTCTATTGCATCGAGTAACGGAGATCGCTCAATGCGCCATCGGTCGGTTCCTCCGCCGAATCCAGACTGCTTGATCGGGTCGCGATGCCGAAGGTAAGCCGATTCCAAAATGCGGATCGACTCCATATGGGATTCGGGGAGCCGTGAGAGCGGTGCGGCGGTGCGATTCGTAAGCTGATTGTCCATCGATGTTACGATACTAATCGCGATCGAATCGCTGAAAGCCGTCGTTTGAAATCTCTAGGTGATTCGAAGTGAAAGGCAACATGCATCGGGAGCACATACCATGAGCGCAACGGTGGCGATTGATCTAAACGCCGACATCGGGGAGTCTTATGCCTCATACCGAATGGGCATGGACGAAGAGATTGTCAAACACATCACCTCTGCAAACATTGCCTGCGGCTTCCATGCAGGTGATCCGGATTGGATGGCGCGCACCGTAGACCTGGCAGAGGAACAAGGTGTGAGCATTGGCGCGCATCCTGCGTATCCCGATTTGGCTGGTTTCGGACGTCGCGACATGGCATTGACACCCGACGAGGTAGCTCACGCCATCATTTACCAAGTTGGTGCCCTCACCGCCTTCACCAAAGGCAAGAAACTCGCACATGTCAAACCCCACGGGGCACTCTACAACCGCGCGGTCGGCGACAAGGATATTGCCGCGGCGATTGTGAAAGCGATCCGCAAGATCGACGACGAGTTGATACATGTGGTTCTTGCGAACTCCGTTTGGGAAGACGTCGCTCGTAACGAGAACGTGCTTGTTGCACGCGAGTGTTACGCCGACCGCGCGGTTACGCCAGAAGGAGCGCTCGTGCCGCGTTCCCAACCCGGATCGGTCATACACGATGTCAATGAGGTTACGTCTCGTTCACTTCGCCTTGCATCCGAAGGGAGGGTGACAGCCTCGGATGGTAGCGACATCGACTTTGCGGCAGACACTATCTGCCTGCATGGAGATACCCCGGGTGCCGTCGAGATGGCGGCATCAGTCAAATCAACGTTCCAGTCAAGCGGTATCCAAGTCAAACCGTTGTCATCAATCCTCGGATAACGACGAGTCGCAGATTAGATTTCGACAGAATTGACTTTGTCTGAATACCCTCGCATCATTCCGGCCAACGATTCATCGATACTGATTGAGTTCGGCGACTCGATCGATTACTCGATCAACGCGCAGGTGTACGCTCTGCAAACCGAAATCGAGCAATCCGCCCTCGTTGATGCGGTCATAGAGACCATTCCCTCGTACAGATCCTTACTGATTGAATACGATGTCGGAAGGCTGAATGACGCGGATATCCGAGACCAAGTGTCCGTCTTGGTTGAAAGAACGGCTGCGATGGAAACAACGATCTCCAACCGAGCGGCCAAACTGCATCAGATTCCCGTGGCATACGGCGGTGAGTTCGGTCCTGATTTGGAGACAGTCGCTGAGCACGCCGATCTAGACGCCGAAGAAGTGATCGCGATCCACTCGGGAACCAACTACCACGTCTTCATGCTGGGCTTTGCTCCTGGATTTCCGTACTTAGGTGGTATGGACGAGAGGATTGCATGTCCGCGCTTATCGACGCCGCGTACGCGCGTACCGGCCGGCTCCGTGGGCATCGCAGAATCGCAAACCGGGGTTTATCCAAACGAGAGCCCCGGTGGATGGCAAATTATCGGGCGCACTCCGATCGCTCTATTCGATGTCAACGCTGATCCTCCAGCTGCGATGTTGCCGGGGACTCAAGTCAACTTCGTACCCATATCGCACGAAGAGTACGAAAGTAGGGTCCGGGCTGAGTGATGCAAATGGTGATATCGATTCCACACTTAGAGGTTCTAACAGCGGGCAGCCGTTTGACTATTCAGGATCTGGGTCGTCGCGGCAGCCAACGATTCGGCGTCTCCGTCAGCGGGGTCCTTGATCTACAGGCTGCGGTTCTAGCAAATCGACTCGTAGGCAACCCAGCATCATCGGCTGTGATCGAGTCGCTTTTTGGCGGTATGTCGCTTGTATTTGACGCAGATACCAAGATAGCCGTTACTGGAGCTGATGTCTCTGTCGACGTTGACGGACACATCCTGCCTATTTGGGAAACACTGATCGTGCCTGCAAACGCAGTGTTGAACATCTCGGCGCCGAGTACAGGATTGTACGCCTACGTGGCTGTTGCTGGCGGATTGGATATTCCCTCAGTCTTGGGATCGCGTTCGACTCATGCCGCTTCAGGGATAGGTGGTCTGGATGGACGCGCATTGGCCTCTGGAGACATTCTGCCGATTGGAGAGGAAACGGACGGAAATGAGAGACCCTTGGCAGGCACGACCTGTCCAGACGTGATGATGCCAGCGTGTCACGAAACTGACCGACGGATTCGTGTCACTGCCGGTCCTCAATTCGATGCGTTCAGTGATGATGCGAAATTGAGTTTCCTAGAATCCAACTTCACGATTAGCAATTTGACCGACCGCCAGGGTGCAAGACTGGATGGTGCCGAAATCCCGGCTATTGGCGGTAAACACGACATTGTTTCGGATCCGGCGTATATGGGGGCCGTGCAGGTACCCGCCGATGGCAAGCCGATCATCCTCCTAGCCGATAGACAACCTACTGGTGGATACGCCAAGATCGCTTCGGTAATCTCCGCGGACCTTCCCAGCGTCGTACAAAAAGCTCCGGGATCGGACATTGCATTTGAGCTGGTCGAAGTTGAACAGGTGCAGGAATTGGCGCGTGAATTCAACAGCGTCATCCTTGACGCCCCGCTGCAAGAGCCTTCAAACACGTACTCGACGCACTTCGAGATAGCCGGTGAAGCCTACAATGTTTATTTAGCGCGCCCCACAGACGCAGGCAACGACGACGAGATCGTCTACGTAGATTTCGGCGACAAAACTGAGATCGTAGCCACCGTCGAAGTGATCGAAGAATCAAGCTACTTAAACGTCTGATCGAGAACAAAGTTGGATTTTGAACCGATATACGACGGCCTGCAGGTCAGCGGCATTGGAATGGGCATGACATCGGTTGTGCTCATCGTTTTGGCAGTTTCAGTCCGCTTGATGGCGTTGACCGATGCATATCTGCGAAAGAGAGAAGCAGCTGCCAAAGAATCTTCAATGACCGAAGCGTCGAATCAACTCGCCGCGGAGGGAGCTGCTGTTGACGAAGCTTCAAGTGGAGCAGCTCGTGCCGCGGCAATTGCTGTCGCGATCGCATTGTCTAGGCAGTCTCAAGAAACCGATGTCAGCGGCGAAACGCGAATTACAGGCAACTCGGCGAACTCAACGTACAACGCGTGGCTGACCGAGGGGCGTGCCAGACAGCGCGCGAAACAGGGCAGTAGGGGATGGCGATGACCGGTAGGTACCGAATCACCGTCGATGGTGTCACCTACGAAGTCGAAGTTGGCGACATCTCCGTATCACCCGTGACAGTGGTCGTTGATGGCATCGAATTCGAGGTCGAATTACCCGACGCTCCTCAATCGCAACCGACGGTTCAACGACCGCAGCGTACGGCAGCGCGTCCAACACCAAGACGACCCGCCGAGCGCGCACGACCTTCTGCGGCAGCGGCAGCGGACAGCCAGGACGTAGTTCGCGCGCCCATGCCCGGACGAATCATCAGAGTCAATGTATCGATCGGTGACAGTGTCAAGCGAGGTCAGTCGATCATCGTCCTCGAGTCGATGAAGATGGAGAACACGATTGCAGCGCCACGAGATGGGGTTGTGTCGCAGGTCCATATCGCGGTCGACGAGTCGGTGCAGCACGGACAATCGTTGGTGGAACTCGAATAAACGATGTCCGGCGAAGGAGCAATCGACCAGATCTTCGCTGGCTTTGAGGCCATCGGCGACGACCCGCGCATCGTGGCGATGTGGGTGATCGCCGCGGCATTGTTGTATGTTGGGGTCGCCAAACGCAAAGAACCTCTGCTTTTGGTTCCCATTTCGATGGGCATACTCTTCGCCAATCTTCCGTTAGGCGAATTCATCCGCGCTGGCGGTGAAGGGGAGCCGACGGGTATCCTACGAACGTTCCAGACTGTTGGATTGGAATCGGACATCTTCCCGTTGCTGATCTTCTTGGGAGTAGGCACTGCGACTGATTTTTCGCCGATGCTTTCCAATCCCAAGACCTTGTTGCTGGGTGCCGGAGCGCAGGCGGGAGTGTTTTTCGCTCTTGTTGGCGCGCTGATCCTAGGTGCACTTGGTTGGTTTGATTTCGGACTTCTTGAAGCTGCATCGATCGGTATCATCGGTGGCGCGGATGGTCCGACGACGATATTTATCGCAACGCGGATGCGAGAGCTAGGAGAGTCGTTGCCGCATGTCGAAGTGCGCGATATTGTCGGCGCAACTGCGGTCGCGGCATACTCCTATATGGCATTGGTGCCGATAATCCAACCGCCGCTGATAAAGCTCCTTACGACCAAAAGCGAACGCCAAATTCGCATGGAGTATTCGAGCGAACCGGTTTCACGAAGATCGCTCATTCTGTTTCCCATCATCACCACAATCGTCGTGAGTGTATTGGTTCCGTCGGCATCACCGCTCATCGGGATGCTTATGCTCGGAAACCTGATCAAGGTTTCTGGCGTGGTCCCGAGACTCGCCGACGTGTCTGAGAATGCGTTGATGAACGCCACGATCGTCATTTTGGGCTTATCGGTTGGCGCAACAATGCCCGGATCGATCTTCCTTCAGCCCGAAACACTGGGCATATTCGTGCTTGGTCTATTCGCATTCGCAACCGCCACAATCACAGGCATTCTGTTGGCGAAACTGATGAATCTGGTTTCTAAGAGCAAAGTAAATCCGATGATCGGCGCCGCAGGTGTTTCCGCCGTGCCGATGGCGGCCAGGGTCGTGCAAGACATGGGCCAAGACGAGGATCCCGAGAACTTCCTCCTGATGCACGCCATGGGGCCTAACGTCGCTGGTGTCATTGGAACGGCGACTGTCGCGGGTGTCTTGATTGCAGTTGTGCCATCCTTGATCGGTTGATCATAGGATGCTTCGCATTGCCGTTGTGTGTAACATCAATCTCTGTAATCCCATGTGCGGATAGTTCCGCCGATTCCCGGAGTATTTCCAATGCCTGACCTCACAATGCGGGGTGTCTACCCGATACTGTCGATGCCATTCGATAAACATGGAAGCATCGTGTTCGACGACCTCGAAAATCAAGTCGAATGGATCATCGAACAAGGCGTCCATGGTGTCGGAATAGCTATGGCGAGCGAAGTTTTCAAACTTACCGAGAGCGAACGCGACGCGGTCTTGAAATCCGTAGTTGACACGGCTAAGGGCCGTGTAAAAGTCGTAATGAACACTGGTATGGAAGGCACAGACGCAACGATCGCGTACTCCCAACGAGCAGAAGAATTGGGTGCCGATGCGCTGATGGTCAGGCCGACTACTTACACACCCACGGTTGCATCGGAACACATCGAGTACTTCGTTCGGATCGCCGAGTCGGTGAGGGTCCCGATTTTCATGCAAGACCAAAGCACCGCGCCGGTCCCACCGGGCATGGCGGTGGCGTGTGCCAACCGTCACGAAAACCTCTGCTACATCAAGGTCGAAACTCCTCCGACGATTCCGAGAATGTCAGAGGCACAAAGCCTGATCGGCGATGACACTACTCTGATTCTGTTTGGCGGCATGGGTGGAGCATTCCTCCTCGAAGAACTGCGAAGGGGTTCCGTCGGCACGATGCCGGGATCAACTTTGCCGGACAAGTTCGTCGAGGTCTGGAATCTGTGGGAAGCTGGAGACGAGGCAGGAGCGCTCGACGCTTTCGATCAGTACGCGTCGATTATTCGCTCGTTGGCACAAGGGCAAGGTCTAGCCAACTGGATCTACAAGCACATAATGTGGCGTCGAGGTGTATTCAACCGAGAAAGCATCTACGCACGAGGCCCATCGCTCAGGCCGGACGGTGAGCACCTGAAGGAAATCGACGCTCTGTTGGACCGGATCGGCTTGCTCGAAGTATCTGGTTAGTCGCTCAGGGTCGTTTTTTGGAACATGGCGTACACCCCAAAGAGCCATTCGCAGACGAATTCGTTTCTAGAAATCGCCTCAGAATACTCTGGCGAAATCGCAGACTGCAATTGTCGACGCGCCGGCGCGTCGAATTTAACCAAAACTAAAGAGCCATACTTCCGAGAATCGCGATGGATTTGATTCTCGGAACCAACACCGGCCTTGCGGGCTGGCAACTCGTCCTGATGGCCGTGATCTCGCTCGCAGTAGGGCTGTCTGGCGGTGTCGTCGGGATCGCGTTGGGTGTCATAAGACTGCCGATGCTGACCCTTTTTGGCGTAGACCCCTTGATCGCGGCTGGCACCAATCTAATGATCAGCGTGATGGGTTCAACAATCGGCACGCTGGAAGCGTTTTTCGACAAGCGCGTAGTACCTGCTGTTGTATTCGCTATGGGTGGCCCTGCAATCGTCGGAGCGTTTATCGGCGGTTATTTCGCCGACTTGGTACCGATCTGGATACTTCTCACCGTGGTGACTCTGCTGATGGGCTGGTCGGCTCTTTTCCTGATCTTCTGGTCGCTCAGGATCATGCGTATACGTCGCCGGTACCCCAGCGCGCGCACCCGCCGCGCGATGACAGGTGGTGGAAACGGTGAGATTGAACTCGACATGAAACAAGCCAGCCGGGAAGGTGTCGCTGGTTTTGCAATCGGCCTCATCGGCGGCGCGGTGGGATTGGTTCTAGGAGTGTTGCGAATGCCCGCGTTGCTTGCCATGAAGATGGACCCGCACAAAGCTGCCGGAACGAATTTGGCGATTACGGTGCTCGTGGGAATCGCCGGTTTTGTTGGGCATTTGCTGAAGGGGGGTGTTGACTGGCATTTGATCGGCATCGTGGGCATTCCCGGCGTTGTGGGCATGTACGCGGGCACAAGATTGGCAAACCGTTTCGATGCTGCAGGTCTCCGGCTCGTCGTGGGTATCGTAGTACTAATCGTAGCCCCGGCGGTTCTTTTCGGCGCGTTCCGCAACTAAACTAACGGCAAACATGCCAACCAGATTCACGTATCGATGCTCAGAAACATGTACGACGCGATAGCGGCTGAACGACCGTTGCAGGTCGCAGGCGTTATCAACGCATACGCCGCAATCCAAGCCGAAAAAGCAGGATTCAACGCCATCTACCTGTCAGGTAGCGGTGTTGCAACTGCCTCCTATGGACTGCCGGATCTAGGCATGACGGGCATGACCGACGTGCTCGCCGACGTCGAACGCATCAAATCCGTAAGCGAATTGCCATTGTTGGTGGATTGCGATACCGGTTGGGGCGCGGCGCTTTTGATTGCCAGGACCGTTCGTGAGATGGAGCGAGCCGGAGTCGCGGCTATCCACATCGAGGATCAGGTGCAAGAGAAGCGATGCGGGCACTTGCCAGGCAAGATGGTAGTCGAGACCGAAGAGATGTGCGACCGGATCAAGGCTGCGGTCGATGCACGGATAGACGATCAATTCATGATCATGGCCCGCACCGACGCGCTGGCGACTGAGGGTTTGAACCAAACTTTGGAGCGCTGTGCCGCGTACGTTGATGCAGGTGCGGACGCGATTTTCGCCGAAGCGGTGACTGAGTTGGGTCAATACCAAGAATTCGCGGCTCAAACCAGCGTGCCGATTCTTGCAAATTTGACCGAATTCGGAACAACGCCACAATTCACGGTTGATGAGTTGCTATCAGCCGATGTAGCCATGGCGCTCTACCCGCTGTCTGCCTTCCGTGCAATGAACCGAGCCGCCGAAGCAGTGTACTCTGAAATCAGGAATGCTGGGACCCAGCGTAATGTTGTGTATTTGATGCAGACTCGTGAAGAACTTTACGAGAACATCGGCTACCACGAATACGAGCAGAAGATAAACGACCTGTTCTCCGCGCACAGGCAATCGGAACATACGAAATGACCATCACCGCCAAGGGTTTGGCTGGCGTAATCGTCGGGGAAACCGGAATCTCAACCGTCGGCAAAGCTGGCGCCGGATTGACATATCGCGGCTACAGTATCGAGGACCTAGCAAGGCACGCTACTTTCGAGGAGGTTGCGTATCTGCTGATCTATGGCAAGTTGCCGAACCGCGCTGAGTTGCACGCCTACAACAATCGTCTCGCCAAACTTCGTGAATTGCCCCCTGACGTATGCTCGATGCTCGAAGCATTGCCAATGTCGACTCACCCGATGGATGTGCTTCGAACCGGCGCGTCGATGATAGGTTCGGTCGAACCTGAAGGTGAGGAAGGCCGAGGCACTCCGTATGTGGCAGACCGTTTGATGGCTACCATGACGTCAATGCTGGGCTACTGGCATCGATACGCGCATCGGAAGCAGCGCATAGATACTCAGTCGGATGAGGTCGGGCTTGCGGGACATTTCCTACGATTGTTGACCGACCAGAAACCAAACGAATCTGCTCGTAGGACGCTTGACACCATACTCGTCCTCTACGCCGAGCACGAATTCAACGCCTCGACATTCACCGGGCGAGTCGTGACGAGTACGCTGGCGGACACATATTCGGCTGTCGTAGCGGCGATAGGTGCGTTGCGAGGTCCGCTCCACGGCGGCGCGAACGAGGCGGCGATGGAGCTAGTAGCGTCGTTCGATAACCCGCAACAAGCTGAGAAGTCAATCCAACATATGCTCGAGGCGCGTCGGTTGATCATGGGCTTTGGTCATCGGGTCTACAAATTCGGAGATCCTAGATCGGACATCGTGAAGGAACTCGCTCGGACACTCGCCATCGAGAACGAAGACACTACATACTTCGACATCTCCGAACGGATTGAGCATGTAATGATGCGAGAGAAGGGGTTGCATCCCAATCTCGATTTCTACTCAGCGACCGCGTATCATCTCTGTGGCGTACCAACCGTCATGTTTACTCCACTGTTCGCCATCAGCCGCACGTCCGGTTGGGTCGCGCATGTGATCGAGCAACGCGACGACAACCGGCTTATTCGGCCGAACGCCGACTACATCGGCCCACAAGCGCAAAAATACGTCGAGTTGCAAGACAGATAATGACGAACCGCTACGACGACGTCATTGCCGAGATTGCCGAATATGCCTGCCATCCGGGTGAGATGGGCACTGGCGAGGCGTTTCGCACGGCGCGACTAACCCTCATGGATTCCATCGGTTGCGCCTTCTTGGCGCTTGGTTTTCCGGCATGCCGCGATTTCATCACCACCGAAGATTCGGTTGACAACTCTAGTAGTAGCACGCCGATACCCGGGACCTACTATGTCAAATCCGCACCACAAGCCGCGTTCGACATCACGACGGCAATTCGGTGGCTCGACTTCAACGACACATGGCTCGCCAAGGAATGGGGGCATCCCTCCGACAATTTCGGCGCGATTCTCGCAGCAACGGACAGTATTTCCAGATCGCAAAAAAGATCCGGTGACCATACGATTCGCGTCCGTGATGTACTCGAAATGGCGATACGTGCATACGAGATCCAAGGAGTATTGGCACTTGACAACGCATTCAACCGCGTCGGCATCGATCATGTCTTGCTCGTAAAGATCGCTTCGGCTGCGGTTGCTGCAGCGGTCATGTCGGACAGCGATGAAGAAACCGTGGCATCCGCAGTTTCACACGCTTGGCTAGAAGCGACGCTACGCACTTATCGACACGCTCCAAATACCAACGCGCGTAAATCCTGGGCGGCTGGAGATGCCGCATCTCGCAGTGTTTCATTGGCCACGTTCGCATTGCGGGGTATGAGCGGATGCTACTCGGCTCTAACCGCACCGAACTACGGGTTTCAAGATGTGTGGTTCGATGGGCAGGATGTCACGCTGGGCAGATCATTCGGTTCGTATGTCATGGAAAATGTGCTGTTCAAAGTGAAATACCCGGCGGAATTCCATGGGCAGACCGCCGTTGAAGCTGGTGTCGCACTGCACCCCTTGGTGGCACATCGATTAGACGAGGTTCGTACGGTCGTAATCAAGACGCAGGAGCCCGCGATACGCATCATTGACAAGAAGGGCGAATTGAACAATCCAGCAGATCGCGACCACTGCATTCAGTACATGACAGCAGTGGCGCTGCTAAAGGGCGACATCACATCGGACGACTACGAGGATGACGCGTCGAATGACCCTCGCATTGATGCTTTGCGTGAAAAGATGGTTATCTCCGAACGCTCCGAGTACACAACCGAGTATCTCGATCCGGACAAGCGTTCGATAGCGAACGCTGTGACCGTGAATTTCGATGACGGAAGCAGCACCGATGAAGTGGAAGTTCGTTTTCCGATCGGGCACCGAAGCCGACGATCTGAAGCAATTCCGCTACTTTTTGACAAGTTCAACGCGAATCTTGAAGCAACGTTCGGCGATTCCGAATTCGCCCGTGAGGTCGGTGCCAAGTTCCGGAATTTGGAAGAGTTGGATGATATTCCTGTGACCGATTTCATGGACTCGTTGAGGCTCGATTCTCACGTGGAAAGGACTGCCAAGAATTGACCAAAAAACTTACTGGAAGCGATCTATTGAACATGTCGCTTAAAGCCGAGGGTGTAGACACCCTTTTCGGTATCGCGGGTGACCACATTCTCGACATGTTGGATCGCATGGTTGATGAACCGTTCCGCATGATCGACACACGCCACGAATCGGGCGCGGTTCATGCTGCCGACTCGTATGCGCGCATACTCCGTCGCGCTTCGGTCGCACTATCGACAACGCCCGGACATGCCAACGCTGTGCCTGCTTTGGCGAACGCGCTTCATTCCGAGGCTCCGGTCGTCAATATCGCCGGGAGCGCCGACTCCCCGAATCTGGGACGCGGTGCTATGCAGGAGATCGATCAAGTCGGCATCGCAAAACCAGTCACGAAAGGCGCTTGGGAAGTTCCATCGCCAGAACGCATTCCAGAATACGTCGCGTTGGCTTTCCGAACTGCGTTGAGCGGGCGACAAGGCCCTGTTCATTTGACCATTCCCCACGACTACCAATCAGCCACAGTGGATGCTTCTGACTTCGAACGATACGCGCCGGGTGAGTACAGCGCACCTGCGAAAGTCATGGCAGATCCGGCAAGAATCCAACAAGCCGTTAGGTTGCTCAATTCGGCAGAGCGACCATTGATAATGGCCGGTTCCTCAGCGGGAGCGACCGCCGACCCTGACGAAATTCAGAGATTAGTCGAGACGACGCGCATCCCGTTCGCATCGGAAGACTCCGCACGAGCGCTAATACCTGATTCCCATCCATACAGTATCGGTTTGGGATACCTACCATTGAACCGAGCCGCACAGATGGTGCGCGACGCCGATGTGGTGATGATGTTAGGTAAACGCTTGGATTACACGCTTGGTTTCGGAGGCAACCCTCCATTCAACAAGGACGTCAAATTCATCATCGTCGATCCCGCACCTGCTGAGATTGGAAGAGCGCGGACTGCTGAGGTGGCAGTTCTAAGCGATGTCGGTCCTGCGGTTTCTCAGCTTGCCGACGAAGCATCATCGTTGATTTGGCAAGAACCGACCGAATGGCTATCAGCGTTGCGAGGCGAGCGGGAAGCATGGATGGAAGATCTTTATGAACATGCCAGTCCATCTACGCCGATGCATCCGATGTTCGTGAGCGAGACGCTCCAAAAGCACCTCGACGCCGATGCGCATATCACTTTCGACGGCGGAGATTACTGCCACTTCCTGCGGGCGACCGTGCCTAGGGAACAACCGTTCAGGTTCCACAATGTATCGAGCTTTGGCATGATCGGCGTAGGCGTCGCGTACGGGATGGGAGCGCAGTCTGCATTGCCAGATAATCAGTGCGTGGTTTGCGTTGGCGACGGGTCGTTCGGATTCAACGGAATGGAGCTTGACACCATGGTTCGCCATAACCTGCCAGTGAAAATCCTGTTGGGCAACAATTCGATCTGGGGAATCGACTGGCAGATACAGAAGGGAATCTATGGACGCCCCGTGTGGACCGACTTAGCGCCGGGAACACGCTACGATCTCGTGGCGAAGGGTCTCGGTGCGTACGGAGAAAACGTACAAACGGCGGAGGAGCTAGAGCCAGCCATGAAGCGTGCATTCGCGCACAACGGGCCAGCGTTGCTGAACATCGAAATTGATCAAATCATCAGCCCAGTCGCTGAAGCAGCGATTGATCGCAAAGTCGGATCGCACGGGTAAATTCTGAGGCGCGCCCAAGGAGAAGAGAGTATGACGACCAAAGTTGACAAGACCCGGGCACCCGACGGTGGTGCCGGCTATTTCGATCCTGCATTCATCGAGCGACGAGAACTGTTGCCCGGCGTGCATGCCCAATTGATTTGGGGTGAGCGAATAATGATGGGAATTATCAACATCGAGCCGAACGCCGTAGTCCCTTGGCATTCACACATGCATGAACAGTGCGGACGTGTCCTCGAAGGATCAGCTTGGTTCGAACTCGAGGGTCATGAAAAAACCAAATTGGTTGCGGGAGAACATTACGTTATTCCCGGCCACGTCCCACATCAGGTGACAGCCACTAGTGAAGGTTGCACCGCGCTCGACATCTGGTCGCCGATTCGAGAAGAGTACATTTCCGACGACATCGGGTTCTTCAGCAATTCAGATTAGTTGCCGATAACCCAATAGAACTGACGATAATCCGAAAATCCCGTCCGCGTTATCCGACGGACGGGATAATTTTTCGATCCGATTGGAAATGGGTTATTGTTTGGTTTCCCAGAAGATTTTGCCGATCTCCTCCAGGGCAGCTTTGAATCCTTGCGCCGCTTCCATGTCGACGTTCTGCTTCGCTTGGCTACCTAGCTTGCAGGCGTTCCAAACCAGTTCGTGAAGGTTCGGATACTGCTCGAGATGCTCAGGCTTGAAGTAGTCGGTCCAGATGACGAGGATGTCGTCCTTGGCCTTTTTGGCGTGTTCTTCCTTGGCGACGACGTAACGGATGAGGTTATTCCGCGTCGAAACGTCCGACGCGTCACCCGATTCTTCGATCAGCTCAGTCATCCGGATTACGGTTTGGGCTGCCTGGATTGCGTCGCGAGGGTCGTAAATCCCGCACGGGATGTCGCAGTGAGCGTGAGCAACGCCGATTGGGGACAAACGGTCAGCTATTTTTCTGACACTTCGTAGCATCGTCATGGTTCCTTTCATGTTTCCGTGAGACCACCTCGCGGACCAGTAGGGCGATAGTCGATAACATGTCGATTACCGGTATCAAGAATAGACTACTCCGATGTTCGATAGCGTCAAAACGAAATTACAGCCGATCGTCGAAGTTCCGGGCAGATTTCTCGATCGTCTGACTAGCAAATGGGTGCTGATTGTCGGCCACTCAATGCACCCGGCGTTGCGCGACCGACAAAGGGTACGTGTCAGCCGTCGAGCCTTCAAATATTCTGAACCGGCACGTTGGGATATCGTCCTATTCGAACACCCTGAGCGGGAGCTTTTCTGGGAGACGAAACGAATTGTCGGGTTGCCGGGTGAGGATGTGCAGTTGATTGACGGACGACTTGAAATCTATGGCGTCGAAACCGAGGATCCGTTCATCTACGGTAGTCAACCGCGGATGGATCGAACTTGGGCATTGCGAGACGACGAATACGTCGTGATGGGTGACAACCGCAGGCGTTCAACTGATAGCAGAACGTTCGGTCCTGTCCCTCGGCGCAACATCTTGGGCAAGGTGATCGTCGATTCTCAACAACCCCCAAGTTAGCGATCGCTCGATATTTCCTGAATCAATGTGTTCACTCTACGTGCGATGTCATGGATCAGAGGGACAATCTCATCGTCGGACGACATCCTAGATGGGTCAGGCAATTCCCAATCATCAACATCTGCGAAGTTGATGGCAGGGCAAGACTCAGCGTCCACTTCGCATCCCATCGTGACGATTCGCGGGTCAGATCGCAACATTTCGTCCGTCATTAACTTCGGGATTTCTCGTGAAGCATCGAGATTGAATGATGCCAAGATACGACTAATTGTCGGATTGATTCGTTCGCCCGGCGTAGTTCCCGCGGACTCGGCGCGCAGTTCCAAACCTATTTTCGCGGCGCGATCGTTGAATATCGTTTTTGCGGCGACGCTACGACCGGCATTGTGAGTACAAACGAAAAGCACTGCAATCTGGTCTTCACTCATATTTGCTCCTCATGACTTGTACAGGTTCTGGTTTACCACCCGGCAAACCCGGTTCGATGACCAACTTGAATAACAGGGCACCTAAAGGCGCTCCGACAAGCGGTCCGAGAATGTAAACCCAAAATCCGCCTTCCGGTCCTGGAATAGCGATATCTCCCCAACCCGCCAACCACGCCACGATGCGCGGTCCGAAATCCCTCGCCGGATTCCAACCCGCCTGCGTTATCGGTGCAAACAGGCTGATCAGAGCAGCCACAGTAAACCCGATGAAGAACGGCACCATTCCATTCGTCGGAATACCGGCGTTGCGTCGTTCGGTCAGCGCAAATATGACGAAAGCGAGGACCGCGGTCCCAAATGCCTCAACAGCGAACGCGTGCCACGGAGATACAGAGAACGTAGCCGAGTCAAACATCCCCGGGTTAGGGAAATACTCGCCGAACGCCATGGCAGACCTTTGGCTGCCCGCTTCGCCGCGAACAATGCCATTTTCTGTCTCAAATCGATCGATGAACGGGTTGAACAGGAGCAAGACCACTACACCTGCAACGACAGCCCCGATCAACTGTGCACCCCAATACGCGAACAAGCGGTTTACCGGGAATTGATCGCGTCGGAAGATTGCGAATGCCAGACTAACGGCAGGGTTGAGGTGCGCTCCGGAAACCGCCCCGCTGACGTAAATCGCCAAGGTAACTCCGAATCCCCACACGGCTGCCACCTGCCACAATCCGACCTGCGCCCCAGTGAAAACCGCGGCCGCAACAGAGCCGATCCCGAACAGGACCAATATGAAAGTCCCCGTCGATTCCGCCAGACAGGCACTGAACAGCGGTGCCATCGTCGAATCTGGAGTAGAACGTCGCAACAAACTCATCGGCTGTCGTTCTTAAGCCATTCGGCAGCATCGATAGAGAAGTAACTGATGATGTTGTCTGCCCCCGCTCGTTTAATGCTGAGGAGCACCTCTAAAACTGTGCTTTTAAGGTCGATCCACCCGTTCGATGCCGCGGCGTGGATCATCGAGAACTCGCCACTGACGTTGTACGCATACAGCGTACGATCCGGGAATCGCGATTTTGCAGACGCGATAACGTCGAGATATGCAAGCGCGGGTTTGACCATGATGTAGTCGGTGCCCTCTGTGATGTCGGCTTCGATCTCATTCATCGCTTCTTCTCGCTGACTCGTTGCCATCTGGTAGCTTCGCCGATCCCCGAAGCTCGGCGTTGAATCGGCCGCATCCCTGAACGGCCCGTAGAAAGCAGAGGCGTACTTTGCCGAGTAACCAAGTATCTTTACGTCTCGATGTCCAGCATCGTCGAGAGCGACTCTGATTGCCGCAATTTGACCGTCCATCATCGCCGATGGAGCGACTACCTGCGCTCCGGCATCTGCGTGTGAAACCGCGGCGGACGCTAGCAAGAGTAGGGTCGCGTCGTTGTCAACCTCTCCGTTTTCGGTCAATTTGCCGCAATGCCCATGATCGGTGTATTCACACATGCAGACATCGGTGATCGCTAAAGCCTTAGGAAATCGCCTCCGCAATTCAAAAACTGTACGTTGAACCGCTTCTTCAGGCGACCATGCTTTTGATCCCGTCGCATCTTTTTCATTCGGTATACCGAAAAACAAGAAGCGATTGATCCCGGCTGTGAGTGCGGTTTCCGCTTCCGCCATAGCTTCATCGACCGACAATCGTGCGATGCCGGGCATAGACGGTACCGGTTCTCGACGGTTTTCGCCGTTAATCACGAACATGGGGTAGACGAATTCAGAACCGTCCAACCGCGTCTCAGCGTTCCGCGAGCGCACATCAGCATTCGAACGCAAAGGACGAAATCGTTGGAAATCGGGTAGGGCGGATGACGACATTGTGCTCAATTATCACGGAAGTGGTTTTCGATCGATGAGACAAGTCCAGAAATTGATTGCTCTTCGGGAATTATGTCGACTCGCAAGCCGAACGATTGGGCTGTAGACGCGGTTACCGGTCCCATACAGGCTACGATGCAGTTGTTAATTGGCGTTACATTTCCTCCGAGCAACCGCCGGAGGTTCTTGACCGTCGACGAGCTGGTAAAGGTCACGACATTGATTCCTTCTTCGAATGCTCGAACGGCAACATCTGCTGAATCTTCCGCCAAGACCGTCCGATAAGCGGCAATCTCAGCAACTTCGGCACCTAGTCGCCGCAATCCCTCGGGCAATGTCTCCCGCCCGATATCGGATTTGAACACTAAAGCCGATTGTGGCGCTACTCCCGCTGATCGAAACTTGTCGACGAGACCTTCCGCTGTGTAAGTGTCTGGCGTCAGATCGGCGACGATACCGCGCTGTTTCAACGAATCGACCGTTGCGGGACCAACCGCCGCGATTTTGCATCCTGAAAACGCTCGAGCGTCCAAACCAAGCGCACTCAATCGCCGAAATACCTGTTTGACGCCGTTTGGACTGGCGAACGCGATCCACTCGTGCTTGCCCAATCCGCCCAAATAACCATCGAGCAGGCCCGTGTCTTCAACGGCAACTGATCTGATTGCAGGACACTCTACGACGATCGCACCGAGAGCCGTCAGACCAGATGCAAGCCTACTCGCTTGACTCCTTGCACGCGTCACCAATACGCGTTTGCCAAACAACGGACGAGTGTCGAACCAAGCAATACTCTCCCGCAGATTCACTACATCGCCAACGATCATAGCGATCGGAGTGCTAAGTCCTGCAAGGTTTACTTTCGAATCAATATCAGCGAGAGTTCCGACAACTGTTAGCTGCGTTGAGGATGTCCCACGATGAACGGCGGCAACAGGCACGCTTGGGGAATGTCCAGACGCGATCAGCTCCGACGCGATCTCGCCCATCCGAGAAGCGCCCATCAGGACTACGATAGTCCCATTAGTATTCGCAATCGCTTGCCAGTTGGCACCCGCTTGAGATGGCTTCTCGAACTCGCTTCCGGTTACGACGGTCACTGAAGACGCGATTCCGCGATGCGTCACGGGTATCCCCGCGTACGAAGCGGCCCCGATCGCCGATGTGATGCCGGGGATCACGAAGAACGGCACTCCCGCATTGGCGAGTGCGACAGCTTCTTCGCCTCCGCGCCCGAACACGAAGGGGTCGCCGCCTTTCAATCGGCAAACATCTTGGCCGAGAAACGCACGAGCTACCAATAAATCGTTAATCTCACTCTGTGAAAGTGCGACTGATCCCGGAGCCTTGGCTGCGGAAATCAACTCTGCATCATCGCGGGTGTTGTCCAGCAACTCTGCGGGAGCCAGTCGGTCATAGACGACCACATCAGCGCGTCGCAGTGCGTCGAGACCCTTGACGGTGATGAGCCCGGGATCGCCAGGTCCTGACCCAACCAGATAGACGGTTCCGATTTCAGCCATCACGCTGCTGAAGCGACCGCAACTTCGGGCAACAGGTCACGGGCACCATCCGAGACTACTCGTTCGGCAACTCGCTTGCCAAGTTCAACTGCTTCAGGTGCCGGCGCGGATTCTCGGTGGCGTATCAAGTTGACACCAGAAGGGTCGGAAACTACTACTGCGAGTGTAATCATCTCGTCATCGATACGCGCGTGTGCGCCGATGGGGGCACTGCAACCGCCGCCAATGTCAGCCATAAACGCACGTTCGGAATCAACGCACAAACGTGTTCCTGCATGCTCAATGGCTGCGCAGATCGCAATCGAACGCGTATCGTCAGTACGAGTTTGAAGCGCGAGTGCCCCTTGACCCGGTGCGACGACGAACGACATGCAACTGAGGTACTCAGACACGCGATCTGCCATTTTGATGCGTTTCAATCCCGCGGCGGCCAGCACTAATGCATCGATAACGGAATCCTCGCAGTCAAGCATCTCCAATCTGGTAGTGACATTGCCTCGGATTGGCTTCAGAATCAGGTCGCCACGCTCTGCGTTAATTAACGCTCTGCGACGCGCGCTGCCAGTCGCGACGATGGCACCAGGCGGAAGATCACGCAATCCACCGCCGTGTTTACTGACGACAGCATCACGCGGGTCTTCGCGGTAGGGAACACCTGCGATCGTCAAACCTTCTGGTGTAGCGGACGGTAGGTCCTTGAGGCTGTGCACCGCAACGTCGATATCACCGCCGAGCAACGCAGATTCGATCTCTTTGACGAAGACACCTACACCGATCTCAGAAATGGGTGCGTCTCGCTCGATATCTCCGCTGGTCTTGATCGAGACTCGTTCGATTTCGATGTTCTCGAACCGGTTCCGCAACGCGACCGCAACTTCGTTGGCCTGAGCAATCGCTAGTTTGCTATCGCGGCAACCAAGGACTAACTTTCCACCCAAATCCGTCATGTCTAGGCATTTTATGCCCGATTGTTGGATTCGGCGCGACGTTCCAACGCTTCGACCAACATATCCCGTGCTACATCTGGTTCTCCGTTTTGGAAGGCACGGAGCATGTCATCGGTTATGGATTGCGCCCAATCGTCTGGAGTAACTGGCAACTCACGCGAACGAACATCTTTTCTGACATCCGCCAACATCGGTCCCATGTCCGCCCACTGCAGACAACGGCAGTAATCGTGATCAGATATACGCTCCCGAAGACGGCGCGCTAAAGCCGGGCTGGTGCCTGCGGTGGAAACCGCAACAGTTACATCTTGCCGCTGGATCAACGCCGGCGCTATGAAAGTACACAACGGTGTCACGTCCATCACGTTGAGCAAGATGTTTCGTTCTGCAGCTTCAACCGAGATGGCGTGGTTAGTGTCCGAATCCGATGTATCAGCGACGATTACGATCCATGCACCAGCTAAATCACCACTTTGGTATCGCCGTTTTACCCAATCGATCTCACCAGCATGCGCCAAGGCTTTCAAGTTGTCGGAGGTGTCGTCTTCCGGGCTGAACAACGTCACCTGACCGCCACATTCCAAGAGGTACTTGACTTTGCGTTCGCCTTCATGCGGGTCTCCGCCGAAGACAAGGCAACGGCGATCTTGAATGTCGACGAAAACGCCGTAGTAACGAGGCATTTTACGTTCCGATCAAAGCCGCTGCGCGTTCCACATCGACGTTGTCGTCAACGAAGTACCGCACACGCGTCTTCTTGTATTCACGATGGCTGTACAGGAGTTGATAGTCGTCCAACTCCGTTTCAGCCGCAATATCTCTCGCGATGTCTTCGCACTCGTCGCGAGTTACGGCGTGAATCATTGTGAAATGCGAGAATCGCCAGTCGTCGTATCGTGGCCGTTCGTAGCAGTGCGTGACTGCCGGGTGTTTAGCCATCAGTTGACCAACCGCCACAGAACGTTTCTCGGGTACGTTCCAGACCGCCATCGCGTTGGCGGAGAATCCTGCACGACGATGGTGCAACACGGCAGCGTATCGGCGCATCAGCCTCCGATGCATCATTTCATCGGCCTTCGCGAAAAGTTCGGTTACGGTCAGGTCTAACCGGTCAGCCATCTCGTCGAACGGTCTCGATTCGAGCGGCAGGTCTTCTTGTAGTTCACGCACAAATTCGATGTCGAACTCCGAAAGATCCGTTGCTGCCTTTGGTACGCTGGCAGACGCAGTGCCGTTTTTAGCGTCGTTGCCGTACTCAGCATCGGGAACAAAGTAGTCTGTCGCGTTCGAAACGCGATTGACCATGTCGAAATTGACACCGATCTTGAAGAATCGGATTGTTGGCAGAAGGCGGGATGTTTCCGCGCCAGACAATCGCGTCAATTTGCGAACTTCACTCGCAATGTCCTTGCCGGGCGGCAATGCCAGTGTGAACCACAGATTGAATTCACCGTTTCTCGCGTAGTTGTGGCTAATGCCGGGATGAGCGTTGAGAATCTGAGCACCGCGTTCGAGGTCATCGTCCGAGAATCGCATTGCGACTAGGGTTGATGTGTATCCAAGCCGCCGCGTGTCGAAAATCGCGCCGATTTGCCGGACAACGTTTTTTCGCTTCAATTCCTTAACGCGGTCGATCACCCCAGACTCATCCGTCCCACAACGTTCGCCGATTACGCGGAAAGGTTCCCTGACCAAAGGAAAATCGGACTGCAAGATGTTCATTATCTCGCGGTCAATGGGTTCGAATTCGTCGCGATACAACGTTTACAGTCGATTGGAGATCTGAGGCAGGCACCTTGAATCGGCGTCGATCCTAGATTATAAAACCCCCGATTGCCTCAAAGCTGTTCAACTGGTTGATAAGTGAGGATGCCCTAACCGTTTAGCAGATCGATCACCTGTGTCGCCGCAACATTTCCGCTCTGAACAGCGCCTTCCATTGTCGCTGGCAGTTTCGTGTCGGTCCAATCCCCGGCAATGAAAAAGCCTGGGATTTCCGTAACGGGACCACTTCGCAATTCTTGCGAGCCAGGTTCAACTTTGATTGTTGCCTCCAGCGTCTTGACGACCGATGAATTCAACAACCGCGTCGTTCGCGCTTTCGGGAAGGAGGCATCCATCGCCGATTCAACTCGTTCCAAAACTTGCTGTTTGCTCAATGAGGCCCACTCGTCCGCGGCGCTCAACGAAACTACGATGTGTTGCCGCCCAGATCGCGACGTGTTACGCAGTGCCGAATCGTTAAAGACCCACTCCAAACCAAGGTCCAAGAAAGCCGTTACCCGCTCATCCATCACCAGCTGTTCGTACCAAAGATGAACCGCCACGATCGGCGAATATCGGAACTTGGCGAGTTTCGAAGCCAGTCTGGTGCAACGAGCATCGGATTGCGGCAGGATGCCGTTCAGCATGTCGGGTACTAAGGCGGATATGACCGTGTTGGCTTTCAGGTGTTGACCGTTAGATAGTCGAACTTCAAAGCCCCCTTCATCCAAGGGCGCGAAAGAATCGACGCTTGTGCGATTCATCACTTCCGCATCGTTTGCACGCAGATACTCTAGCGCGGGATGTCCAATCAGGTACGAAAGCCCCTTTTTCGGGTAGCCGATAGCGGCATCGCTCGTGCTGCCGAGTAGCGCAGCTCTAGTGAATTCGATCGCATCGTACGCCGCAACCTCGTCAATGCGGCAATTGAACACTGGCAGAATGAACATCGACCAGAATCGTTCGATGGCTTCGTCAGATTGCCCACGGATGGATAACCACTTAGCGAACGTGAGGGATTTCTGATTTTCTTCCTCACGGCTCCCGCATCGGGCGAACTTCATTCCCGCCAACACACGCGCGACTGCCAAACGATCTTTGACGCTAAGGTGCCTGTACCGGAGCAGTGCCACAGCGTTGCCAAATATCCGACTGGCCCGTAGCCTGGATATTCGGCCGCCGAGCGACACGGGAACTTCAATAACTGAACCCAACTCGATGTCCTGCCGGGTTCCAAGTTGCTCAAGCAGTTCCAAAAACTGGTCGCAAACGCCGAGGATCACGTGCTGGCCGTTGTCAATCTCCTCGCCGCTGCTTCGATCAGCAAACGAGAATGCTCGACCGCCTAGGAACGGTCGACGTTCGACTAAGGTCGGCTTGATGCCGTGATTGATCAGTTGAATCGCCGCTGCGATACCCGCAAGTCCGCCGCCGAATATGACCACATCCCGATGTTCCAAATCGA
This sequence comes from Dehalococcoidia bacterium, assembly GCA_034423055.1. Taxonomy (GTDB): domain Bacteria; phylum Chloroflexota; class Dehalococcoidia; order Lucifugimonadales; family Lucifugimonadaceae; genus Bin127. Next base: position 24,021 of record DAOUJE010000017.1, on the reverse strand, counting down.
CACCTGCGGACATCAACTGCTCATGGAGCGTAATGCCCATCTCCATCCGACGCCAGCGGTGATGGTCAATTTCTCCGACGCAGACAGGCTTACTCGTTGCGAGAGCACATCAGCATCGCACGCTTCGATCTTCGCCAAGATTTGTGAATAAAACCCGCTCATCAGTTCCAAGCATTGCCGACCTTTGGTGACCATCGGGATCACACGTTCGCCGCTCTCGTAGTACCCGCGAGCCCTGTCGAGTTGAAACCTCATCATCTCGCGGAATCTGTCACTTGGAGTTTCTCCCGCGAACTCTGTCTCCGAAACTCCGAAGCGCACCAGATCCTCTTGCGGTAGATATACCCGTCCGTTGTTGTAGTCCTCCTGAATATCGCGAAGGATATTCGTCAATTGGAAGGCGATGCCGAGATCATCGGCGTATCGGATCGCCTCTGGCGATCGATTCCCGAATATGCTGATGCAGATTATCCCGACCGCACTCGCCACGCGGCGGCAATAAACCTGCAGGCCTTCGAAGGTGTCATACCGATTTGTATTGATGTCCATCCGGCATCCGTCGATGACATCAACGAAGTATTGGGTGTCCAGATCGAATTGATCTATTGCGTGGGGCAGAGCGGTGAAGATGGGATTGGTGGCATATTCGCCTTCATGAGGTCCGTATAGCGCAAGTTCCACCTTGTCAAGCTCCATAGACGGGTCTTGCCCGGTCTCGGGTTCATCCACGATGTCGTCGCAGAGACGGCAGAACGCGTAGGTCGCATAAATGGCGCGCCGTAACTCCTTAGAAAGCGACAAGAAGGCTATGTAGAAGTTTGAACTCGCAGTCCGCGTCATTGACGCGCATTCTCGGTATGCGGATGCAATCTGACTGTCAGTCGGCTGTGACATTTGATATTGAGGAGACCGCATCTGCTCATCGAACTGAACGACTGACAAAGGCACTCGCTGGAACCGGCGTCACGCCGACTAGGTTGCGCGCGACGATCTTCAGCATGATCCGAATCTTCTCAGATCTTGAAACCGTTGGTCGAACCGTCAAGGTGTCGTAGTCCAGCGATTCGATAGCGTCGAGAACTGATAAACCGCCCGCAGTGATCGCCGAAAATTCCAGACGGAAATCGCGTTGCAGGTGATCGTGGAGTTGGTAACCAGTACGGAACAATTCCCTGGTCCGGTCGACTTGGAATTTCATCAGCCGTCGAAATCCGGGCGTAGGTTTTCGATCTCTAATAGTTGCTGTATCAACGCCGAATTTCGCCATGTCGGATCTGGGAATGTATATCCGGCCCTTTCCATGATCGCGATCGACATCTTGCCAGAAGTTAGCCAATTGCAAAGCGATGCACGTGTCGTCAGAGTATCTGGCCATCTCATCTGAAAAGTATCCGTAAAGATAAAGAACCAAGTGCCCGACCGGAGTTGCCGAGTACGTGCAGTATTCGACCAACACGTCGAAATCGGCATATTCCTTGTCGCGTTGGTCTTGGCGGTTTGCTTCGATCAAGCGCAGAAATGGTTCAGGCGGTATATCGAACTCGTCAATCGTGCGTTGCAACGCTTGGAACCATATGAGTTTCGGCGAACCAGAGTAGCAACGATGCAACTCTTCTTCCCATCTGTCGAGCAATTCCAGACGATCGCCTTCTACTTCGTCGCCGAGATCGTCAACCAATCTGCAAAACGCGTATACGGAGTAGAAATGTGGGCGCAATCGTCGTTTGATGAATCGACTTCCAACATTGAAGTTCTCGTAGCTGCCTGCAGCCAACTTCCGACACGCTTCATACGCCGATCCGACATCAGGAACGGCCGCTGTGAGGTGTTTCGTCGCTTGCATTCCACTTTCCGGTCGACAATCAAATGCGGATGTCGTCAAGAACTCCGCTCAACCAAGAATTCGCCCAAATCGAAAAAGTCTTTTCGGATCCGTTCATCAATGTCTAAACCGTCGATGATTTCCGATGCCGCGGCCCAGTGTCTCGCTGACATCGCTTCACAGAATTCGTAGGTGCCAGCTTCATCCATGATCTTGAGAACCGACTGAACGTCACAGTCTTCGAGTCCCTCTTTGTCGTAAATCTCTCGCATCTGCGGGGCAGCTTTGCCCGTCGCGTTGTTCAAGGCGTGGATCGCTGGTAGCGACTTCTTCTTATTCAGGATGTCGCCGCACACAGGTTTGCCTGTTTCGTCGCTGCCCCACACTCCTAGAATGTCGTCTCGGATCTGGAAAAGTCGCCCAAATTCGTATCCGACGCGCCTCAGACCATCCAGGCCCCGACCATTGGAATCCCCGTTTGAAGCGACCAACGCTCCTAGATACAAGCTAGTCTCAATCAGTGCACCAGTTTTACGTTCAATCATCGATAGATACTCATCGACGGACACAGTGGTGCGATTCTCGAAGGCGATATCCATGTACTGTCCTTCGATCATCCGCATATAAGCTTGAGCGATCTGTTGTTGGGCTATCAACGACAAGCCTTCGCTTACACCGATCTCGCGCAACGCCCGAGTCGACCGATCCGCCAGCTTCAACATCCAGTTGCCGGAGACTATCGCAGTTTCTTCACCCCATACCACCCAAAGAGTCGGGCGATGGTGCCGAAATCGATCACGATCTTCTATGTCATCGTGAATCAGCGAAAAGTTGTGCACGTATTCAAGTGCAGTTGCAACTGGCAGCACTGAATGCGTTTCACCGCCTACAGCGTCGGCCCCGAGCAGCACCATCGTCGGTCTTAGACGCTTGCCTTGTGTGGCGACCAGTTCTGCTCCGTTCTTGTCCGACCAACCCATGTGGTACCGGTGCGTCGTTCGAATATCCGACGTGTATCCCCCAAGCTCTGCGCGCAACGCAGTATCGATCATCGGCTGATACCGCGCAAAGAATGCCGGTACTTCTGCACGGTCTGTAACTACAGGCATGGTCTGAGATTAGTGATACGCAATATGAATGTTACGCAATTACTCATTTGCGACGCTAAGATCAACAAACAGCTGCGCCCCGCATTCGGACGGGGCGCAGTACGGACTGTCAGTTCGGATCGATGTTAAGCCGCGATGGGCAATCGCTTCGGTTGCGCACCGTCGTTCTTTGGCAACTCTATCCGCAAAACACCGTCTTTGTAGCCGGTCGTCGCGGAATCGACGTCCACGCCGTCAGGAACCCGGAGTGCCCTGAAGTACTTGCCGTACCTCCGCTCCCGCACGAGATACCGACTTTTCTCAGATGTTTCATCGCTGGATTTGGTTGCAACGATGCGCAACACGCCATCGTCGACCGTAACATCGATGTCCTCGGTGCTGAACCCGGGCAGAGACGCTTCGATGGTGTAGTTGTCCGGGTTTTGGATCACGTCCACACCCAACTTAAACGGCGCATTCGATGCGCGCCTGACAGGTGCATAGTCATTCCAGAAATCGAACGGCCAACCAGCCGGGCGCGAGAAGGGATTCCAACGGGTCAATGATGTCATGTGTTTTCTCCTTGTGTCTTGTTGAGAGCATCATCGCTCACATACACAAATAATAAAACTTGATATGAAGAATATCAAGTAACGTGGCAATGATGTTACAATAATCAACACTTGGCACATCAAACAAGCATCCGGGTTTTACCCGAAACGCTCGTAGCAAGAAAGAGTCCAAATAGGCCCAAGGAGACAGATGGCAATTTCACCAGAAAATTTCACACATCAAACGCGCGCGGTCATTGACGCGGCGGTGCAACTCATGATGCAGCGAAAAAACGTGCAACTTGATGTTGAACACATCCTCTTTGCCATGACCGACGGCAACGAAAGCCCGGTAAGGAAAATCCTCGATGTTCTAGAAGTCGACATTGAAGCCTTCCGGGACGATCTCATGGCGTTGATCGACGCCAAACCCAAGGGTATTGGCCACTCGACGGGACGGCAGCGGCAGGTTTTCATCACTCCACGGGCGCAAAACGCGATGAGTAAGGCACAGTCCATTCAGCGCAAGACGTTCCGGGACGACTTGATGAGCATGGATCACCTTTTGATCGCCATCGTCGAAGAAGCGGATGGCGAGCTCGCGCGAGTTCTGGCGAAACACCGAGTCACCGCCGAACGCGTCTATCAGGCAGACCATCAAGTACGCGGAGCAGCCCGCGTAACTTCTCCCGATGCCGAGGAAGCGTACGGGACACTCAGCAAGTACACGACCGATTTGACGCGATTGGCTCGCGAAGAAAAACTAGATCCGATTGTTGGTCGAGATTATGAGATTCGACGTGTGATGCAGACCTTGACGCGGCGAAGCAAGAACAATCCAGTACTGATCGGAGATGCTGGTGTAGGCAAGACTGCGATCGTCGAGGGTTTAGCGCAGATGCTCGTGGGTGAAGGTGTCCCAGAGATGCTTGCCAACAAGCGCGTATTGGCACTGAGCATCGGCGTACTTCTCGCGGGTGCGAAATTCCGAGGCGAGTTCGAGGAGCGGCTAAAGGCAGTGATCGACGAAGCGCAAGCGTCGGCTGGGGAGATCATCCTGTTCATCGACGAGTTGCACTCGGTTGTAGGCGCGGGGACTGGTAGCGAAGGATCTCTCGACGCGGCCAACATGATGAAACCAGCGCTCACCCGCGGCGAGCTTCAAGTCGTTGGCGCGACAACGCCTGAAGAGTACCGAAGGTTCATCGAAAAAGATTCAGCCTTGGAACGCAGATTCACTCCGATTTGGGTCGAGGAGCCCGAGGAAGAATCGGCCGTTGAAATGCTGAAGGCGCTACGAAAAAACTATGAGCTCCACCATGGTGTTCAACTTACCGACGCGGCCTTAAACGCGGCTGTCAGGTTGAGCGATCGCTACATCACCGATCGGCAGTTGCCCGACAAAGCGGTCGACTTGATCGACGAAGCCGCCGCCAAAGCGAGAATCGAACGCGCACCCATCGTTGTCGTTGATCAGTCAGACGAAGCATCTGAACCAGAGCGTCTGGTAATCAGCGAAAAAGACATCGCTGCGTTGATATCGGAACGCATCGGTGTCCCTCTCGACCAACTTGTCGAAGAAGAGGTCGAAAAACTTCTGAAGCTCGAAGACCGCTTGCATGAGCGAGTCATCGGTCAGGATCGCGCGGTCAGCACCTTGGCGGACGCGGTACGTCGCGGGCGCATGGGGCTTAAGGACGCAAGTCGCCCGACAGGCGTTTTCCTGTTCATGGGACCGACTGGTGTCGGGAAGACCGAACTCGCAAAAGCTTTGGCTGAGTTCATGTTCGATGACCCGAACCACATGATCCGGCTCGACATGTCCGAATACGAAGAGCGGCACTCGATTTCCCGCATGATCGGAGCACCACCAGGATACGTCGGCTATGACGATGCCGGTCAGCTGACGGAGGCTGTGCGTCGCCGCCCGTATTCGGTGATTCTGCTCGACGAGATTGAGAAAGCTCATCCGAACATCTACGACAGCATGTTGCAGATATTCGACGACGGCCGATTGACCGATGGTCATGGACGAACCGTCGACTTCAGCAACACGATAATCATCATGACAAGCAACCTGGGTACAGCCGACCAGAATAAAGGGGGGTTGGGATTTGCGATCGGCGGAAGCGAATCGACCGCCAACGGTTTCGACTCTCCCGGCCTAACCAATCGACACGAATCAGTTTTGAAGTCGAGATTCTCACCCGAATTCTTGAACCGAATCGATGACGTTGTTGTGTTCGATCCACTCGGACGGGATGAAATCGACCAGATCGTGGATAAATTCGTTCACCAAGTCGAAAATCGCCTCGCAGATCGATCGATCGGCATCGAACTGACTCCAGAGGCGAAGAGTTGGATCGCCGAGAGAGGTTACGACACTTGGATGGGTGCACGACCGATGGCCCGAGCCATGCAACGTTACATCGAGTCGCCACTCGCACTCGCGCTCATCAAGGGCGAAGTCAACGATGGTTCGCACGTTGTCATCGACGTCGTCGGGGATGCGATCGTGTTCGATTCAGGTGTCGTCGATAAGGAGTTTGTGAAGTCAGAATCGACTTTAGCATCGGTGCAATGAACCCACCCAAAGGATTAGAATCGATGCGGGGTTTGAGCCGAACCACATCCTGCGACCATCGGTTCAAGCCATCCTGGTGTGTTATTGACAGACGATGAAGTCACCCGCGGCGATGAAGTTGGTAGCAGCGGCAAACGTAGCAGCTATTCATTCCGTAGTCTGCGTTACTCGGCGTTAAGGTGTCTCGCGGGCCATCCCAAGTGGGTTCAGGCCTCGATTTGGGGCATCGTACTCGGCTCCACAGTCATCGCCATCGTGCTATGGTGGGGTGGTTTTCTCGACATAACCGACGTAGGTTACCTGGCGACGTTCTACCTGAACCTTGTTGGTGCCGCCACGATAATTTTGCCTTTGCCCGGAGTGCTAGCGGCATGTGTCGCCGCGGAACCTTCGCTGGGACTTAACCCGATCTTGATCGGCGTCGTCGGTGCAGCCGGCGCGACACTAGGAGAGACGACGGCGTACCTACTTGGTTTCGCTGGTCACGACGCGGCGATGAAACTTCGATGGTATCCACGCATCCACGGTCTGATGGAGCGCCACGGATCGATAACGCTTTTCTTGGTGTCGGTGATTCCCACCCCGTTCTTTGACCTCGCCGGTATTGCAGCCGGCGCCCTTGAGTATCCGTACCGCAGGTTCTTGATGTACGTTTTCGCAGGCAAGACGATCAGGTTGATCATCATGGCTTACGCTTGCCGATGGGGCATTGAGTGGCTCAAGGACATCTACAAGTTCAATCTGCCCATTGGATAATTAAGTCCTGAGTCAAAAGGCTTTGAATTCAACCACAGACTCGAATCAGCTACGTATTGCCGAATGACCTCATGACGCACGGACCAGCGCAACTCTATAACGCCGAACTATCGGTAATCATCGTTGCGGCTGGGCAATCAACGCGCATGGAAGGCGTTGACAAACTTGCGTTGGAGATTGGTGGCCGATCAGTCTTGCGGCATTCCCTGGAAGTCGTTGACCGAAGTCCATTAGTTGGCGGAGCGGTTGTGGTGGCGCACGAAACCAAGATCACTGACATCAGCGAGAGTATCGCTAACAGCGGTTTCTCTATGCCGATCCGAGTCGTTTCCGGTGGTGCTCGACGACAAGATTCGGTGCGAAATGGGATTGAGGAATTGGACCGGGCGCAGATCGAGTCGGAATTCATCGCAGTTCACGATGCCGCGCGTCCCTTCGTGACTGAAGACATGCTTGAGCGAGGTCTTGCAGCAGCCCGCCACGTCGGCGCGGCGATACCCGTAGTTCCGCTCAAAGACACGATCAAACGCGTTGAACATGGGATCGTAGTTGACACCCCTGATCGAGAATCGATGTTCTCAGTGCAGACCCCTCAGGTTTTCCGCGCTGAGATCCTGCGCGCGGCACATCAAACCGTCGAGGCAGACGTAACTGATGATGCCTCGATGGTGGAGGTCGCAGGTGGATTGGTCGCTACGTTTGAAGGGGCTTATGAAAACATCAAAATAACAACTCCGTCGGACATCGCCATCGCACGAGCGATAGCAGCCGGAAGCCCCGGCGACTGGACATATCAATCAGGCATAGGATTTGACGGGCACAAACTTGTAGACGGTGGTCCCCTCAAATTGGGCGGATGTGAGATCGATTTCGACATGCACTTGCAAGGTCACTCCGATGGTGACGTTTTGTTGCACACAGTCGCTAGCGCCATCCTCGGTGCCGCAGGTATGGGTGATCTCGGTGGGAGATTCCCATCGACTGATCCCAAATACGCAGCCGCAGACAGCTCGTTATTCATTCGTCACGCCATCCAAGAGGCTAATGAGATGGGATGGCAGATTGTGCATCTGGATGCAACGGTAATCGCCCAACGTCCTCGATTAGCCGCGCATGTGCCGAATTTCGAAGCGAATATCGCGGGTGAGATGGATACCGAAGTTGAACGAGTAAACGTCAAAGTGACATCAACCGACGAAGTCGGTGCCATCGGGCAAGGTGAGGGGATCGCGGCCCAAGCAATCGTGACATTGAGGCGTCAGAGCGGTTGAGATTAAAATCTCCGTTAGACCGCAACCTGACTTCTCAACCAACCATGCAGCTTTACAACACCCTCACGCGTCGAAAAGAAGAGTTCAAACAGATCTCCGATCCTGTTCGGATGTACGTGTGCGGGGTAACGACGTATGACGAACCGCACCTCGGTCACGCGTTGGCGACGGTGATCTTTGAGGTGTTGCAGTCGTACATGCAATATCGAGGCATCAACGTCAAACGCGTCCAGAACTTTACTGATGTGGATGACAAGATCATCGACCGGGCAGCCGAAAACGGTGTCGATTGGTTTGATCTGACGCAGGAACACGTCGATTCATTCTTCGAGGCGATGGATGGCCTGAACGTCAAAAGGGCAGATGTGCACCCTCGAGTCACCGAAGAGATGGACAACATCATCGCTCTGATCGAGGAACTGGTCGACTCGGGAGCGGCGTACGAGGCAGGTGGTTCCGTGTACTACCGTGTGCGGCGCAATGAGCAATACGGCAAGCTGAGCGGTCGCACGGTTGATGGTATGGCGGAGTTGGCGCGACTTGAACCGGATCTGCTCAAGGAAAACCCCGAAGATTTCGCGTTGTGGAAAGCTTGGAAACCGGGCGAACCGTCGTGGGACAGCCCATGGGGGCCTGGCCGCCCGGGATGGCATATTGAGTGCTCAGCGATGGCTCGATGCTATCTCGGCGACCAAGTGGATATCCATGGCGGTGGTTTAGACCTCGTTTTTCCGCATCACGAGAACGAAGTGGCGCAGTCCGAGTCTGCGACGGGCGTAGTCCCGTTCGCGCGTTTCTGGGTTCACAACGGGCTGTTGCGGATGGGTGGCGATCAGAAAATGTCGAAGTCGCTTGGCAATTTCGTGACCGTCAGGGATGCGCTCAAAACTTACTCAACCGACGCGATAAGGATGTGGGTATTCCAAAGCCACTACCGAAGCCCCGCTACCTACGATGTCGAAAACCTTGTCGCCGCGGAAAGGTCAGTACGCAGATTGCGACAGGCGGCGAACGCTACGAACACGGGTGTCGGCACGGGCGAAGTCTACGATGCCGACCATATCCAACAACGCTTCATCGAGGCGATGGACGATGATTTGAACACTCCGCGTGCGCTAGCGGCGATTTTCGATCTGGCGCGGGAGATTTTCACGGAGCAAGCCAAAGGATCGGATATCTCGGATGCACAAGCAACTCTGCGCGAGTTGGTCGGCGTGTTGGGGCTGACACTGGAGGAACCTGAAATCGGCAATGCGATTGACGATGCCGAGATCGAAGAACTGATCGAAAAGCGGCAGTCAGCACGGCAGGACAGGAACTACGCGACGGCCGACGAGATTCGTGACCAGTTGGCGGAGATGGGTGTCGAGATTATGGACACGCCGCAGGGAACTACGTGGCGACGCGCCTAATATGGTTCTTCGGTCGCGTCAGCTGAACCGGACGTTCGCTATCGCAACCGCTACAAATACGATCGTCAACACGATCGTTGCTCTGAACAGCAGCTTCTCTACGCCGCGACGAACGCGGAAAGTGCTCTCCGACTGTCCGAAAACGGAGGGGTTGTTGCCGCGGGCTTGCAACAGCAAGATGACAATCAGCACTACGGCGAGTATGAGGAGCGATATCTGAAACCACATATCTACAAGGTTAATTCAGCAAAACGTTTCACTAACGCTTATCGGAACGCCTTTATTCGTCCATCGCCTCACCCAACAGCCGCATCACCGATTGGGCATCGGCACGCCCGCGCGTCGCCTTCATCACCTGTCCCATCAAGAACCGGATCGCGTTGGTCTTGCCTGAACGATAGTCTTCGACTGCCGATGGGTTGTTCGCCAGAACTTCCTCGATTATCGGTGCCAACTCGTCAGCATCGCCTACCGATGCCAATCCGAGACGTTCGATCACTTCTTCGGGATCGGCACCTTTATCGAACATCTCGCCGAACACTCGTTTCGCCGAGTTGTTGTTGATTTCCCGCTTCTGGAATTTGCGAACCAACACTGCCAATGCGGTCGGCTCAACTCGAGTTTCTTGGATGCTGGAGACATCGTTTTCGTGCATCAACCGGGCCATCTCACCATTGAGCCAGTTCGCGGTCTCTTTGGCGAAGCCTGCTTGGTCGCTCTCCGATTCACCCGCGACCGTTTCCATCACAGCTTCGAAATACTCAGCTGACGATCGCGTATCGACCAACAACGACGCATCGTAGTCCGAGAGTCCCCATGAACCGATGAAGCGCTGCTTCTTCGCCAACGGCAGCTCTGGCATTTTCGCGTCGATTTCGGTGACCCAATCGCGTCCAATATGAAGTGGAGGGATGTCGGGTTCCGGGAAGTAGCGGTAATCGTGCGCATCCTCTTTTGATCGTTGGGTCACGGTGTACTTCTCACCGTCCATCCACCCGCGCGTCTCCTGCACGATCAGTTCTCCACGTTTGATCGCGGCAATTTGCCGCTCGATCTCATGTTCGACAGCCTCACGTACGGCGCGAACACGGTTCATGTTTTTGACTTCGACTTTCTCGCCGAGGGTCGTAGAACCGACTGGTCGGACGCTGATGTTGGCGTCGCAACGGAAGGAACCCTCTTCCATGTTGGCGGTACCGACACCGAGGTAACGAATGATCGATTGCAACGTGGTGATGTACGCCTCGACCTGATCTGGTGTACGCATGTCAGGCTCAGTGACGATCTCCATCAACGGTACACCTGCGCGGTTGATGTCCAGCAAAGAGTGCATCACTCCCCCCGTGGGCGAATCGATGTGGATCAGACGCGCAACGTCCTCTTCCATGTGGACTCGATTTATGCCGACGCGATGCGGTGTTTCCGTCGGTAAGTCAAGCCAGCCGTCAATGCAGATCGGCTCGTCATATTGCGAAATCTGGTACCCCTTCATCAAGTCGGGGTAGGTGTACTGCTTCCGATCGAACTTCGTGACTTCGGCGATTTCGCAGTTCAAAGCAAGGCCGATCGCGATAGCCGATTCGACAGCTCGTTTGTTGACGACCGGCAGCGTTCCCGGCAACGCCATCGATACGGGGTCGACCAGAGTGTTGGGTGATGCTTTTTGGTATCCCGCGCCGGACCAAGAGAACATCTTGCTCTTGGTGCTCAGCTGGACGTGGGTTTCGAGTCCGATTACTGCTTCGAATTCGGTTTCTGACATTTAGTGTTCCCGGTGTTGGGCGTGGTTGCGGCTGGTCGTTTCTATTTTCTAATACCGGTTGCAGGATGTTCGCTTCACCAAGCATCGGGTCCGATTAGCGGTACGAAGACGCACTCAACCCCGTATTTTGCTTCGAAACCGTCGTCAGTACGGATGACAGTCGCAACGCGTTGCCTTCTGCGAGTACCGACCGGTATCACCATGCGTCCATGAGGTTTCAGTTGGTCTACTAATGACCGCGGGACTTCCGGAGCCGACGCCCCGACAATAATGGCGTCGTAAGGACCGCGTTCCCGACATCCCAAGACCTCATCGGATGCCTCTACTACCTCGACGTTTTCGTATCCCAATCGTCTCAGACGATACCGCGCGGCGTCTGCGAGTTCACCGATTCTCTCTACCGTGACTACTTGGTTTGCCAGCAATGACAATATCGCCGCTTGGTAACCCGAACCACATCCGATGTCAAGAACACGATCCGCACCTGATGCTAGACCAAGTTCGGAGATCATGTGCGCGACGAGGCTTGGTTGCGAAATCGTCTGGCCTTTACCTATCGAAAGTGCACGGTCGCATGTGGCTCTACCGCGATCTTTTTCCTGCACGAAATCTTCGCGTTTAACGCTCAACGTCGCTTCTGCGATGCGGCGATCAATTTCGCGCCTCGATCTCAAGGCAGCCTCGATCTCCGAGAGTCCGGACTTGGTTTCACTCGTGGAACGCCCAGCTAGAATGTCGGACAGTCTTCTCTTGATCAGTTGGAGAGGCAATTTCGTATTCGCAGATGATCGGCGATGGCAGTCGTTGAGCGTTAATGCCTAGGATACGGGTTGATCTGATGCTGCTTCGGATTGTTTAGCGATGTCATAGTCGTCCGATAAGGTTGTGATCTCGGCGGACTTCATTCAACTGGTAAAATTAATGACAGAAGCAATCAGGAGTTCAAGTTGGCACATCAATCGGGCAATGGTGCTCGGAATGTTAGGTCGTTGATGGCGCGATCAAACGCGTAGCCAGAACCCTATTCAACGGTCGCAGAAACTGGGAAGCTAGTTGACAACGCAAGACAGACTCACTATCTCACGGGAATCCAAGCTCGATGGCTCGGACTATAAATGGGGATTCTCTACCGATGTCGAGATGGAATTGGCTCCGAAGGGCCTGAATCCTGACATCGTCCGACTGATATCCGAGAAAAAAGATGAGCCGGAGTGGATGCTTGAGTGGCGATTAAAGGCATTCGAGTATTGGAGCAAGTTGCAACGCGACGATGCCGAGCCGCGCTGGGCCAAATTGCGGTACCCGGACATCGACTACCAAGATATCTATTACTACGCGGCTCCTAAATCCTTCGACGACGCTCCAAAGAGCTTAGACGAAGTAGATCCCGAGATGCTGGAAACGTTCGACAAGCTCGGTATCCCGCTTCATGAGCGCGAGCGGCTCGCCGGTGTCGCTGTGGATGCCGTGTTCGACTCGGTCTCAGTTGCGACAACTTACGCGGATCAGCTTGAAGAGCGGGGCATCATATTCTGCTCGTTCACCGAAGCGGTCCAGAACCATCCTGAGATTGTCCAAAAATACCTCGGATCAGTCGTCCCGTACACAGACAACTTCTTCGCCGCTTTGAACTCCGCGGTCTTCTCGGACGGTTCGTTTGCATACGTGCCCCCAGGTGTGCGGTGCCCGATCGAGTTGATGACCTATTTCCGGATTAACACCGAGGGATCGGGTCAGTTCGAGCGCACGCTCATCGTAGCCGATGAAGGCGCATACGTCAGTTACCTCGAAGGATGTACTGCTCCGATCCGCCGCACGAGTCAGCTACACGCAGCAGTCGTGGAACTCGTTGCACTAGATCGCGGCGAGATCAAGTACTCGACGATCCAGAACTGGTATCCAGGAACGAAAGACGGGCAAGGCGGTGTCTACAACTTCGTTACGAAACGGGGCATGACAGAACGAGACGCCAAAATCTCGTGGACGCAGGTCGAGACCGGGTCGGCTATCACTTGGAAATACCCGTCGGTCATCTTGCGGGGGGACAACTCGGTAGGCGAGTTCTACTCCGTTGCTCTTGCCAATAACTATCAGCAGGCCGATACCGGCACGAAGATGATCCACATCGGTAAGAACACGAAGTCGACTATTGTGTCGAAAGGTATCTCAGCCGGGCATGGAGAAAACACCTACCGCGGCGGCGTGAAGATTCTGCCGGGGGCTGAGAATGCTACGAATCATACGCAGTGCGACTCATTGCTGGTCGGAGATCAATGCGGAGCCCACACTGTCCCGTACATCGAGGTCCGCAACCCGACCGCTCGGTTGGAACATGAGGCCAGCACATCTAAGGTCAGCGACGATCAACTTTTCTACTTGATGGCACGTGGTATATCCGAAGAAGACGCGCATCACATGATCATCACCGGTTGGAGCCGCGACGTGATCAAGGAGTTGCCGTTTGAATTCGCGCTCGAAGCTGGACAGCTGCTCAAAGTCAGCTTAGAAGGTGCAGTTGGGTAGTGAAGCCGCGAAGCATCACTCGACCAATCGGCATCGTTCGGAACTTGGACGTAGCTGACACTAACGAACGAATACCTGAATCGATCATCCGATATCCGGGCGCGTCGGATGGCGAACCGACAATCGGAAACAAACTTGGACAATCCGCACGAGAGACTGAATGCTGAAAATTGAGAATTTGCACGCCGCTGTCACCAATAGCGACGAAATCATACTGAAAGGCATCGATCTGGAAGTAAATCCGGGTGAGGTGCACGCGATTATGGGCCCCAACGGCAGCGGTAAGAGCACGCTTGCCAATGTCCTGATGGGTAAACCGTCATACACCGTCACTGAGGGCGACATCACGGTTGATGGCGAGAGCATCGTCGAAATGATGCCGGACGAACGCGCTCATCTGGGTTTGTTCCTCGCTATGCAGTACCCGTCAGAAGTTCCGGGAGTTCGCCCTTGGCAATTCCTAAAGGCGGCGAAAGACGCGATCGACGATGCTAATGGTCAGAAGAAGATGTCGGTTCGCCAGTTTTCCAAGTTGTTCGATGAAAAGGTCGAGGAGATCGGCATCAACCCAGATCTGATCAAGAGATCTCTGAACGAAGGCTTCTCGGGCGGCGAGAAGAAGCGCAATGAGATTCTTCAGATGCAGGTGCTGGACCCAAGGATCGCGATCATGGACGAGACTGATTCGGGACTCGACATTGATGCGTTGCAGACGGTGGCAGACGGTGTCAACGAGATGCGCTCTCCGGAGCGTAGCTTTGTCATTGTCACGCACTACCAGCGATTGCTGCACTTCGTCCGTCCAGATGTCGTGCACGTCCTCGTAGATGGCAAGATCGTCGAAACGGGCGATGCGTCGTTGGCTGAACATGTCGAGCAGAACGGTTATCGAGACTATCTCGCCGCTCAACGCAACGGGAAGTAGCAGAACTTCTATGACCCTAAACGCAGTTGTGATGCCGACCAATTCGACTCGGCACCTAGACACGTACCGCAACGACTGGCAACAGTTCATTGCCGGCAGTTCCCAAAACGGAGTTGCTCCAAACTCGGTTCACGAGCTTCGGAATATCGCTTGGCAAGAGTTCGAGCGCATTGGATTCCCGATCCATCGCCGAGGCAATGAGATCTGGAAATACACCGACCTGCGACAGATCGACAGGTCTGAGTTTCATTTTGGCGGCTCTTCAGCAACATTTACTCGCGATGAGTTGGGTAAACGAGTGCCATTACACAACGTTTGGCACAACATCGTATTCGTTGATGGGGTTATGGACGAAACTCTGTCAGACGCTGGCGATGCTCCGGCGGGATCAGTATTGCGATCTGTAGCCGATTTTCAATATCTCGGAAAGCTGGCAGATTGCACTGATAACGCATTTGTGGCACTCAATACGGCGTTTCTCGGCGATGGGGTGTTTGTCGAGATTGGAGATGGTTCGGAAGCCGAAAAACCCATCCACCTGGTGTTCGTTACTACCGATACCGAGTCAGGCCTGCGCGCGGTTTATCCCCGGATCGTGATTGCAGTCGGCAAGGGCGGCTCGGCAACGCTTATCGAATCGCACGTTTCGATGACGGATGCAGCGCATCTATCTGTTCCGGTAACCGAGGTCGCCTTGGATGAAGATGCAGCACTGACTCACTACCGGTGGCAGAACGACGGAGAAAAATCGTTCCACTTCGCGACTACTCGAGTGTTGCAGGAAGCAAGCTCCCATTACCGTGCGACATCTTTCAGCGTAGGTTCGGACATCGGTCGCAGCGATGTCTTGACGCATCTGATAGGTGAATACGCCGAATCGGCGTTGCACGGAGTTTATCTGACCACGAATCGCCAGCATCAAGACAACGAAGTCAGCACCACTCATGCCGCTCCGCATTGCACGAGCGACCAGTACTACAAGGGCATCCTTTCCGGACGATCACGCGCGGTCTTCAGCGGCAAGATCACAGTCGAACGCGGTGCTCAAAAGACGGGCGCGAACCAGAAGGACTTGAATCTGATGCTGTCGCACGGTGCGGAGGTCGACACCAAGCCGTCACTTGAAATCTATGCCGATGATGTTAAATGTGCACACGGCGCGACTGCCGGACACGTTGATGAGGACACGCTGTTTTATCTCCAGTCACGCGGTGTGGACTACGACACGGCACAGGCGATGCTGATACGCGGTTTCGCTGCCGAGATCCTCTCGGAGTTCGAGGATGAAGAGCTTTTCGCATTCCTTGAGGGCCAGCTGGACGCGTTGATGCCTGAGTTGCAAGCAGCATCGGACACCATCGGCACTGCATAGCGCTTCGGAACTCGCGCTAGAATTATCGAACCGTGTGGGCGCTCGACGCGCAGTGCGTCACACGGTCATTCCCCAGATGCGTAGCGGAATTGGACATCTTGACGAGATCAATCGATACATCGTCGAGGATCATTGCCGCAATCCGCGCAACATCGATCCAATCGCCGAGTACAACGCTGAGGCGAGTATCGACAACCCGTTTTGCGGTGACGAGGTCACGGTTCAAATCCGAGTTGAGGATGACCGGGTTTCAGCGATCTGCGTTCATGGCACCGGTTGCGCGATTACCCAAGCATCAGCGTCGATGATGGGGGAAGTGGTCGAGGGTAAACGTTGTTCGGAAATTGTCGAGTCTGCGATGATTATGCGGCGGATGCTCGCGGAAGGTCGGGAGCCTGATGCCGACGAAGCGGAAGCGATTGGGGACGCGATTTCGCTGCGAGATGTGTCCCGATTCCCGATTCGCATCAAATGCGCCTTGCTCGCATGGGCGACACTCGAAGACGCGATTGAGAGCCTTAATGGTTAGATCAACCGCCTCGGACGCGGTCAGCGAGCCACATTCGGCTCAGCCAAGTTGAATCGGCGCGATAGGTGCTTGGCGCAACATTTTGCAGGTGTGACCACCACAACCAGTGGGATACTGATGCGGCCGGGCGGAAAATGTGTGCGCCTCGGAATATCTCGCGCTGGATTTCGAGCATTAGTTCACCTCTAACGACAGGGTCGGTTTCGACGGCTTGTAGTTCAATCAAGGCATCAAGCTCAGCAGTGGAGTAGCCGGTGGTGTTCCATGGGCCGCCGGAATGATGGATAGCGAACAACGCTGAGGTCGCGCTGGTCAGAGGTGGAGGCGCGCCTACGTAGATGTCGTAGTTGCCTTCGATCCAGATTTCTTCGCCGAATGTGCGGGTGGAGACGGTCTCTACGGATGCGATAGCTCCCAGACGATTTATCGCATCGGCGAGCGACAACGCGGTGGCAATGTATTCGTCGCCGAACTGGCCCACTCGCATGTTAATCATGATGCCTGGGGGGAAGTTCACGCCTTCCAGCAACTCCAACACCTTGGTCCGATCGTTGAAGAACGCGTCGATCTCGGGCGCGGGTAGTAACCATTCAGGGTTGTAGAGCGGCAATCCTGCGCTGATAAACGACTGGCCGTTGTGAAGGTCGTCGATCAGCCCCTTGGGATCCCAGGTGTATAGGACTGCCTGACGGAAGAGTTGGTTGATGAAGTAGTTGCGGGTCGTGTTGAATGCGATTTCGATGCCGGCCGCTGGGTCGTGGCTTCGAGACCAACGCAATTCGTCGAAACGCTCCGTCGCGGCTATGAGATCCGGCAGATCGGGTTGGATGAGATCGAGTTGACCGGTTCGCAGGGCCGTGGTGCGGGTTTGTTCGTCTTCGATGATCGAGACGTTTATTCCGTCCAACAATGGCAGTTCCGGTATGTAGTATCGTTCGTTGGCTCGGAAGCTCATTCCGCTGCGTTCGAAGGCTTCCAAGACCCAGGGCCCGGTGCCGATGGTTGGTCCTTTCGTCAGATCTCCGTTGAGATCGACGCTTTCGGGTGCGACTATCGCGGCACGGGCGTCCGCGAGTTTGTCGAATATCTCCGCGTCCGGTAACGTGAGATCGATCTCTACTACGTCATCACCGACGGCTCGTGCTTGGACGATGGTGTTGACCAGATGTGAATTCGCCATTTTCGGGTCGGTCAGGCGATTTATGCTGTAGGCGACATCTGCGGCGGCTAGATCCCGACCGAGCCCGGGGTTGGTTTCCTGCCAATGGATAGTGGGACGGAGCTTGATGCTGAGTGTGGTGTCGCCATCGAACTCCCAGCTTTGGCACAGGTCGCAGATTATCTCGTGTGCCGACGTTGAAACGGTGGGATTGTAGCGCGAAGAAAGTTGATCGGTTCCGGTATTGGGTTCGTTTGGTTTAAGCCATCGATATTGGAAAAGGCGTGAATATGCGATGCCGGGGCCCCAGCCGGCGAGTATGGGCGAGACGGATTTATGAATGTCTTGATGGGGTGGGGCACCCGGAACTGCGATTCTGATGGTGCCGCCACGTAGTCCCTCAATAGGCAGAGGTTTAACGAGTTCTTCAGTTACAGCGGTTGGGGATGCGGTGATGGTTGGTTCGGGGTTTGGAGTCGGAGTTGGTGTCGGCAATACGGGTGTAGGAGTTGCTGTAGGGGACGGTGCAATCGGTGTCGGTTCGGGTGCCGGTGTAGTAACTTCGGGAGTTGCTGTTGGTGATACTGGTGTTGGTGTTTCGGTTGGTGGCGCAACAGTAGGCGCGGTCGGTTTGACGATGACCTCGGGCTGTGGCGTAGCGGTCGGTTCCGGTGGTGCTTCGGTTGGTATCGGAGTGTTGGTTGGCGATGCGGTCGGTTCCGGTGGTGCTTCGGTTGGTATCGGAGTGTTGGTTGGCGCGATGGTGGGGACAGGAGTTGGTGTCGGTATCGGAGTGGGTTCATCGGATTGACATGCGAGCGCGATAAAAGCCAGAGCGGTAACGGTAACGATGGAGCCGATTAAGGCGGTTGGTTTGGGGTTCAAGGTGTCGTCTGCCTGAACCATTCGACGGTTTTGCTGATGCCGTCTTGGAAGGATGTGTTGGCTTGCCAGCCGAGGTCGTTTTTGGCGGAGGTGACGTCGAGCCAGATTTTGGGGATGTCGCCGGCTCTTGGTGGTCCGTGTTGCGGAGGTCTAGCGGCAGGGATGAATTCGGAGAGGATATTGTGTATCTCGTTTACGGAGATGCCGTATCCGGTGCCGATGTTGTAGGGGCCTGGTAGGTTGGATTCGGCTAGGGTTAGAACGCCGTCGATGAAGTCTGAAATGTAGATGTAGTCGCGCTTGTCGTTGCCGTCGCCGAAGATAGTAATTTGTCGACCTTCGAGCATGGCTTGGGTGAAGATGGCGATGACTCCGGCCTCTCCGTCGGGGTTTTGGCGTGGGCCGTAGACGTTTGCGGGTCGGACGATGGTGTAGTTGAGGTTGTATAGGTCGCCGTATACGCGGAGGTAGTTTTCGATGGCGAGTTTGGACGCGCCGTAAGTTGAGAGGGGTTTGGCGTCGATGGCTTCACGGGCGGGGAGGGCAGATTGATCGAGGTCGCCGTAGATGGCACCGCCAGTTGAAAAGAAGACAAAGCGGGGACGATATGGGAGTTCCCGGATGCCTTCCAGGAGGTTGAGAGTGCCGATGACGTTAATGTTGACGTCGGTTAGGGGTTCTCGCGCCGAAATTGCTACTGAGGCTTGTGCAGCGAGGTGGTATACGGCTTTGGGATTGAGTTCTTTGATGAGGTGGGTGACTTCTGGGTCGCAGATGTCTTGGTTGATGAATTGGGCGTCTGAATGGAGGAATTTGAGGGCTGATGTAGATAGGTTGTCGATGACGGAGACTTTTTCGCCGCGTTCGATGAGGGCATCGATGAGGTGGGTGCCGATGAATCCTGCACCGCCGGTCACTACGACGGTGCCTGGGGTATGTTGTTGGTTTTGATCGAGGTTGCTCAATTTCTTTAATTTCGTGTTGAGGATGTTGACTAATGGTGCTGAATAGTTAGACGAAACGGGCTGGTTAGTGGTTTCAAACGCGTCAAACATCAATTATGCGTCAGCGACGAGTTCAAACTCTCGGTGTGTGTATGCGGTTTTGAGGCGAAGGGATAGAATTGGCAAGGGTTGACAGTTACGAACATGTGGAGTTCAGGTAGATGCCCGACATCAGATTGATTGCTTCTCGGCACTCAGCGTTTTACAGCCCGATGATTTCGATGATTACGGGAGGTTTTCTGGAGAAGGAGGGGTTGTCTGCTTCTTATACGCCTGCG
This sequence comes from Dehalococcoidia bacterium, assembly GCA_034423055.1. Classification (GTDB taxonomy): domain Bacteria; phylum Chloroflexota; class Dehalococcoidia; order Lucifugimonadales; family Lucifugimonadaceae; genus Bin127. The sequence continues at coordinate 4,100 of DAOUJE010000017.1, read as the reverse complement.
GCAGCAGGGCAGAACTCGGTGATTGAGGTTGCCGAGGGTCGCGCAGACATCGGGCAGTCAGCGGTTTCGGGTAGCTGGGGTTCGTTGGATGCTGGTGAGAAGCCGCCGGTGGCGCATTTTGCTCAGATCAATGCGTTTGACGGGTTCATCGTTGCGGCGCGCGAGCCGGATGCGGATTTCCGTTGGGAGAAGCTGCTGGATGCGAAGTTCCTATATGTGCATGGTGGGCAGCCTGAGGCGATGTTGCGGTACGGATTGCATCGGGTAGGGATTGATCTTTCGGATATTGAAGGTATCGAGTCGCCAGGCGGAGACGAGATGATGGAGCAGTGGCGAAATGGCGAGGGAGACTATTTCCACGAGCAAGGGGCGTTTCCGCAGCAGTTAGAGCACGAGAGCATCGGTCATATCGTGGGTTCGATCGGAGAGATTGTGGGGCCGACGGCGTTCAGCAGCTTGGTGGCGAGATGGGACAGTCTGGAATCGGACGAAGTGAAGGCGATCACACGCGCGTACCGAGCATCGAGGGAGTGGGTCAACACAGCGGATCCGATGGAGGTGGCGGAGGCAGAAGAACCGTTTTTCCCGGGCATGGCGGTTGAGGCGACCGCGGCGGCGGTTGGTTACTACCAGAAGCTGGGGAACTGGGATGGGGATATCGCGATACCTCGTGATCTTTACGAATCGGCGTTGGATGTGTTTGAGCACTCGGGGATGGTCGGAGCGCGACATCCGTATGAGGATGTTGTGGTTGCGCCGCCTGGAGCGTAGCTGGTTTATGCGCAATCTGTCGTCGTTATCGTGATTGAAATCGTCGTGTGGTAGTTGTCGTATCGGCACTGATCCGGTGCATTAAACAGGTTCGCGGGAGAGGTTGAGTTCTAGAAGACGTTCGAGGATGGTGTCGTTGTCTAGATCGGCGGGGTTTTCGGGCCAGCCGTAGGCATCGAATACGGCGCGGTCGAGTTCATTGTGGTCGCGTTGTAGCCAAGTTTGGTTTTTGTTGTAGATGTGGGTTAGGGTCATCTCGCGGATGATTTCTTCGGGAGCGCCTTCTTTGGGAGTGAGCATGTTTTTGCGGTGCCACATGATGGTTTTGACGACATCTTCGATGGCATAGCGTTGGTCCTCGGTGGGTTCGGGGAATGGGAAGGTTTCAAAGCAGGTTGTGTGGGTGTAGCGGAATCCGCTCTCGCGATCGCGGACTTGTGTGCCCATCGCACGCGACCAGACTTCGTGGGCGCGGGATTGCAAGATGCCGATAAAGTAGTCGTCCTGGCGGGCGAAAATGACGACAGATTCGTTTGGTATTGTGTTGGATTCGGTCCAAACGAATATACGGTGTTTCGAGTGGCGCGGAGTCGTGACGTATCTTCCGAGAAGAGCGATTGCGTTTCGAAGCTCTGGGCGAGGGCTCGCGAATATCCACCACGGTACGTGTGAAGCGCTTGAAGTGTTGGCGCGATGCGGTATTACGCGCTCTTTCACGATCTCGAACGGTTTGACGTAGCTTGAGGCATGATTTTGATTGGTATCGATACCGAAATCGATAATCCAGCGATCGGTTGGCCGATCAGTAACGTCTTTCGCGGTGATCAACGGTTTAACCACATCGGCATTGTGTTTGCCGTCGGGGTTGTTGTCCTGCAAAACGATTGCTGCCTCACTGTGGGAGATGTCAAATGGGCCGACTGGAATAACGCCTTGGAAGGCAATGCCAGAATTTTCAGCAAGCCTTCGGGCCTGAGTTACATCGACTTTCCCGGTTGTGAGGTTTGCAAAGATTATGTTGGCACTAGCGTCGTCCAAACTTCGTTGGGTGTCAGAACCGTCATCGAACCCGACCATTGATATGTGAACATCCGCACCGTCAAGAATCCAATCTCGGTCCGAGACTGCAAAGAAGATATCGCCAGATTGTTTGATGTTTTCGAGGACGCGCCGCGAAGATCCACCGCGAATAGATTGTGTCGCCAGCAACCCGGCTCTTTTAGACCGATTGTCAGCGATTTGCATCCGGGCTTTTTCAAACCAATAACAACAAAGGTCGGCACCATTGGGTACGTAATCTTTCCAAACGCCATATATTCGTTCGACGATTTCGTCGCCCATCTCCTGTCGCATCCTGCGATTACCCAAAAATGGCGGGTTTCCAACGATGAAGTCGGCATCCGGCCACTCTGCTTGTTTGGGTTCTGAGCCGGAGTTATCGATGATCGCGTCTCGGCATTCGATGTTCTCTATGGGATCGAGGATGGGGTCGCGGTGTTCGATGTTTCCGTTTCTGGTTTCGTTTCGGATGTGACCGATCCACACGACGATGCTTGCGAGTTGTTGAGCGTATTCGTCGATCTCGATCCCGAGGAGCTGTTGCGGGTGAACGCGAGGTTGCGGTAAATCGATGCCGTTTTCGATTGCCCAAAGGATGATGTCGCGTTCGAGTTCGTGTAGCAGATTGAGCGTGACGTAAAGGAAGTTTCCGGATCCACATGCGGGGTCAAGGATTCTGGCGTTTCCGAGTTTGTCGATGAGTTCTTGGATTTTGGTGAGGGTTTCATCGGGGTTTTCGGGGTTGAATTTGGGCTTGAGAGCCTCCCATTCACGCCTGAATGGTGCCATCACAACGGGCTCGACGAGTGCTTCGATGTCTTCGCCGGATGTGTAGTGTCTGCCGTGTTGTGCGCGTTTTTCAGGGTTGTATATACGCTCGAATAGAGTGCCGAAGATCGCGGGTTCGATCTGTGACATGTCAAGGGCGTCAGCTTCCCGAATGAGCGGCATCAAGGAGCTTTCGATTTTGAGGTTGTTGCGTCGCCCGTCGAAGAGTCCGCCGTTGAATCGTTTGATAGGCGGCAATGCGATTTGGTCGCCGTCGCTCATGGCTTCCAATAGTCGGTTGAGCCGTTCGGGGAATACGACTTCGGGTTGATCACCGACGTCACGGGTCATCTTTGACAGGATGTTCCGTTCGAGGAGCGCCATGTTGCTTGCGAACATGCAGAAGAGCATCTGAGAGAGGAGTCGTGCGATCTCGATGTCTTTTCCGGGGTTGAGCTTTTGCAGTTCGTCGGAGATCTTGCGGAATTTTTCGGCGGCGGCTTGCGTGAGTTGGTCAGGGTTGTGCCTTGGGCCGAGATATCCGGGGTCGTGGAAGCAGTACCAGAGGACTTGGTATACGGATAGGGGAGATTCGGAGACTACACCGAGTGCGGACTTGCGTTTTGCGGGAGCATCGACTGCGCCCAAATCATCGAGAGTAATGGTGTAAGTGTCGGAGACGGTACCTGTGAAGTTGGTGTGGATTCTGATGGTTCTGAAATCGGAGACGATGAGGAGAGGCGGGTTTCCGAGGCTGTCACGGTATTTGAGGGTTTGGACGTATGCGTTTTCCAGATTGAGCAGGGGGCGTTTGTATTCCATGACGAAGTGGTCGCGGAGCCAGACGTCTGCGAATCCCCTTCGGTCGCCGGGGGTAGGCGCGAATTTCTGGAAAACGAAGTCTTGGTTATCGAGATCGTCCAGCGGGTTCTCGTGCCCGACGATTTCGCAGAGTTCATTGAAGTGCCGTTGATATGCGCGATGTTCGGATTCTTGGTAGTCGGTCCATTTGAGGATGAAATGTGTTGCGAGCGATTGCGTCCCGTAGGGTGCTTCGCGGAGAGGGTTGATGGGTTCGTCGAGTAGCAAAGTGGGTTGGTCTCTAGGGACGTCGTCGGGGTATGTGGATCCGTTGCTCAAGGATCGGTTGCGTGTTGGCACAAGTGCGGATGTTCGTAAGCGTTAATTTTCGCATGTTGAGGCGCGTTGGTTCGAGTGGGGTGGCGAGATGTGGGAGCGATTAAGTGGCTCTGCGTCCTCCCAGGCACCCGCTGCGTGCTCGCTTCGCTTGTGCCCCCCTCTGAATCTCCCCCTCAAGGGGGAGGGTTTTGGGCGGCGAAGGGGACGGATTTAGCGCGAGATTTCTTGGACTATGTTTATGAGTGGTTCGCCGCGGGTTAGGCGGTCTAGGTTTTGGGCTACGGTTTGGGCTCGGCGAGATGCGGTGCCGTAGGTTGCGCCGGAGTGGTGTGGGACCATGATTATGTTGTCGAGTTCCCAGA
>DAOUJE010000016.1:0-8916 GCA_034423055.1 Dehalococcoidia bacterium | reverse complement strand
TGGCGACCCCTGCTACCCCGCCCGCTGCCGTACTTCATTCAATTGTGCTTGCTACGTCTTAAAAGGTTTGCGCGCAACCCGTCTCGACGCGGCGATTCTTCGTGTTCGAGGCGTCCCGTTTGACGCCTCTTGGTTGTTATATTACTACAAATGTTGCGCGAATGTCAAATGTGAACTAGGATGTTGAGGATTGGGAAGGATGCGAAGGATGGGGAGATTCCTCGCTGCGCTCGGAATGACAGCGCGAGGGGCTTGGAATGACAGGATGAGGGGCTCGGGATGACGGGGTGGGCATCGGAATGACAGGATGAGGGGCTCGGGATGGCAGTGTATGGTGCTCGGAATGACAGCGCGATGGGATCGGGATGATGTGAGGCGCGGGTTTACGGGGTGGGCATCCCCCTGCGTTCGCTGCGCTCCGCGTCCCCATTCGATTCTCGAAAGGGGAGATTCCTCGCTGCGCTCGGAATGACAGGGTAGGGATCGGGATGGCAGGGGAGGGCCGAGAATGGCAGCGCGAGGGGATCGGAATGATGTGAGGCGCGGGTTTACGGGGTGGGCATCCCCCTGCGTTCGCTGCGCTCCGCGTCCCCATTCGATTCTCGAAGGGGGAGATTCCTCGGCTGCGCTCGGAATGGCAGGGCTGGGGGATCGGAATGATGTTAGGGCTCGGAATGGCATGGAGTGCGAGGAATGGCGGGAGGGCTAGGGATGATGTTAGGGCGCGGGTTTCAGGGGTGTGCATCCCCCTGCGTTCGCTGCGCTCCGCGTCCCCCTTCGATTCTCGAAAGGGGAGACTTCACCCTTTGTTCCCGTTCGCTCTCACCCCGGATCAAGTCTGAGGCAGGCTCTGGCCTCTCCTATCGTGGGCGATGGGACTAATCCGCTCCGTCCTTCCCCAGGTTTAGGTGTTTGGTGGTGTATGAACCTCTTGCGTCTCGCTGCGCTGGCCCCCTCTGGATACCCGCCTGCGCGGGTATGACGGAGAGGGGGAGGGGGAAGGGGTGCTGACGCAAAAGGGGGGAGGTGTGTTTGCACTTTAGGGGTGTTTATTAGAAAATAATGGAAGTTGATGGAAGTAAGTGGAACTTACAGGATGCCCTATGCCCTGCCCGTCTGGATGGGCGTTCCGCCCGCTGAAGCGCTGGCTTTCGCCGGAATGAGGGTGTGCGCTTACGGGCGCTTGAGTAAGGAGCTTTGAGCATGGCCAATTTGAAGGTGCGTGATGTTGCTGAGCGTTTGGATGTCAGCAGCAAGACGGTCTACAAGTGGTTGCGTGAGGGGCTAATACCGGCGAGTCGGCTGGGTAGGAGTTGGATCGTGTCGGAGGAGGCGCTGCAAGCGGCGCTGGCTCCGGGGTCTAACCGTCCGCTGGCGAGCGCGGTTGTTGATGAGGGGGCATCGTCTGTTTCTGCTGAGAGTTCCGTCGAGAGTTCAACACAAGGATCACGGTCTCGTTCTGTGGAGCCGACGGTTCCATCCGCGGATTCACTTGGGCCGGTTGAAAGGAGAACCCCTGTGGGTCGTATCAATGTTGCAGTAATCGGTTTGGGTAACTGTGCCTCATCGCTGATTCAGGGCATCCACAAGTATGGCGAGGTTGATGAGAACTCGGCGGCGGTGCCGGGTGTGATGCACAACGTTCTTGGGGGCTACACGATCGGCGATGTGAATGTTGTCGCGGCGTTCGACGTTGACAAGGAGAAGGTGGGGGTGGATATCAACGAGGCGATCTTTGCGAAGACGAACAATGCTTTGCCGTTCCATGATGTTCCTCGTGCGGGGATTCCGGTAGACCGTGGGATGACTCACGACGGCATCGGTCAGTATCTCGAGGATGTTGTCGAGAAAGCTCCGGGTTCGACTGCTGACATCGTCGGGATCCTGAGGGACCGTGAGGTGGATGTCGTGATCAACTATCTGCCGGTGGGTTCGGAGCAGGCGACGAAGTGGTATGTCGAGCAGGTTTTGGCGGCGGGCTGCGCGTTTGTGAATTGCATTCCGGTGTTTATTGCGGGCGAGCGATATTGGCAGAAGCGCTTCGAGGACAAGGGCGTGCCGGTGGTTGGCGACGACATCAAATCGCAGGTGGGTGCGACGATCATCCACCGGTTGTTGGCTCGGTTGTTTGAAGATCGGGGTGTTCGGCTGGACCGGACGTATCAGTTGAACTTTGGCGGGAACACGGACTTCTACAACATGTTGGAGCGTGCGCGGCTGGTGACGAAGAAGATTTCAAAGACGCAGTCAGTGCAGTCGCAGCTTGAGAAGGAGCTTCCGACGGACGACGTTCACATCAGTCCTAGCGACCATGTTGCGTGGTTAGAGGACCGGAAGTGGGCTTACATTCGGTTGGAGGGGACGTCTTGGGGTGATGTTCCGTTGAATGTGGAGTTGAAGCTGGAGGTTGAGGACAGTCCGAACTCGGCTGGTGTCGCGATCGATGCGATTCGATCGGCGAAGATTGCGATGGATAAAGGACTTGCGGGCGCCGTGGAGCCGGCGTCAGCGTACTTCATGAAGTCTCCTCCGGTGCAGATGCGGGATGACGATGCGCGTCGGGCGGTTGTGGAGTTTGCGGAGAACGGAGTGGATTGAACTAGGATTTGAATGATGGGCTATGATTTGGAGGGTTGGGAGACGCCGTCTAGGGTTGAAGTGAGCGTAGGTAGCACACGAGATGAAAGCTAGGATCCCACTGGTTCTTACCCCACAACGTGAAGGGGGTTACACGGTTACGTCTCCGCTTCTTCCGGAGTTGATAACCGAGGGTGACACGGTGGCAGAGGCATTGGCGAACGCGGAGGATGCGTTCGCTGCGGTTGTGGAGATTTATGAGGATCGTGGGCGGGCGTTGCCGTCGAGCATTTATCTGGACGACGCAGATGGTCCCTTGTCCTTAGACGCAGTTGTGACCGTTCCGTGAGATACAGAGAAGCCGCCCGCAAGTTGACAAGACTTGGGTGTTATGAGGTCACAAGGCGTGGTGGTGGCTCGCACAGGAAGTGGTTCAATCCGAATACGAACTCTGATGCAGTTTTGCCGGATTGGGGCAGGAGAGATTTGAAAATTGGGACGCTGCGGTCGGCGGTGAGGCAGTTAGACCTGGATTGGCGGGAGTTCAACAATGCGTAGGCCAACTGAACCATCGATCTAGAGGGCAGGGAAGAATCATGGGCGAGAAATCATCTGTACGTTTAGATGGATACGACGTCGAAATTGAGGTCGACGAGTGCGGCCGTTACATCGCGGAATGCACAGACTTGCCCGGTTGCATATCCGATGGGTCGACGAAACAGGAAGCTCTTCTAAACATCACCGATGCAATCGGCGGGTATTTGGAGTCTCTGGCGAAACACGCCTGAGGCGGGGTGCTTGGTCTAAGTCGCCACGGTAAGCAATGAGGGCGAAGTCATTGGGCCGCGGTTACAGTGTGGATGCCGCATTCTTTGGCGTCGGGGTTGGATTCCCACCACCAGCGTCCGGAGCGTTCGTCTTCGCCGGGTTTGACGGCGCGGGTGCAGGGGGCGCATCCGATTGAAGGGTAGCCTTTGTCGTGAAGGATGTTGTAGGGGACTTTGTTGTCTAAGGCGTATTGTCGGATCTGCTCGGCGGTCCAGTTTGCTACGGGGTTTACTTTGTATGCGTCGTGAGCGAGGTCTTTTTCGACGATTTGGATTTCGGAGCGTTTCATGCCTTGGTCTCGGCGGAGTCCAGTGATCCAAGCGTCGGCTTCGCTGAGTGCTTTGTTGAGTGGGTTAACCTTGCGTATCTCGCAGCAGAGTATGCGGTTCTGTACGCCCTTGTAGAAGAGGTTCATGCCGTGCTGTCGGATCATGCGTCCCACTTCTCGAATATCGGGGTAGTGGACCTCGACCTCGGTGTCGTATCGGCGTGCGATGCGGTCCATGAGGTCGTACGTCTCTTCGAAGAGGCGCATCGTGTCGAGTGTTGCGAGCCGGGCTTTGGGGTTGACCTTCCAGTACATGTCGAAGATTGCCATGCCGTCGATGGCGAAGGACGACATCTGGATGCAGCGGTCGCCAAAGGTGTCATCGGCCCATCGGAGAATCTCGGATGGGTGAGCATCCTCGAGCTCGCGGTTTATCGCGGCGAGTTCTTCATCGGAGAACCTGTCGAGAACTCTTGGCTCGACGGTTTTGGGCTCGTCGATTTCGGGCTCGACATGCTCGAATGTCAAGTTCTCAGCTTTGAGGATGGTCAATGGGGATTTCTCCGATGGAGAATGAATTAGTCGTCTAATACCGGTCGGTTTTGAGGTGGTTTTGGTTTTCGAGTTAGCTTGGGGCAAAAAAAGACCCCTGCACTTTGAGTTGCAGGGGTATTCAAGCCGAGTCGGTTAATGTTTACTGGCCGAATTGGACGTGCATCTCACCCCTGCGAGGGGCTGATACAAGAACAGTCGACGGTTCGGAACCGCCCGGACAGGGAAGGCATTTCACACGCCATTATATCTTGTAGACGGCGTGGGCGTAGCCGTCAACGTGTGCAAAAGTGTTACAAGTGGTCTTTTGGCGCGGAAAATGTTGTTTTGCCCTGTGGATTCCCGCCTGCGCGGGAATGACGAGGTGACGTTTGCGTGTATTCGTCTGGGGCGCGGTTCGGGATTAGAATGAACTTAATCTGAGTTTAGTTTGGCGTGAATGCCGAATGGAGAGGATCTCGTCGATGGCAACGATGACGAAAGCAACGATTAGTGGAGAGCGAATGGAGGAGTTGCAGAGCATCGCGGGCGATCACCTTTTCATGCATGCTCAGCAGGTTGAGGACTGGCGTGGGAAGTTGCAGATATTCGTTAAAGGCGAGGGTGCGTGGGTTGAGGACATCAATGGCAATCGTTTGATCGATGCGATGGGTGGGCTTTGGTACAAGGCTGCGGGTTACGGACGGGTGCCGATAGCGGATGCGATGTACGAACAGTTGACGGGCATCGAGACGCCGCCTGCGAACTCTGCGACGCCATCACAGATCGAATTAGCTGGTCGGATTGCAGATCTGTATCACGACAAGAATGCACGGACGTTTTTCCTTTCTGGCGGTTCAGAGGCGGTGGAGACAGCGGTGAAGATGGCGAAGAAGTACCAGTCGTTGACGGGCAAGGCGGGTGCATTCAAGGTGATATCGCGCAGGTATTCATATCACGGAGCGACGGCGATGGCGGTGAGTCTGGGGCGGAGCCCGGCGGCTGATCCGTGTGGACCCGAGATGCCGGGAGCAATTCACGTGACGAATTGGGATTCGTACCGGCTGCCGTTTGAAGGCGATCCTGTGGATGTGGCGATTCGGTGTGCGAACGAGTTTGAGGTCGCGATTAAGCACAACGGCCCGGAGTCGGTAGCTGCGATGATTGCGGAGCCGATATCGGCGGCGGCGGGGATTCATATACCGCCGGCAGAGTATTGGCAGCGGTTGAGGGAGATTGCGGATGAGTACGACGTTGTTCTGATAGCGGACGAGGTGATCACTGGTTTTGGTCGCACTGGGGAGTATTTCGCGCCGATGAACTGGGATGTGGAGCCGGATATCACGACGGTTGCGAAGTCGTTGACTAGCGGCTACTCGCCATTAGGTGCGGCGATTGCGACTAAGAAGATTGCGGATGCGTTCCTAGGCGGGCCGGGAGAGACATTCAGGCATTTAGTGACGTTCGGTGGACACCCGGTCAGCGCAGCCGCGGCTTTGGCGAATTTGGATATCTTCGAAGAGGAAGATTTGACTGGCAATAGTCGACGGATGGGCGACTATCTGTATGACGAGTTGCAGCGGTTGAGGGGGCACGAGGTCGTGGGTGATGTGCGAGGCGGATTAGGTCTGTTAGCAGCGGTCGAGTTGGTGCAGGATCGTGATAGCAAGACGCCGTTCCCGGCGAGTGCGGGATTGGCAAGTCGATTGCCGAAGATACTGTTCGACAACGGCGTGGTTTCGTTCAGGGCTGGCGATGTGATTGCGTTGTGTCCGCCGCTGGTGGTTGACCGTGACGAGGTTGACTTCATTGTTGATGCGGTGGATCGGTCGTTGACGACGCTGAGCGAAGATTTGGGATTGGCTTGAAGTCGGCTTAGCGGAATCCATCTGCGAGTTTTGCACCGACGGTTAATATCTGATATTGTGCATACACACGCGTTGCGCGATCTTGGTAGACGCGCGCACGTCTTGCGTTTGAAAACGGTAAGAGCGAGACACCAGAAACTTCCACGCCCCGACGAGCATCCAATTCAAGTTAGGGAGAGGTATCAATATGGCAGAGATGACAACGGCTGCAGCCCAAGAGCGCGAGCACATGCTCGAAGACGCGGCAGAGGTCGATAGCGACGGGTTCGGACCGTCGGCCGCGACATCTGAAATCGTATTGGATGTCAACAATTTGCAGACGCATTTCGCGACGCGCTGGGGCACGGTCAAAGCTGTTGACGGTGTAACGTACAGCGTTCGACGGGGAGAGACGTTAGGTGTGGTCGGTGAATCTGGGTCCGGCAAATCGGTTACCGCTCTGTCGATCATGCGATTGGTTCCTTCGCCTCCTGGCCACATCGTCGGTGGCGAGGTAGTGCTAAATGGTCGCAATCTGTTGGAGCTTTCCGAACGCGAGATGACAGAGATCCGTGGCGGTGAAGTGTCGATGATTTTGCAGGACCCGATGACGGCATTGAACCCGGTGTTTACGGTCGAGAACCAGGTCGGCGAGGCGATTCGGATCCACCAGAAGCTACGTGGCAGGGATCTTTGGGACTCAATAGTCGATGCTCTGCGGAAGGTTCGAATTCCGGCGCCGGAAACGCGTGCGAAAGATTACCCTCACCAGTTATCAGGCGGCATGCGACAACGTGTTGTGGGTGCTATCGGCATTTCGACTAGCCCGGACGTGATTATCGCCGACGAGCCTACGACATCGCTCGACGTGACGATTCAGGCGGCTTATCTCAGGTTGCTGCGCCAGATTCAGCGTGAGGCTGGTGTTGGGATTATCTTCATCACGCACGACTTCGGTATTGTGGCGAAGATGTGTGACCGTGTGGCGGTTATGTATGCGGGCAGGATCGTGGAGTCAGCGGATGTCAGGACGATCTTCAACGAGCCATTGCACGAGTACACGAAGGCATTGATCAACTCGGTGCCGAAGCTGGAGGAGAAGACGGGTAGGTTGCCACAGATCGAGGGTCAACCGCCGTTGCTTTACAACCTTCCAGAAGGCGATGCATTTGCTCCTCGCTCTCCGCTGGAATTTGGTGAGCAAGACGCGAACGTTCGACCGGAGCTGGTTGAGGTCGCACCAGGCCACCAAGTTCAGCTTTCACGGGCTTCAGTAGCGGAATTTGACAAGTACAAGCATCTCGTTTCGTACGGTTGATTCGGGCTTTCGCCGGAATGACGGTCAGAGAGCGAGATTACGGACTGAGCAGACATTCGAAGTAATCGGTTCAAGAGGAAATCAATAGATGGCAACAGAGACAATTACCCCAGTCGAGATCCCGGATGCTCCGGGGGCATCGAACCCACCGGATTCGATATTGCAGGTACGTGGTCTGCGTAAATGGTTTGACGTTGGTGGACGCTTCCTTGGTATAGGTCAGCGGAGCTGGCTGAAGGCGATCGACGATGTCAACTTCGACGTTCGCGAGGGCAGGACATTCGGTTTGGTCGGTGAGTCGGGTTGTGGTAAGACCACGACACTGAAGGTGATTCTGGGTTTGGAAGAGCCGACTGAGGGAAACATCTACTGGCAGGGCGAGGATGTCGCAACAATGACGCGCGCTGGGCGGCGCGAATTTCGACGTTCGGTGCAGGCTGTTTTCCAGGATCCGTGGTCGTCACTTAACCCGCGAATGAGGGTTCAGGCGATTGTGGGTGAGCCGCTTGAGATTGCGACTACTATGACGCGTGGCGAGATCAGAGACCGCGTCGGTGATCTGCTGGTTGAGGTTGGATTGAACCCGTATCAGATGAACCTGTATCCGCACGAGTTCTCGGGTGGTCAGAGGCAGCGCATCGGAATTGCGCGTGCGCTGGCGTTGAATCCGAAGCTGATTTGTTTGGACGAGCCGGTGTCTGCGCTCGACGTTTCGATTCGCGCGCAGATCATGAACCTGTTGGTGGATCTTCAGAATGAGCACGGACTGGCGTATCTGCTGGTGGCTCACAACTTGGCGACGGTTCGGTACATGTGCCACGAGATGGCGGTGATGTATCTCGGCGTAGTGCAGGAGATGGGTGACACTGAAGCGATTTTCAACAACCCGTTGCATCTCTACACGAACGCGCTGATATCCGCCGCATTGCCTTCGCACCCGGACATCACGCGTGATGAGATCATCCTACCGGGTGAGGTCGTGTCTCCGATCGACCCGCCGCCGGGCGATGTTTTCATGACTCGTACGCCGATCGAGGTTGACCAATCGCATCAATGGGCGATGGAGAGGCCGCCGTTGGTTGAGAAGGAGCCGGACCACTGGGTAGTGGACACTCCTTGGAGTTTGGCGACTGACGAAGCGTTGCAGGCTTCGATCTACGACGAAGAAGCGGAGATTCGGGCGAGCGAAGAGGAGCGACGCCGTCTGGCGGCTAGCAACTGAACCTCGCAATCGGGACGTTTTAGACGCGAAAATGGGCGTGTGCTGGAACTGGCACACGCCCATTTTTGATTCTGTAGATCGGAAAGTTGAGGTGGAAATTCGTTGGCTCCCAGGCCAGGATTCGAACCTGGATTGAAGGATTCAAAGTCCTCCGTCCTACCATTAGACGACCTGGGAAAGCCCTAGATTTAAGGATATATTCCGCTTTGCTTTACCAATTCGACGACTTCAGCGAGTACAACTGTGCGTTGGTTGGCTGATGTCATCCCACCGGCAGGATTCGTGCTGACTAGTAGCTTTGTTTCGGGAAGAGCGGTTCGCAGGT
>DAOUJE010000015.1:0-3304 GCA_034423055.1 Dehalococcoidia bacterium | reverse complement strand
ATGTCCAACGCGCGCAGGATCAACCTTTCGTCATTGTCGCCGACGCGGATGATGGGAGCAACACCAACGCCCTGGGCCGCGATCACCAAATCAGTAGCGGATTCTTGCGATATTGGGCCGTGCTCAGTGTCGATGATGCAGAAGTCCATGCCGGAATAGCCGAGAGTGTCGATCATAGTGACTGATGGGACTATGACGAAAGGCCCGACGACAGTCTCGCCAGCTTGGAGTTTCTTCTTCAGTTCGCCTCGGATGGGCATGTGTTCACCTGCTTTTTGGTCTAGATCACGATCAATGGCACGACGGATTCGGCGGTGGTGATACCACCGTGCATGGATTCTACAGTCACATCTTCCGCGTCATCGGCGGCGTAGATCGACCATCTGCCGCGCGAAAGTGCGAAGAAATCGCCCATTCGAGCGCGCGCTTCCTCGGTCACAAACTCCGAAGGGCCAAAGAGTCCCAGAGCGACAGCGGTTTCACAGGCCATCAACGCGAATCGTTCTCCGAACGTTTCGTTGAATTCTTGCTCAAACGCTTCGCCGGCACCTGGTCTGGTATGGAAAAACAGCGTGCGTGGCTCACCTGCAGGGACACATCGCAAGTGCCGACTCAAAGGGGAATCCGCGCGCAATGTGGTCCAAACTTCGGTTGGACTGTCCAAATGCCCGTGGTCGGCGGTTGCAAGAAATCGCGCTTTCCCTTTAAGCGCCGAACCGAGGGCCTCGGTCAACGCGGCCGCGCGCAATACAGCAGCGCGGGTCATCGGATGAAATTCACCGTAGGAGTGTGCCGCACTGTCGACTTCGTTCCAATATATGTAGGTGAAGGTTCTGCCCTTTAAGCAGTTGATCACACTCGATGCGAGCTCGACGATCTCCGATGCTGGGTTGCCCTCGACCGTGAAGCCCAAGGTTTCGGTCTGCCCATACATCTGTGTGGTGGTAGTTTCGGCTAACTCTTCTTTAACGATGAATGTGAAGGTGCCGAGTTGTCGGAAAGGTATAGGTCGTGTGAGCATCATCTCAGCCGGGTTGAAGCCGACTTCGTGCAATGGTTGACCGGTGCGCGTGAGCCTCCAAGGGAGCGGCTGGATTCGTTCGCCGAGGCGTGGTATGTGGACGTCCCAGCCGAGGTTGCCGTGGGTTCCGGGCCATCTGCCGGTTGCGAGCGACATCAGGTTGGGTCCGGTCGAGGTGGGTAGAGTTGAGCACATGGTCATGGCGATGTGCTGGCGCATGAAGGAGTCCTTAGGCAGAGTTTCGACGAAGTTCATGCCGAATCCATCGAGAAGCAGAAAGACGACGTGGTCGGGTTGGTCGATGACGCTTTCGAAAGTCGTCGCGGCGGACTGTGTGGCATCGTCAAAGGTGTTTGGATCGATGACGCCGAGGGATTTGCCGAGGGAGAAGCCGAGCGCGGCGTGGTTCGGCGAGTCGTGTTTGGGTATTATTCCCTCGAACTCGTCGTCTATTGATACGATCAGTTCGGATTTGCTGGTGATCAATGGAGGCCCCATCTTTGCATCGTTATCGCCCTGACGAGCAACTCTTTTCAAGAATAATCCGAGGATGATCATCATCACTGGTTCGCGACGTACCCTTAAGCAATGCCAAATTTGAACTCTAGGGCGACCGTCATGTTTCTAGGAACGGGAACGTCAGAAGGGATACCTCGCGTAACGTGCCTGACCGCTGATCCGCCGACATGTCCAGTCTGCACCGACGCGATGCGTCCTGGTTCAAAGAATCGTCGGCGCAACACCGGCATCGTCATCCAGCGCGAACAGGACGACGGGCCACCAGTAAACATATTGATTGACGCGGGGAAATTCTTTTATCAGGCGGCGATTGAATGGTTTCCCAAACATGCGATTCGGTCGCTGAACGCGGTGGTTTTGACTCACGCTCATGCTGATTCCGCAGGTGGTCTGGATGATTTGCGGGACTGGACTAACACGATGCGGCTCGCTAGTGGCGATGAACACGCAGCCTTGTTGGCGAGAGGTCGCGATGCTCGAATCCCGATCTATTTGCGTAGCGAAGATCTGGAGATCGTATCCAAAACGGCGTACTACCTCGTAGATAGGACGCAGATGACTAGTGGTGGAACAGTGGCGGTGCTAGATTTTCAGACGATAGACGATGAGCCGTTTAATGTTGTCGGCACCACCATCACACCATTGCCTGTGCTTCACGGTCCAGACTACTGGTGCAACGGCTACCTCATCGGAGATATGGCGTACATATCGGACGCATCAAAAGTGCCAGACGATGTAATCGCTAAAATCGCCGATGTGGACACGCTGGTGATCGACGCCCTCCGTACCAAGCGCACTCACGGTTCACACCTGACAATGGAGCAGGCCGTTGAGTACGCGAAGATTATCCGCCCGAGGCGTACGTTCCTCACCGACGCCGCTCACGGAATAGACCACTATGCGATGAATACGCATTTACGCGACCCTGAAGTCAACGACGGGCTAAACATCCAATACGCGT
This sequence comes from Dehalococcoidia bacterium, assembly GCA_034423055.1. GTDB lineage: Bacteria > Chloroflexota > Dehalococcoidia > Lucifugimonadales > Lucifugimonadaceae > Bin127. Next base: position 803 of record DAOUJE010000015.1, on the reverse strand, counting down.
ACGACGGGATGAGTATCGAGATCAGTGTTGATTGACCGCGATTTGTCTGTAATCCGCTTCTAAGATCCGTCGCGTTCCGCTCGATATTGGGCGATGACAGCGTCATCGGGTGGATAGTATTTTCCGGGGGTGAGGTTTTCGCGGTCCAGACGGGCTCGTATCCACTCTTCTAAATCGTCGTACTCGATTGCTTTTTGAGCGATGTCAGGCGCGACATATCGCGGAATGCAAACCACTCCGTCGTCGTCCGCAACGATGTAATCGCCGGGTTTGACGAGAACACCATCGCAATTGATGGCATCGTTAGTCGAGTACGGTGTCCCGACCCGGGTACCTAGGTTCGAGGTTTTATCGTAACCATACAAAGCGATCCCGTAGTCCTTGACGGTATGCATATCCCGAATGCCACCGTCACAAACCAAGCCATCGACACCGCGCTGTTTCAGGCGAAGAAATTTAATGTCGCCGCCGATGGACATCAGTTTCGTACGCATCGATTCCATGACGACGACATCGCCCGGACCCGCGAGTTCGAAAGCCGCGTATTCGGGAGACTCTTCACCGCCAGGTTTTTCGGCCATCAGGTCGGCACGAGCCGGCAGGAAACGGACAGTGATCGCGCGCGCGACAAGACGCACACCCGGATTCATCGTCCTGATGTTGGGCATGTAGATGTAGCGAGGGTCGTGGCCGTTGCGGGCGAGGATGTCGATGACGGCTGTGGAGTTGACGGTCTTGAGCTTTTCGATGGTCTCACTGTCAAGGACGTGGTCGGGGGTAGGTTGGATTATGGCCAATTTAGT
>DAOUJE010000014.1:0-10074 GCA_034423055.1 Dehalococcoidia bacterium | reverse complement strand
CCATTCATCGGAACGGAAGACGTCTTTCAGTGGCTTGTGGCGGGACACCGCCGGCGGGTCGTGTGTTGGCGACCCCGTGCTACCCCGCCCGCTGCCGTACTTCATTCAATTGTTCTTGCTACGTCTTAAAAGGTTTGCGCGCAACCCGTCTGGACGCGGCGATTCTTCGTGTGAGGGGCGTCCCGTTCGACGCCTCTTGGTTGTTATATTACTACAGATGTTGCGCGGATGTCAAATGTGCTTTTGAACTAGGATGTTGAGGATTGGCGATGATGCGAAGGATGGGTGTTGCGGGTGTTCGGGGTGGGGCATCCCCCTGCGTTCGCTTCGCTACGCGTCCCCCTTACGCTACGCGAAGGGGGAGAGATTCCTCGCTGCGCTCGGAATGACATGGGGATGCGCTTGGGATGACATAGGGCTGGGGTCGGAATGACGGGGCGAGGGATGGGAGTGGCGTGGGGGTGCGGGTTTACGGGGTGGGCATCCCCCTGCGTTCGCTTCGCTCCGCGTCCCCCTTACGCTACGCGAAGGGGGAGGGATTCCTCGGCTTCGCTCGGAATGACATGGGGATGCGCTTGGGATGACGGGGCGAGGGGCTGGGAGTGACGTGAGGGCGCGGGTTTACGCCTGGGCATCCCCCTGCGTTCTAGTGTCGGTCTTTTGGGCTCCGTGTCCCCCTTCGCTGGAGCGAAAGGGGAGATTCCTCGGCTGCGCTCGGAATGACAGGGGGATACTCTGTTGCTAGCGGTTGAGGGCGGCTTGGCAGGCGGTGGTGATTTGGGTTGGGTTGTCGGGGTTTAGTTGGTTGGCTGTGCCTTCCAGTTGGTCTGTGGCCCATTGTGCGGCTTTTTGGGCGTTGCTGGGGGTTGGATTTTCGAGGTATGTTTGGCAGGGGTTTCCTTCGTTGAAGCCTGCGAATTGTTTGGGTGTGGGGGCTTGTTTGAAGGAATCGGCTTGAGTGACGGTGGGTGCTTGTTCGAAGCCTTCGAACTTTTCGGCGGTTGGGGCTTCTTTGAAGCCTTCGAATTGTGCTGTTGTTGGTGCGGCTGCGATGGTAGGAGCAGTTTCGACTGTGGGGGCGCGCTCGATGGTGGGGACGGGTCGGAACTCGGGGTTATAGTCTGCGACTTCGAGGTCTTCGCAGGCGGATAGGACCATCATGATGGTCAAGGTTGTGGAGAGGATAGCCAGTTGTTTTAAGTGGCGGATCGTTTTGGTCATTGCGATCGTTTTGGGCTGGTGTGCCCCCTTCGTGCTTTCTGCCACGCCGTAGCCGTAGTTACTTTCCGTGGCACATTTCTCCTTGGATTTCGTTCGTATTGGGCGGGGGAACTCTATGCGGCTCATGTATGTGGGCGGATCGACTTTATGGAGATATTGTCGGCGTGTCTTCCTCGGACCTTCACGATGTCAGGATAGCTCCTGATGAGCTTTGCGAAGGTGCTGTATCCGAGTTTCTTGACGCTGAAATCGGGCTTCAGTCGTCGCATGGTTTTGTATAGTTTTTGTGCTGGTACAACGCCTTGGTCGTTGGTGGATGCATTCATGGCGCGTAGGATGAGTTGTCTGGTGGCGGAACGATTTTTCTTGTTCATCTTTCGGCGTGAGACTCGGAGGCCGCCGTTCTTGGTTCTCAAAGTGCGGTTGTACGTTGCCTCGACTTCGGCTTCGTGTGTTGTATGGATCGGAATGAATAGGTCGCAGTGGCGCTCGAATCGGGAGCGTTTGGAAGATGATTTTGCGGCGACGATGACGGTTTTGCCGAGTTCGCGCAGTCGTTGGTACAGGGCTAGGAAGTCTTGATCTGAGGATATGATTGCGAAGGTGTCGATGTTGAAATCGGGGTTGTGAAGGATGTCGATGGCTTCGATGACGAGGCGAGTGTCGGCGGAGTTGTGTCCGGTTGCGAGGTTGGTTTGTTGGACGATATCGATGCCGATTTGCCGCATTCCTTCTCGTACGGCTTTGATATTTCGATTCCAGTCGCCGATGGCGCGTTTGAAGACGATGTTGCCGTCTTGTTCCAGCTGGTGGATGACGTCGTTGATAGCTGAGATGTTGTTGATGTTTTCGGCGTCGATGAGGACGGCGATGTTTGGTTGCGTGGGCGTGGGTTTAGGGTGGGTTTCGTTGTTGTTCATACAGATATTCTAATAGATAATGTCTGAACCCGGATTTGAAGGATTTGGAAAGATTTGGAGGATGGGGTGTTGGTTTTTTGAACTAGGATGTGAAAGATTTTGAATGATGAGAATGATGGGTGGGTGTTTGTTGTTTGGAGTTTTGAGGGGTGTATGACCCCCCTGCGTCTCGCTTCGCTCGCCGCGTCCCCCTTTTGCTTCGCAAAAAGGGGAGGAGTTAGCCACTGGCGGAGATGTTGGGGTTTGGTTCGGTCATGGAGAAGGGGTCGAGGGCTTTGTCTAGTGCTGCTTCGTCTAGGTTTGTGCGGCGGAGGGCTACTTGGCGGATGGTTTCGCCGGTTTGGGATGCTTCGTGGGCGATTGCGGCTGCGGCATCGTAGCCGATGATGGGGGCTAGGGCGGTGCAGATGGCGAGGCCTTGGGCGACCATTGAGGGTCCTTGGTCGGTGGCTTCGATACCTGATATGCACTGGCGTTGGAGGTTGGTGCAGGTTGCGGCTAGGAGGTCGATGGATTCGAGGAGGTTGTGTGCGGCGACGGGCATCATGACGTTGAGTTCGAAGTTGCCTGACTGTCCGGCGATGGCGATGGTGGTGTCGTTGCCGATGACTTGAGCGCAGACCATGGTGGCGGACTCGGCGATGACGGGATTGACTTTTCCGGGCATGATGGAGGAGCCGGGCTGGACTTCGGGCAGTGCGATTTCGCCGATGCCGGCACGGGGGCCGGAGCCTAGCCATCGGAGGTCGTTGCAGATCTTCATGAGGCTGACGGCGACGGTTTTTAGTGCGCCGGATGCGCTGACTACGGGGTCGATGGTGCTCTGGGACTGGAAGTGGTTGTCGGTCTCGGAGAAGGGGATGTTGGTGCGATCGGCGAGTTTTGCGATGACGCGCTCTGCAAATTCGGGGTGCATTCCGATGCCGGTTCCGACGGCGGTGCCGCCGAGGGGCAGGATGGCGAGCTCGTCGAGGGCGCGTTGGACGCGCTGGCGTCCGTATTCGAGTTGTCCGGCGTAGCCTAGGAACTCTTGTCCTAGGCGGATGGGTGTGGCGTCTTGGAGGTGGGTTCGTCCGGTCTTGACGACGTTCCAGAACTCTTCGGACTTGGCGCGGAGACCGTCTTCGAGTTCCTGCATGGCGGGCAGGAGGGAGTCGGCGATGGCGACGGCGGCGGCTACTTGGATTGAGGTGGGGATAACGTCGTTGGATGACTGGCCTTTGTTGACGTGGTCGTTGGGATGGATGGGTTCGCGGGAGCCGAGTTCGCCGCCGAGCGCTTCGATGGCGACGTTTGAGATGACCTCGTTGGCGTTCATGTTGGTGGAGGTGCCGGAGCCGGTCTGGAAGATGTCGACCACGAAGGCGTCGTCGAATTCACCGTCTATGACTTGTTGTGCGGCGGCTACGATGGCGGCGGAGCGTTCGGTGTCGAGGGCTTCGAGATCGAGGTTGACTTCGGCGGCGCACTGCTTGACTTGGGCGATGGCGCGGATGAATGAGCGGCTGAAGCGGAGGTCGGAGATGGGGAAGTTGAGTTCGGCGCGTCGGGTGTTAGCGCCGTAGTAGGCGTTTGCGGGGACGTCTAGGACGCCCATGGAGTCTTGTTCGGAACGGAAGTTTTGGGTCATATGGTTGGTGTGGTGCCTCATGGTGTTTGAGATGCTTTAGTTTGGTTTCTGGATGGAGACTTCGCCGTTTACTTTGAATTCGACGCATCCGGTCCAGGTTGGTAGGGCTTTCATGCCCAAAACGTGGCCGCCGTCACTGCCTAGATCCAACGCGGCCAACCTTTGTGATTGACCGTCGATGATGCACTCGACTTCGAATTCAAGCAGGGATTCGATTTGACCGTTGCCGAATCTGGTAGTTTTTTCTGCCAAGAACGATTTCGCGAGTCGTTCAAGAGTTGCAGAAGAAAGGCCTAGTTCGCCGTTGAAACCTGTGTCGAGTTTCAAATCTACGGAGACAATTTCATCGTCGATCCCGCGAAACGGGATCTCGATTTTGGGCTGCAAAAAGGCGTTGACTTTGCCACTGATCATTCTGGAGTGATGGGCAAAACGGTCGCGCCGGTTAGTTCGTACACGGTTTCGGATCCGACGCGTGCGGTGAAAACAACTGGCGCCTCATCGCATTTCTCGATCAGCTCGCGACGGATATCCGACTCGTAATACAGCCCCATGGAGTAATTGAGTGTCCGTCCGTCGACTTTGACGATGTAGCCTTTGAATTTGTCTATGAGCCGGGGTTCCAACTCATCTTTGTAGAAACGTTCGGCGCGTTGGACGAGACGTTTTTCCTCTTCAACTGGTAATTCTTGTTGTGCGCGCATGGAGTAGGACCTTGCGAAGGGTGTTTAGCGTGTCGAGTTGATCGCGGTATACGACTATTTTGCCACATAATTAGCATTATGGCAAACCCACCATCCTCCCGGCCCCGGGCATACCCCGCGCACTCGCTTCGCTAGTGCGCGCCCCTTCTCTTCGTGAAAGGGGCAGTCGGTTTTTGCCTCTTTCGCCGCGCGAAAGAGGCGATATGGCTAGTCGTTGGCGTGGCGTTCGTCGTAGTCTTTGAAGGCTTGATCGGCGGCGTTGAGGGCGTTGACGGCTGCGGGGAATCCGCCGTAGAAGAGCATCTGGGTTATGAGTTCGACGATCTGCTCTTTGGTCCAGCCGTAGTTGAGTGCGCCGGTGATGTGTCCGGGTAGCTGGTTGGGTTTGTCAAGGACGATGAGGGCGGCGACGGTGCAGATGCTGCGGATGTTGGTCGGCAACGTCTCGCGCTGGTAGATGTGTCCGAAGAGAGTGGCGTTGATTAGGTCGAAGGCGTCGTCGGTAACGCCTTCGGTGATCGGGTTTGGCTTTGGCGCGCCGTCGTAGTACCAGTCACGCCATTCTTTGGACTTTGCTAGGAGTTCTTCGTAGTTGTGCATGTTGGGGTGGGCCTTATCGCGTGGTGGGTTGGTTGTGGGCGCGATTCTTTGGCGCGCGTGGGATTCAATTTTGGCACATAGGAAAAGGAGAGCCTTGGCCCGAGTAGCAGTAGATCAGCGTTGGCGGGCAGAACCAGCTGCTGGGTTGAATCGCTGGAACTCTTCAGGAAGGAGTGCTAATAATTGCTCAGCGTGCATGCTGTACACGTCGTATGTCATGTAGAGCTGGTCCAGGAAATTGTGTAGTCGACTGATGCCGCCGATATCGCTTACATTACCAGCACCGTCTTTCATGACATCAGACCGAGGGTCAAAGTAAAGTAGGCCTATCAGCTTTACGATTCCGCTAGAGGAAAAGCGCTGTTGGGACCTGATTAATCTGCCGCCCAACGCGCCAATCGACATAACACGCTGGTTCAACATCCAAGCAGCGAAATCTTCACCGTGAAATTCGTACGTTTCCCAAGCCAGCATTAACCTATGGGCTAAAACATCTCGTGTGTCTGTCTCATTTTCGACGATTACAAATGCGTAGTCAGGAAGATTCCTTAGCTTAAAGATCCTTTCACTATCTCGCTCAACTAACGAATCGAAAAAGAACATCCCCAACCAAGACCACAACTGGAAGTTGCGGTGAACGCTACCAATACCGAGGGGTTTCAGTGCTTGAGACAAGGATTGTCCAGCTTCTTTTCTAGTTCCGAATTCTCTCCTTTCGACGTAACACTGTGCTTGAGTTTCCTGTGCATACTGGCGGTCCTCAAGTAGATCGACAGGCACCTCGGTTGCGTTGCCGTTTCGAGCTTCACTCAAAAACCGTTTCGCATATGCAATGCCTTCGGGTGTAAGTTCTCTAACTCGGTGCTGTGTCAATTGCCACCCCTCGCTGCAAGGTAGTGGTCGCGGGCGGGCAATCGGTCGGTGACGAAAGCGTCGACCCATCGATCAATCCACTCGTTGGTTTCTTCTGGTTCGCGTCTGTCTTCGGGTCCCGGTTTGGGTAGGGGACCGACATCGAACTGTTGCAGGAACTCCATCCAATCCTCCCATTCGCTGGTTTCACCGTCGGGATCAGCGTTCCCTTCGATCAACGCATGGCGCAGGATGCTACGTAGCACGTCGGGAATGACTAGGGCGCGGAACATGCCGCTGTGTCGCGCGTCGGTACTAATGTTGCCGATGGCTTGGTTGACCTGCAGGGTAGGGCTTCCGTCACCCATGTCGAGTCGCCACACTTCCTGACCGAGATGACCCACCTCGTCGAGCCATAGTAACGACTTCGTACCTGCTTCGCCGCGGGAGGGCGTGATTCGATCGCACATCGCGTAAATGCGGCCCGAACCGTTAGGAGCTAAGACCATGACACGGAATCTTGGGTTTACCGGGGTTTCCGTTAATCGTCGGTCTTCTGGCGGTGTCGGATTCCCAACCGTGCCCCAATCGAATCGCATTGCGAAGCTCAGTCGATATGAAGATATGACGATGCGTGCATCCGGCGGCAAGTCGAGACCTTCGAAATCCAACTTGGCAGTGAAGGTAGGTGCTTCACTGCCCACAGCTTCGAGGATCGTAATGTCGATCCTGCTTTTTTCAATTCGTTGCCGATTAGTGAAATTGATTGAGCGCTTCATTTCGTTGTGGCCGTTAAGTAGAGTCCTCCGGGTCGATCTTGACTACGACATCGCGGAATTCATCGAAACCTGTGATACCAAAACTGAAGTTTTCGCGATCCTTAACTTTCAGTCGGACGGTGTTTGCGCCGATCGGAGTGGTGACATCGTCTTCAAGGATTTCGCCACCGTTTAATTTGACGCGGAGTCCGTTTTTGCCACGAAAGGCAAAGTCGTTTTCGTTGAACTTGGCGAACGGGTTGCCGCGCGGGACATCGTATGCTGCACGAACGATAATCTGCTCTGGCAGGTCTTTTGCCTGATTGGAGGCGCGAATCGAAACACCTCCTTTAGTCGCGGAAATTGTGAACGGGCTGGGCGGACCGGGTTTGATTTTCTTCTTGGGGCGCTTGGTCCTCGTGCCACTGCCGGCTTCACCCTCGCTTTCCGCCGCGATTTCCGCCGCGATTTCCGCACCTGTCAAAGCAAACAGATCAAGGAACGCGTCCTTTTGGAGACCCGATAGTTGACCCTCGAGGAAGAACAGTATGTTCTTGACCGAGTCTCGAACTGCGTTAATCCGACGCTGGGGCGAGACCCAGCGGTCCCGAACCCGTTGCGCCTGTGGACGCCACATCGAGTGCGCCGCGGGTTCAGAGTCGCGTAGCATCTCTGCCAATCCCTCTTTCTCATCAACCACTACCAGTGCCAAAGCTTGGTAGTTTTTGATGTAGTCCATTTTCGGGATCGACAGCGTTCCTCGGACGAAATAGTCATGACCGATGTCGAGTTCTGGATGCTTGCGCAGGAAAACGTTGAAAGACGTGCCAACCTCGTCTCCACCTTTAGGACGCACTTCGGTGTTAATCGTGAAAGGCAACAATTCCCCGGCATCATATCGGCTCTTGAGGGACCGCAAATCGTCGGCATGGTCGTAATCATCGTCGGCAAGCGGCGGTTGACTCAAAACCGTGAACGCGTCGCCTTCCACATCGGATGTTTTGCCCACCATGTCGAATATGCGTCGATAACTTTCTATCGTCCATTGTCCTCCGTCGGTTGGATTAAGCGCACCCACCACGTCTCGGATCGATTTTGCGTCGATAGTTACTGGCATCTCGCCTTCTTCCCCGTCTATCGAGACTTCAAGCCAGCCGCGGACAATAGGGTAGAAGTAGTTGTGGACGACCGCGTTCGCTATCGTACGGGTGTTGATCGATTGGAAATCCTCATCCTCTAGGTCCACTCCGCGAGGAAAGGGGATCACTACAGATAGACCTGATTTGTCGCGCCATCGCAGATCAAAATCTTCGATGAATTTATCGATGATCAGGCGGTGTTGCGGGTCACTCTTTCGCAACGGCATCGCAAAACCATCTTTTTCTTCTGGTTCCGACCAGTATCCATAGGGTGCGTATTTCGTTCCGTTCAAATAGTGCTTTTTAAGAACGCACTGCCCCATCAAAAGAGTATCTTCGTCTGTAGTGGTCAACGCGAATATCGAACTTGCCCCAGATGTTGCGGGCATCGCCCATTTTCCCAATCCCCAAGAACCGTTGTCGGTGGCGCCTTTTCCTGACCTTCCAACGTTCCTGAAGAACCAGTAGAAATCCTCGCTAGATGTCGAGTCCGCAGGTGGGTCATCATGCAACCCAGGATTCCCTTGAAGCCCCATCGTGCCCGCATCTTCGATGACAATGAAAGGCACGACGTTCTCCGTTAACGTGCCGACACTGGCAACGCTGCGGACCTGTTCATCTAACCCTTCGATATCTATCAAATGTTCACCAAGTCCGCAGAAATAATTGTTAGCTCGTTCCGCAGGCAGTGGATCGGACAAACCTGCCAAGGAAAATCGGACCTTGACCGGGTCATTCTTGCTTCGCCGACCGCCTTTTGTCCGTTTCGAAACACTAGCGTCCAGAGAGTTTTGGATCACTTCACGAACAAGACGAGCATCTGTAGCCTCGTCAGGCAATAGTTCGCCGAGTTCGATGTTCTCGTTCACCTCGGTTCTTAGCATCTCACGGAAATGCCACTTGATCTGAGTCATCATCATTTGTGTGCCGATTTCGTTGGCGTCGATGGAGTTGAACGGTCTTATGGTTGGTTGCTAGCTAGATATCTTACGAAACTTGGGATATCCGTGGCGCGCCTGGGTTCTGGATGAGGATGCCAGGCCTATTTCGCTTCCCCTTTGTCCCTCTGGGACATTTCCCCCGCAGAGCCGGGGAAACCCTACACTGCCTCTGGATTCCGGCTTTCGCCAGAATGACGTAGAATGTGCGCGGGAATGGCGGGGATGGGGGCAGTTGGAGATGTGTGGGGATTGGGTGGTCTAAAACCCCCTTAAGTTTCTCCTTAGGCATCAAGGGAGAGGGCATGGTTTTCCCTCTTGATGCTCAAGGGAGTGGTTACGGACGCGACTATTGGTGATACGCGTCGGGGATTGGATCACGGGTTCGGAGTTCTGGGAACAGCGAGAAATCGCGGTCGCGAGTGAGGAGGGCTTCGACTCCATGTGCGATGCAGATGGCGGCTATTCGGGCGTCATGCACGACGCCACCTATCACTCTGGGACGTAGTACGAACCTCTCCAGTGTCTCAGTAAAGTCCTCGGTCTCACCAATCAACCGCACTGAAGGGGAAGAGGTCCAAGCGGCGAGTTGACGCCATGATTGTTCCGGGGTAGTGGCGCCTTCCTTCCAGATACGACGATTCGTCACAACGCTTAGAAATTCGTAACAACAGGGCCAGGGAATAGCCCAGACGTCGTTTCCTTCTGCTAATCCGCGTATGATCGAAGCGGCGGCGGCGTGATAGCGCGACTCGCGGCGGTGGGCGTAGACAAGCAGATTCGTATCGACAGCGATCATTGGGCGGTCGGCGTCCCGTAGATCTCCTCGCGGAGATCCTGCCACGAGTAGGTCTCCAATGGATCGTTTCCACCTGCTTCACCTACGCTGAGGTCTGGAAGCACGTAGCGTTCTCGGCGGGTAGGTGATGCTAGCACTTGGCGCAGGCCTTCCTCAACTACGGACCTGAGTGGTCGTCCGGTCAGCTTGGCGTGTCGCTTTGCTCTGGTCAACAATTCGTCTTGGATTTCAATCGTCGTCTTCATAGATACCCATACTAGCCATATACTCGTTTATGGTCAAGCAATATTGATATTACGTGCCAACTGAATGCAGCTTTAGCCCGCTACTGATGGGTCAGAACCGTTGATTGACGGATCGATCGGTTTTAGAATCTGTGGTATCAAGGTTGTAGATCAACGATGAAGGTTTGGCAACACAGCGGTGGCAACGCAGACTGAGAAAGCGCGATACGTGGAACGTGCGAAGAGGATTTACGAGGATGAGCTTTTGCCTCGGTATCGCGACACGCAC
>DAOUJE010000013.1:0-16566 GCA_034423055.1 Dehalococcoidia bacterium | reverse complement strand
TCATTTGGTTTTTGCGTGTCAGTCTAATTGGCGAAGGCGCGGGTCGAAGCGGTCGCGGAACCAATCGCCCAAGAAATTGAATGCGAGAACCGTAAGCATGATCGCCAGTCCGGGGAAGAAGGATATCCACCACTCGGTGTAGATGTAGTTACGGCCTTCCGCTACCATCACACCCCACGCCGGTGTAGGCGGCGGGATGCCGACGCCGAGGAAAGAGAGGCTGGCTTCCGTGAGGATCAGGGAGCCGAGTCTAAGTGTGGTGACGACAATGACGGTATTTATTAGGCCGGGCATGACGTGTCGGAACATGATTCGCCAGATGCTTGCTCCAGCTACTCGGGCAGCGGAAACGTAGTCGCGTGTCTTCAAGCTGAGGGTTTCGGCGCGAGATTGCCGCGCTACGCCATTCCAGCTGAAGATCGTCAGGAGGATGATTACAAGCGCGAAGGATTGTCCGTAGACAATGACTGTAACCAGTGCGACAAGGATGAATGGGACGGCGAACGTGAAGTCGACGATACGCATCAAAATCTCATCGAGAGTACCGCCTAGGTAGCCGGCTGCGAGCCCGACGAGCAATCCGATTACGGTTCCGATAGACAGCACGATCGTTGCAATCAGAAGTGAGATGCGCGCACCATGGATAATCCGAGTCAGCATGTCGCGCCCCAACGGGTCAGTGCCGAGGATGTGCTCGGAGGTGCCGCCTTCCTGCCACATTGGAGGTATGTTACGAGAGATAAGGTCGTCTTTTTCCGGGTTGTAGGAAGTTAGGACGTCGGCGAAACCGGCGGCGATAAAAAGTGCGGCGATGATGATGATGGGGACGACCGGCCATTGGCGCAGGTTGCGAAGCCAACGCTTCAAGGAAGGATGCTCGTCTTCACTTTGAATGATCTGGGCGGGTGCGATGTCGTTCGAGGTGCTGGAGGCGCTACTCATGAGGTCACTCCAGCCTTATACGAGGGTCCGCTAATGCGTAGGTGAAATCGACGATGACACTCATAACCGCGTATGCCAGTGTGATGACGCATACCACGGCGGTGAGCACAGGAAAATCGAGTTGCAATACGGACGTTACGGCCAAAGAACCTAGCCCGGGCCAGGAGAAAATCGTTTCGGTGATAACGGCGCCAGTAATCAATCCCGCCAATAGGATTCCGGCGTACGTGAGCGAAGGTAACAGGGCATTACGGAACGCATGTTTCCAGATGACGCGTGCGTTGTGCACCCCTTTAGCCCGAGCGAACGTGATGAATTCTGAGTCGAGGACTTCCAGCATCGCTGAGCGGGTTAGACGGAGGAAGCTGGATGCGAACAGCCATCCCAACGTTACCGATGGCAGGATGTAATGATCGAGGCCGCCACGTCTAGCGACCGGCAACCATTCGAGATTGACACTGAATATGAGGACTAGGACGATTCCGAGCCAGAATACCGGCGCTGCTTGTCCGATCAGTGCAAAAGTGCGACCAGCGTAATCAAATATGGAACCCCGTTTGAGCGCAGACAGCACGCCGAGAGGTATCCCGGTGATCACAGCGAAAATGAATGATCCAGCGGCGAGTTCAAGAGTTGCTGGAATTCGTTCAACCACAACGTCCAGTGCCGGGCGTCGCTGGCGTATCGACTCGCCAAAATCTCCGGACAACGCGTTTCCGAGCCAGATCACATATTGCAGGTATAAGGGTTTATCCAATCCCAACTCAACGCCCCAAGCGTCCCATTCCGCTTGCGTGCTCTGCTCACTCATGAAGAGATGTCGCGGATCTCCAGACTGACGAGACATGATGAATACGAACACCGTCGTTGCTAGGATTAGCACGATGCTGTAGATCAGTCTTCTTGCCAGAAACACTCTCATCCGATAGTGCACAGATTACCGAAATTGTTTACACCGTCCTGACGTGACAGGCAACCTCCGCCGGAGGTTGCCTGTCAGCATTACCGAGTTCCCTCTCCATTAGGCTCTGGCAACACTGGAGTCGTTGCAGAACTTGGAGCAGAGGGGCTATCTACCGATTGGACCTATTGGTCCAACAGGATTTGGTCAAACGAGTTCGGTGCGTTCTCGTTGTGCCGATAGGCATCCCATTTCAGGATGTCTGGTCCGGAAACCCACCATTTGACGAGTTCGACTACGCCAAACGCCACGCCGGTTCTCTGCATGTAGTTCTCGATCTCGATGTTGAGAGCGTAGATTTCTTCTGCATCTGCTTCGGCATCGAGTCCGCTGTAGCGTGTGTCCCAATCCTTCATAACGTCGTAGGGGAGTTCAATACCGGAGTTCCATCCTGGGTTTGCCCAGAATCGGTTGTACTTGACTCCTGTGTGTGGCGGACTCCCTTGGTTGACGAAAATCCATGGGATCTGCATCGAACGTTCGACCAACCGTGGACGTCGCGCTGAATAGGCTTCGGAAGTGATCTGGACATCGATTCCTATGTCGCGCCACTGTCCGGCAACTGCGATTCCGACTTCTGGGTTGACGAATGGGCTGTCAGGCGGGACCCAGAAACCCATCTCGAAACCATCAGGGTATCCAGAATCAGCGAGTAATTGCCGTGCCATATCCGGGTTGTACTCGCCGATCCAGTGATCTTGCCACCACGGCGTGTCGGGTTCGTATCCGACCTCAGTGTAGAAGGCTCGCCCTAATCCACCAAGGATGGTCGAATTGATAACTTGCCGATTCAGCGCGTATGAGAGCGCGCGACGGACAGTGTTTGCGTTTTCGTCGTCAGGACCTTCACCGATCCATGGGTGGTCATCGTCAGGTAGGTGACCAGGCCGTGGTGGGACGGGCTCGTCATTGTCAGCGTTCTTGTCAGTCCAGAAGTTACCGCCAACATAAATGCTCTGCGGCAAGCCACCGGTTATCTGCACGCGCTGGCCACGCGAGCGGTTCTCGGTATCGATCACGAGCGAGTTTGGTATCTGCGCGAGATCGATTTCGCCAGTTATTAACGCGGCAGCGGCTTGTGACGGCTCGCGAATCTCGATGATTCGCAACGAATCAGCTAAAGGCGGCGAACGCCAGTGGTCCAGTTTTGCTCTCGCGACCAGTTCGTCGTTACCGACCTGTTTCGTGACTTCCCATGGCCCACTACCGTGAGGAGTCAGGATCGCCTGCTCTTCACCTAAGGTGTCGTAGACGTTCTTGCTACTGATCGAAACGAGACCGTTCTCGTTAGATATCTGGTAGAAGAAATCGGGGGACAACTTCGACGGATCGTGGTCGCACGAGACGTTATTGTCATCGACTGCAACACAGTTCCATATACCCCTACCATTGGCATCGTTGAACGATCCAGCACGGGCAGCACGGCTACCTTCCTTACCAGCATCGGTGAATGAGAACGCAACGTCATGAGCGGTCAACGGTCCCCAGTCTTGTCCCATACCACTGAACGAGGCACCGTCTCGGATAGTGAACGACATCTTGTTACCGTCGATGCTCCAAGCAGTGGCAAGTCCGCTAGTGCCCGGCGAGCCGTGATTTGGGGGTGGCTGGTCACGGTCGGTTCGAAGCAGGGTCTCGGTGATACCCCATGCGTGGACCTTCCAATACTCAGGAGAAGGTTGCGCGGATGGAAGGTATAGCGGTGGCGGGACGTAAACCGTGCCGACAGCCACTTCACCACCGGATCGGCGCGGCGCTTCGACTTCTCGTTCGACAACGACAGTCTGGACGACGGGTCTCTCAACCTCAACGACCCTCTCTTTTTCGACGACGACGGTTTCGACGACGGTTTCGCCTTCTACAACGACCTCTTTCTCGACCACGACGGTCTGCACGACGGTCTCGCCTTCGACGATGACTTCTTTCTCGACGACGACGGTCTGAACGACGGTCTCGCCTTCGACGAGTTTTTCAACCACGACGGTCTGTGGCACGGCGACTTCGCGTTCGACGACGACCTCGCGTTCGACGACGACGGTCTCGACGACGGTTTCACCACAGGCCACGAAGATTGCGGTTACCGCTAGGGCAAACGTGGTCAGCAGAGATACGCCGATCCTCCGATGCCTAGTGAACAGTTTCATCTCAACGCTCCTTATTTTTGGGTTGGCGCTGTTCGAGCAATGCGCTTTTCATGCCGCGCCCAACTGCGCGAGCGAGGCGCGAGCGCAATGGATATGGAACGATGTTACTTCAATAGTTCGACAATTACCGCCTCGTTTATGAAAAACGTATTGTTTCATCGGATCAACGGCGTGATTCGTAATGAATACGAGTTTTATGCGGTATATCCTAAACGTGCCAACATACCTAAGATTCAGGGTTCGAATCTTGCGGGATAAAGCCATCGACACGATCCATGGGAGGCGACATGTACGAGCTTGAAGTTGTGAATCCGGTTTCGCCGCAGCGAGGTGAGGTGAGTGCGTTTCCGTATGCGCCTCGACCTTCGAGTCTGAAGGACAAGGTGATTGGGTTGATGTGGAACGGGAAAGCACACGGCGACGATGCGTTGAAACGTGCGGGCGAATTGATCAAGCAGGCGGAGCCGTCGGTTGATGTGCGGTTCTATTCTGGAGCGTTACCGTTTCCGGACCCGTTACGCGCGAAGGCGATTTCGGAGATAGATGTTGCGATTGGCTGTACGGCTGATTGAGGGAGTTGCACGTCGTGGCTTGTCTACGACATGGTTGAGTTGGAGAAGGCAGGCGTACCGACCGTCGTGATTCTCTCGAATGGTTTCCAGCATGATGCCGACGCGAGCGCGAAGGCGTTCGGGATGGGACCGATTCCGCGGGTCGAGGTGCCATTGGTCTACAACAACATCACTACGGATCAAGCGATCGAGCAGACGGATCCGGTGGTAGACGAGATCATGGAGTTGTTGACGCAGGGGATATCTGGTGAGGAGATCGAGAATCAGGCGTTGCTCGATGCGCAGGAGAAGCGTTTCAGGTTCAAGGGAGAGGATCAGTTCGAGGCGCTGGACGCGTTTAACAATGAGTTCTTGGATCGTGATTGGGGAGACGGTTTCCCGCTGATACCACCAACCGAGGAGAAGGTGGCGCGAATGCTCTCCGGTACGACGTTGGATGCGGAGGACGTGGTTTGCACGTTGCCGCCGGGCAATGGGATTGTGACGGTGCAGAAAATTGCGGTCAATTGCGCGATGGCAGGTTGCGAGCCCGAGCATTTGCCGGTGGTCATCGCGGCGTGCAAAGCGATTTCGAGCATGGAGCCGTTCGAGGTTCGCGGATTGCTGATGTCAACTTCTGCGGGCGCTCCATTGATCGTAGTTAATGGTCCGATACGGAATGAGATCGGGTTGAACTACCGTCGGGCGACTTTGGGACCGGGCAAGATGTCGAAGGTGAACGTGACGATTGGTCGGGCGTTCACTCTGACGCTCAAGAACGGTGGACATTGGTATCCCGGCGTGTTGGATATGGACACGATTGGGACACCTAGGAAGTTCAGCTTCTGCATCGCCGAAAATGAAGAGGATTCTCCGTGGGACCCGTTCCACGTCGAAAAGGGTTATCGGTCGGATCAAAACGTGGTGTCAATTTTCCCGTCAGGCGGGGAGCACGACCACGGCAATCAAGGCGTGGATACGGCAGATGGGTTGCTCAAGTCTTTGGCGGCGTCATGTGGACATTCGAGCGCGCACATCGCGAATCTTCACGGCGAGCTGGATGAATCGCCGGGCGGCGCCACATTGATCCTTTTGGCGCCTGCCCACGCGCGTCCGATAGCGGCTTCCGGTTACACGAAGAGTGCGGCAAAGGAGTTTCTGCACCAGCACGTCAAGGCTCCGGCGAGCGAGATGGTGGCACATTTCAATGTGCCTGAGAAGGTGCGATACGAGTGGCGATGGCTCTACGACCTCCCGCCGTGGGAGCAGGAGCGAGTGATGCTGCACGGTCAACACGATTCGAGCCGTTACTTCATCTTGTGTGTTGGTGCAGACGACCGGGCGAAGAACTTGATCATCGGATCCGGGACGCCGGGAATGGCGGAGGTTACGGATCGGGCGTAGAACGGTCTAGGTATCTTTGCGAGGTTGCGCGGTCTGGCATCGTCCCCCTCTACCTTTGCGTAAAGGTCGGGATTCGTGCTTCCGTTATGGTTATGTGTTTGTAGGTCGGTTGAGTTTTTTGCTGGCCTGGATGGTTCCAAGTAGGAGATGGGTACTGGTTTGACTTTAGTGCAAGAAGCCCGTGAAACGGAGCGCGGGTCGGATGTCGCCGTATCGGTACGGGGCATCTACAAACTCTTCGGTGGTGATGTCGATGTCGGGATCGAGATGGCGCAGGGCGGTGCGAGCAAGGATGAGATACAGGAGTCGACAGGTTCGGTTTTGGCGTTGTCGGATGTTTCGTTCGATGCTGCTCAGGGGGAGATATTCGTGGTGATGGGGTTGTCTGGGTGTGGGAAGTCTACGCTGATTCGGTGCATCAACAGGTTGATCGAGGCGGATCGCGGAGAGATCTGGATCGGCGATGATGAGGTGAGGTCGATGGGTGAAGACGAGTTGTTGCAGATGCGGCGGACGAAGTTGGCGATGGTGTTTCAACACTTCGGGTTGATGCCGCATAGGAGGGTTATAGACAACGTGTCTTGGGGTTTGGAGTTGGCAGGTGTCGATCGCCGCAAACGTCGCGACCGGGCTGAGGAGGCACTCGAAGCCGTAGGGCTAGGGGGATGGGAAAGGAACATGCCGGACGAGTTGAGCGGTGGCATGAAGCAACGTGTGGGTCTAGCTCGTGCATTCGCAATGGATGCCCCAGTGATGTTGATGGACGAACCGTTCAGCGCGTTGGACCCGGTGATCCGCCGTGACCTTCAGGAAGAGTTGGTGCAGACGCAGGCGGCGATGCACAAGACGATCATCTTCATCACGCATGACTTGAGCGAGGCGGCGAATATCGGTGATCGGATCGCGATCATGCGAGACGGAGCGATCATTCAATCGGGAACACCTACGGATGTAGTGTTGCATCCGAAGAATGCGTTCGTCAAGGACTTCACCAAGGATGTTCGGCAGTATTCGTTGATGACCGCTGCTTCAGTGATGAGCGAGGCTGTGCATGTCGTTTCGCAAGACAGTGCCGCTTCCGAAGTCTTGGAGAAGTTGATCGAAGATGACCTCGGGTACACCCTGGTGGTGAACAGCGAGAAGCGCTACGTGGGGACGGCGCGGCTGCAACGCATCAATTCGGCGGTCCGTAGAGGCGTTGAGAAGATAGGGGATGTTGCGCTGACGGTCGATGAGGCTGTAACGAGCGACACGGTACTGGATGAGTTGGTGCCTTATGGTCTGCGAGCGGACCACTCGGTTCCTGTGCTGGATGCAAACGGAGTATTGATTGGTGAAATCGAACTGGAAACGCTTGCAGAGGTAATGGATCCGAAGACGGAAGTCGACGGAAACGGGGCGCAATAGCGAATTGGGAGAAATCGAGATGAATCGCGAAGCAACAGAAAACGTCGTTGGCACACAGAGTACGAGTCTTTTCAACGGTTTGATCGGTTGGATTCCGTACTGGGTCCGCTGGGCGGCAATTCCGGCGTTGATCACGGCGGTGATAGTGGTCGTCGGTTGGGAAGGTGGACGAGAGTTTCCGATCGACTATGGGCGTGAAATCGGTCTTCGCATAAAAGAAATCATCGCTTGGATGAATGTGAACCTGGATTTCATATTCAGTTTCATCAAAAACGCGCTGTTGAGAGCTTTGGTATGGCTGGAAGACGTGATGATCTGGATACCATGGCCGGCGTTCATGATTGGTGTCGGCGTGTTGGCATGGCGTATGGCTGGTGTTCGTATAGGAGTGTTCTCAGTGGCGGCACTTCTAGCGATTGCAGTATTCGGACTGTGGGAGAGCGCGATGGAGACGGCATCTTTGATCGTCGTAACAGTAACGTTGTCGATCGTTATCGCAGTACCAGTCGGGGTTTGGACATCACAGAGCGACCGCTTGAACACGATATTGCGCCCGATTCTGGACGGTATGCAGACGATGCCGAGTTTCGTGTACCTGGTTCCGGCGATAGCGTTTTTCGGTCTCGGGAATGTTCCTGCGGTTATTGCGACGCTGATTTACGCGGTGCCGCCGGCGGTTCGGCTTACGAATCTCGGTATCAGGCAGGTGCCTGAGGAGACGATTGAAGCGGCAACGTCGTTCGGAGCTACGAATGCGCAATTATTGCTGCGAGTGAAGATACCGCTAGCGATTCCCACCATAATGGCAGGAGTTAACCAGACTACTCTGATGGCGTTAGCGATGGTGGTGATAGCATCTTTAGTTGGTGCGGGTGGATTGGGTGAAGATGTAAATCGAGCTTTGGGACGGATCGAGCCCGGGAACGCCTTCTTGGCGGGACTTGGGATCGTATTCCTCGCCATCATCATCGATCGCATCACGCAGGCGTTCGCAAAACGCCAGCGGGAGGCGATGGGTATCTCGGACGTGGGCGGAACTACGGCTGGGTGATAGGTTGGGGTTTGACCCTGCGTTGGATGTAATGCGTCTTCGGATGAGTCCCCTTCACTGATAACGAAACCAAGTAAAGGAGAGAAACATTGCTCTTGAAAGCGAAGAAACAGGTCACGAATTCTGGTTTGCTGGTGCTCGCTCTGTTGCTTACGAGCATGAGTGTCGTGGCGATTGCCTGCGGTACTGAAACCGTTGTTGAGACGGTCGTCATAGAAAAAGAGGTAGTCGTTGAGCGTGAAGTGGCAGTGCCACAGACCGTGGTTGTCGAAAAACTCGTAGAAGGCGAAACCGTCGTACAGACCGTGGTTGTCGAAAAAGAGACGGTTGTCGAGGTTGAGAAACCCGTAGTCCAGACTGTTGTCGTCGAAAAAGTGGTTGAGGTGATGGCTGAAGTCGAGAAGGAACCTATCGTCTTCTCAGACTTGAGTTGGACATCATCTGAACTTCAAGTGCGAATCGCTAGGTTTATCGTAGAGCATGGCTACGAGTATCCCACCGACGCGATTGCGGGAGACACTATTCCGCTGTTTGAAGGTCTGAAAAACAACGACACTGACGTAACCATGGAGATCTGGTTGCCGAACCAACAAGAGGCTTGGGATGCGGCACTTGAGAGTGGCGTAGTGGTTGACGTTGGCAAGAGTCTTGAGGACAACTGGCAGGGTTTCGTCATTCCGCAGTACGTGAAGGAAGCGAATCCGGGACTGGTATCAGTTACGGATATTCCGGAGCACATGGACCTGTTTGTGACTGCCGACTCTAATGGCAAAGCTCGCATGGTAACCTGCATTCCCGGTTGGGCGTGTGAGGTCGTGAATGCCGAAAAGGTCGTGACTTACGGTCTTGAAGACTATGTTGAACTAGTCAACCCTGGTTCCGGTGCCGGACTGTTCGCTGATCTTGAAGCGGCATACGGTAGAGGTGACAACTGGTTGGGGTATCTGTGGGGACCGACCAAGCCTTCTGCGGAACTAGACCTTTACATCTTGGAAGAACCAGACTATTCAGATGCTTGCTGGGCAGCTGACAAAGGCTGTGCATACCCGACTGCTGAGATCAAGATTGCGGTGCACGAGTCGCTCATCGAGCGGGCTCCTGAGCTGGTTCAGTTCTTCCGTCGATGGGATTTCACAGCTTCAAGTCACATCGAAACTGAAGCCTGGATGACCGAGAACAACGAGACTACAGACACGGCGGCGCTCTACTACCTGGAGAACTTCTCCGACATCTGGGAGCAGTACGTTCCTGATGACGTAGCAACTCGGGTACATGAGGCTCTTGCCGAAGAGGGTTAAGCTTCTCTGACGCGTAGCGTCGCCAATTGGATAGCAAACGGCCCCGTCTTCCATTGGGAGACGGGGCTGATTTTCGTTTGGGTCCCGGCATCCGCCGGGATGACTCGTAGGTTTGCCGGGATGACGGGTAGGTTCGCCGGTATTACCCGTTGGTTTCCCTTGGGTACTTGCGGGGATTCTCCTAAAGACTGCCCTTAGTCGTAGATGCTGAAGTTCAGCTCTTGCTGCGTGTGAACGTCGATGAGGGCTGAGCGGCCGTTCTCGAAGTTCTCGCGGTGGGCTTCTCGGACCGCATTGCCGATCTCGGTAGGGTCAGTCACGGTGATGCCGCGTGCGCCCATGCCCTCGGCGATCATGGCGTAGTCGCCCGTCATGTTGCCGGCGTTGTACTTCTCCATCGCTACTGGGAGAGACTTGTTGTATCCGCCCATGGTTCCGTTGTTGAGGACGATGGTCGTGATCGGGTTCCCGGAGCGAACGGAGGTTTCGATGTCGAGACCGGACATGCCGAATGCGGCGTCGCCCATGAAGTTAACGCAGAAGCGTTCGGGCATGGCCATCTTTGCGCCGATCATCAGGCCAATACCGTATCCGAGGTGGGTGCTCTTGCCCCATCCGATGTAGGTGTGCGGCTTGGTGGCGGTGTAGAACGGCATCATCTGGTCGCGCGGGTGCCCGGCGTCATGGGTCATCACGGTGTTCTCGTGGTCGACCGCTTTACCGATCTCTTTGAGCAACCTGTATGGATTGATGGGGACCATGTCGGAGTTGAGCAGGTTCGCCCAATCGGCATCCCATTCGGCGCGTACCTGTGCGACCGCTTCTTGCACGGAGGTGTCTCCGCTACGCCCTTCCTCGCCGATGCGTCCCTTGATCTCGTCAATTAGTAGACGCAGAGTTTCACCGGCATCGCCCAAGAGCCCGATGTCAGTCTGATACTCCTTCGAGATATCGGCAGGGTTGTTAGTGCAGTGAATCAAGAACTTTCCATCCGGGAGATCGATGCCGTAGTTGGTCACCGTCAAACTCGCGCCGACTGCGAAGAGGACATCACTCTCCTTGAGCCAGGTCCAGACTGGTTTCGGTGCTGTGCGGTTGGCAGCACCGAGCGCGAGGGGGTGTCGTTCGTCCATCGCGCTCTTTCCGGGCATGGTTGTCATGACTGGAATCTGTGTCAACTCTGCGAGTTCTTGCAGTTCTGCGGTGGCACCTGCGTTCAGCACGCCCTGACCGGCCCAAATCGCAGGCTTGCGGGCGTTGAGCAGTTTGTCGGCCGCGTCGCTGATGTCGCTGGCTGACGGAGCGAATATGCGCTTAGAGGTGGGAACGTAGTTTTCGACGGCTGCGTCGGGGACATCGTCGCCCATAGCGTCGCGTTGCATCTCAACCATTACGGGACCGGGACGACCGTTTTTGAGAGCTTCAGTTGCGCGGCGCATGAGGGCGGGAATCACTGAAGTCGAAGTCACGGGAGCGGCGAACTTCATGATGTGTTGGAAGTTTTGTGGGCCGCTGAAGTTGGGAGCGACTCCAACCTTGTAGTTACCGGGTCCGTCTGGAATGAATAGCACGGGGACGCTGTCGGCCCATGCTTGTGCGAATCCGCCGAAGGAGTTCTCGGAGCCGGGGCCGCCTTGGCATGCGAAGACGCCGTATTTGCCCTTAGATGCCATGAGTCGCGAGTAGCCATCAGCAGCCATAATGCCGCCGCGTTCCTGTCGGAAGACGATCGGGCGAATGCCTTCTCTAGCGACCGCTTCAATGATCGGGTTTGAAGGGAAGCATGCGAGCCATTCGAACCCTTCTTTCTTAAGAATCTTCGCAACAGCTTCGTAGCCGTTCATGTTTCAACTTCCCTTTCTACGGAGCAGGTTTCAATCGGGTGGCCGTGTCATCTGTCGACCACTCTTCAGTTTCCCAAGTGTAAGTTGGATTGGGCTGGTGCGTAACGCTGATGTCAGGCGACTCGATAGAATCGTTTAGAAAGCTGATGCCCGCTTCCAGTTGGTTCTGTGAAGCGGGTTTGAGAGAATCTTAGGAATTTGGTAATTGCGCGCTGTGGTATTGCATCGCGCGGTGTGAATTGCATAGTTTAGTAATCACTCTGGAACGCGACGCGAGTTGCGACGTTGAATCGAGAGGTGCGAATCTCTCCAGCACAGTTCGATGCCGCGTGGCAGCTACCAGCACAGCCATGGTTTCTTTGAGATCGTGAAGGACGAAAATATGTTGCGTGAGATACACGACGAATTCGAGTACCGGCCGCAAGGCAGACAGCCTCTCGGCGTCGGGAAGGTAAACATAAAGGTCGTTGGCGTGGGCGGCGGCGGGTCTAACGCCGTGAACCGCATGTACAGCGACCCGATCGATACGGTCGATTACATCGTCATGAACACCGATGCACAGGCATTGGAGTTGGCGACTGTGCCGACCGGGCTTCGTGTCGGCGACACCACGGCTCGAGGCATGGGTGTTGGCGGAGATCCTTCACAGGGGCGTATCTGCCACGAGGAGAACCGCGAGGAGATCGCTGAAATCTTGGATGGCGCTGACCTAGTGTTCGTCACCGCCGGTATGGGTGGTGGAACCGGAACCGGTGGAGCACCCGTCGTTGCACAGATAGCAAAGCAACAGGGCGCGCTCACGATCGGTGTCTGCACTATGCCGTTCAGCTTTGAGGGAACTCACCGAATGGCGAAGGCGGAAGAAGGTGTGGACGAGCTTCAGAATTACGTCGATACGCTGATCCGCATCCCGAACGACCGATTGCTCGATGCGGCGGCGCCTGACACAACGACTCAGGAAGCCTGGCGCATGGCGGACAAGGTCCTTAAAGATGGTGTGGAAGGTATCGCCCGCGTGATTATCGAACCAGGCGAGGTCAACTTGGACTTCGCCGATGTGCGCGCAGTTATGACGAATGCCGGTCCGGCGTGGATGGGTGTAGGGGAGGCGTCAGACGTTGATCCGGGCGGTGCGTTGCAAGCAGTAAATCAGGCGCTGGATAGTCCATTACTTGACGTGGACATCACTGGTGCTCAGCGAGCGTTGGTCAATATCACTGGTGGCCCTGGTATGAGGATGTACAGCGTCCAAGAGATATCGAGTATCGTCCAGAGCAAGATGACGGCGCAGTCGAACATCATCCTCGGAACTGCCCGGCAGTCCAACATGGGTCACAACATCCGAGTGATCGTGATTGCCACCGGTTTCCCGACCGACGAGGAGCAGCGCATGATGGACACGGAGATGATCGAGCAGGCAATCGAGAATCCGGAAGATATGAAGATCCCGCCGTTCCTGAGGAATCACATGCTCCAACTCCAGAAGCGAGGACGACGCTAGAGATTCTTCTACTTCGGTTCGAGGCTCACGCTGTTGGCCGGATAGATCGCAACTCCCAACCGCGTTGCCTGATTTTTCAGGCGACGCGGTTGTCGTCTATGTAGTCCCAGTTAAAGTCCATGCCAAGGCCCGGACCCTGAGGCAGAATGACGTTGCCCTTGTCGTCGAGTGGGTCGCAGGGCGCGTTTAGGTAGGGTGGCGTGGCTTCGTAGTCAAACTCCGGACGCAGCAGGCCTCGTTCGTAGAAGAGGCAGGTTTCGTCAGTCGTGGCACCGAGTATGGCGGCATTGCCGAACCAACCGCCATGCATCTCGCAAGGAATGCCGAACGCCTCGTAGACGTCGACGGCTTTCTTGCAAGCGGTAATGCCGCCGAAGTTAACGTCGATTCTGCCGATGTCAGACGCGCCTTGCAGCACCCATTCGGCGCGGGAGTAGTGCATCCACGTCGCGTGCTCCGGGGCGCATACGGCGATGTCGAGTTCGTTGCAGAGCCGGCGATAGGGTTCGACTCTGAACTCGTGCATCGGATGCTCGAGGAAGTAGTAGCCGAGACGCTCGAGTTCACGCCCGGCGTAGATCGATTCGTCAAGGGAGTAGATGCCCCAAGGGTCGAGCATCAGGGTCATTTCGTCACCGACGGCGTCGCGCACCGCTTCGCAGACTTCGATGTCTTGCTTCGGGAATGCAGGACGGCGCGGCGCGGGTTGGTTCGTTATCGGGTTCCAGTAGATGTAAGCGTGAACTTTGAACGCGGTGTAACCCTGCGCTTTGCATTCGAGTGCGAATTTGGCATAGTCCTCGGGTGTGCCCAGGTTGGGGAATGTGCTGGCATATGCGCGCACCTTGTCCCGTGCCTTGCCCATGAGCTGCGAAACGCTCAGCCCAGCGTATCGGCCAGCGAGGTCCCACAGTGCTGTGTCTAGCGTGCCGATGAGAGACTCGTGGAATTGGTGGTTGTCACGCATCAGATACCAGAGATGCTCTCGGCTCAGCGGGTCTTCGCCGACAAGCAGTTCCTTGACCATGGCTTCAACTTCGGATGGGAACGCGCCTCGGAAGTAACCGCCCATTCCGCCGGTGTTGTAGCCACAGACGCCTTCATCGGTAGAGATTTTGGTGATGGCGTGTGTGGACTGTTGCGGCTCATCTTGCCACTGTCCATAGCCCCATTTTGTGCCGACGTTGTTGGTCTCGCTTCGGAATGTGATGACTTCGATGTCGGTGATGTGCATGGCTTGCCTCAGTGTAGGTGTCGGCGATGGCGAGATTCGTTTCGCCCATTACTCTACCTGTTTAGGAAAGGATAGGGATGAAGGTCAGGGTTCTTGGTTCCGCAACACATTCACCAGACCGCCGACGATCAACAGCGAATTTCCCATTAGAACTGCGCCGAAATAGGCACCGGCGACGCTGTTGGCATTGGTGACGAAGTCGGCGGCGAAGGTGGCATCTTTGAACAGGTTGAAACCTGTGTATGCGCCGATGATTCCGAGAACGAGGGAGATTGCCATCTCTTTCAGGGTGACTTGGTTTTGCGATGTTCCGTATCGTTTCACGATGGCGAAACCGATCATCGCTCCCGTTGCTTGCATGACCACCGCGTTGATCATCAAGAATCCGCTGCTACCGGCGAGGAGCCAAGTGGTGACCATCACGGAACTGAGGATGTAAAGCGTGAAACCGGCGATGGAGGAGAGAAAGAGTGCGGCGGCTACTTGCACGATGTAAGCACCGATTTTGTAGTTGCCACGCCAGATTATGTAGGCGATGAACGCGGCGAATAGGATGAGCGCGGCAAGCGGGAAGTATTCGGAGTATTCGTTCAGCATTCGGTTAGGTCAGCGCCGTACTTCGATTCCCCCTTATGAATAAGGGGGATGGCAGGGGGGTGTAGTCAATTCGGCAACGCGTCGATGATCGCATTCGCTTCAGCGGTCGGTCCGTTGAGCCTAGGGTCCGCGACGATCGTGAACGCGGCCGCGAGTCGTTCTGCGACGGCTTCGGTTGCAGGAACGGCGGAGAAGCGGTATTGCGGCAACAATCTGTTGATACGTTCTGCGAGCGGCCCCTTGCGCGATCTCTCAACCGCGGTTCTCGGCGATGCTCCGAGTTCGACGATTCCGATCTTGGCTCTGAAATCGCAGTTGGCACCACCGTTTAGGTAATCGCTGATGGTTTTTCCAATGTCCTTTGTTGCTTCGATGTAGATTGGTTCACCTTCATGAACTACGGCGATGACACCAGTTTTTCGTCCCAACATCCATGCCGAGTCTTCTGTCAGCGGCAATGATTCACCTTCGAGCAATCTCGTGTAGATGGGTTCCCACTTGCCGAGATGGGCTGGAGTGAATAGGGACATTGTGCATCTTTGGTCTAGAACTCGGGTAGGAAGCTGTGAACTCCACTTGTAGGGAACATGGTATCAATCTGTGCGACCGAACCGGATTTGTGTTCGGTGACGCGTCCTGCGCGTTGCAGGTCGGCGAGATAGTGAGCACCCATATAGATGGCACCTAGGGACGCGACGGGAAGTGTCACGTCCGGCGTTTGGTCGGTCGCCTCACATGCCGCCTTGCCGTTAGAGTCGACGCGTAACACGTAAGTTCCTTGTGTCCATGGGCAGAATTTATCAGCGAGTTTGATGACGACCTCGCCGGCGGCTGAGTATGTGCGCCCGGTCAAAGCTTTGATCGGATCGAGAATTCGAATCCAGAGGGAGTCGTAGGGTTCGAACGAAAGTTTGCGTGGGTCGGCGAGAAGCCATAGCAATTTGGACTTCTTCGGATGGTGATGCACTACTTCACCTGCCAAGTCGATGTCGAGCAAGAACCGCCATAATGCGGCATCTGCGGCGGTGGTGGAGGCGATCAGTTCGATTACCTGTACCGTGTTGTACGAGTGCATCGCTTCCATCTTGTGTTCGATACGGTATGCCGCATATCCGAGGGGTTCGCCGCCTTCGCGGTATACGACGCAGAACGCCCTGCGTTTTCCATAACTGGGTATCCGGCGACGGTCGTAAATCCAATCCCAATCGGCTTTGGTCCGGAGCATCATGCCGATGGTTTTTTCGGCGGTTCTGTTCCACACGACGGGCGCGACTTTCTCCATTGTCGCAACGTCGGCGAAGCGGATCTCGCCCTTAACCTTTGGGGTAGCGCGGAATCTTGCATCTCGTACGTCGATCTTGGCCAAGACAGTCTCGCCCGAGATGCCGAATCCGAAGCGGCCGTAGATGTTGCTTTCACTTGCCCAAAGCCCGGCGATCGGGTACCCAGCGTCGCGTCCTTCGATTAAGAGCCTCCGCATCATTTCTCGCAGGATGCCGCGGCGCGTATGTGTCGGTGCGACCGTGACGCCAGTAACGCCAAAGAAATCAGATTTTCTGCCTGGGACGGTTAATTCGTATGGTTCCCACAACGTCGTGCCGACGATGTCATCACCATCGAACGCGCAGACCG
>DAOUJE010000012.1:0-25242 GCA_034423055.1 Dehalococcoidia bacterium | reverse complement strand
AGCACGAAACGCTAGGCGAGAACTACACTTCCGTTCTTAACGATCGTGGCTTCGACCTCCTACCCCTCAACGTCTTTGAAGGCGAACCCGATCTCCGCGATTTTCATCCACCTCCGATTGATGACTTAGACCTCATCATCGCTCTTGGCGGCGCTTATTCAGCCAACGACGATCTTCCGGCCATCCACGCTGAACGCAAATTCTTCTCCGAAGCGATGGACACTGACACACCCATCTTCGGCGTGTGCCTCGGTGCACAGATCATGGACCGCGCCCTCTACGGTACCGTTGAACCTACCGGCGGCTACGAATTCGGGCTCCGCAAGATCTGGATCACCGAGGAGGGATCGCGCGATCCTGTGTTCAGCAAACTTCGCGTACCGCTAGTCCCGACCCTTCACGGCGAGTGCTTCAGCGTCCCAGACGGCGCAACCAAACTCGCCTTCGGATACATGCTATGCCGCGACGGAACATTCAGGCGTCAGAGCCTCGCATTCCGGTACCGCAACTCCTACGCTTTCCAGTTCGAACCCCAACTCACACTCGACCAACTCAAAATCTGGAACCGCGAATTGGCGGGCGATTACGAACTGATGGGCCCTATCTTCGATCCCGAATTCGAAGCCGAGGCGAACCTTCGAGAATTCACCTCGTACTCTCCGATCTATGAGGCCCAGTCAAGAGAAATGCTGGTCGCATTCCTCAAAAACGCAGACCTAGCCTAACCGCCCGGAGGCATGTAGTTCGTATCCCGTTTCGCCGCATCGTCTATAACTGACGGATCCAGCAATACAGTGGTCGAAATCGTACCCGCACCACTCGCCGCCACACGGAGCGACAACGCCGTAGCCGCCGCATCGTCCGGCAGATCAGCGGTGATGTACAGATCGGCTCCACCAAACGCATAGTAGAAACTCTCAAGCTCGCCACCTAGGCTGCTCACGAGTTTCTCCACAGCTTCTTTACGTGCCGAACCACCTGATTCCAACAACCCGTTGACACCATCAATCGTGTACGAGGTTTCGAACATGTACTTTGGCATTGTCGCCACCTTCCTATCTGCCAGTTATTGCAATCAATATCGCGGTCTCTGAACCGTCTCAAATGTAAGAGACAGCCCGAAACCAACTATCGATTCTAAGCCTTATCCATCAATTTGCCAGAAATCACACGTCATTCTCGCGCACACGGGAATCTAGTTCAAAGCCCTACGGAACACCCCGCTCGCGCCGCCACTTGATCACCCGCCACCCAAAAAACGCCAAGACTAGCACCACTAGCACCACCAGCGTACCGTTCTGATACGGCTCCATGAAATCCTTGATCTCTTTCCAGTTCTCACCCAGCAACCTACCCGCATACGTCAATACCAGACTCCACAACGCCGTCCCCAACGTCGTGAACAATAAAAACCGACCAAAGTGCATCCGCGTATACCCTGCGGGCACCGACACGATGCTCCGTATCAACGGAATCAACCGACCGAAGAAGATCACCGCCTCGCCGTAACGCTCGAACCAAACCGCACCACGATCAAGGTCCTTCTCCGAAATGAAAACGTACTTGCCGTAACTCTCAACCAACCGCCTAACTCCCGCCTCCCGCGCAAAATACCCGATACCATACAGCACTACCGCACCGAGTAACGAGCCAACAGTCCCCGCCGCAACAGCACCCCAGAAATCCAACTCACCCTTAGCCGACAGTGACCCGGCAAACGGCAACACCGCCTCCGACGGAATCGGCGGAAAGATGTTCTCGATCGCCATCACCAACACAATCCCCGGATAACCGATCGCCGCGATCAACTCCTCGATCCACCCGCCAACCTGCTCAATAAGATGCGTCAACCAGCTTCAATCCTTAATCAACACCGCGGGCAAAAGGGAGAACGATGGTGGGCCCGGACGGATTCGAACCATCGACCTCTACTTTATCAGAGTAGCGCTCTAACCGACTGAGCTACGGGCCCGACAGCGATGCGCCCAAACCAGCGCATCCCATAATATCCCAATTCTAATCTATCACCATGTCACTCCCGCGAACACCCCATGTCATTCCTGCGAACGCGGGAACCCAGAAGAGGTAAGAAGCGCAGATCTGTCCATTTCGCGTAGCCCAAAAGGCCGACAACAAGGACGCGAACCAGCGTAGCACATTCGCAGGGGATGCCCGATCGGTGTCTAAAACCCCCTTCAAATTCCCCCTTGGAAAGGGGGAGTTTTTGAATCCCCCTTGGGCATCAAGGGGGAGGGTTTTGCAAACGTCCCCTTCGCGCAGAGAGGAGGACACGAACCCTCCCCTTTTTGCGCAGCAAAAGGGGGACGCGGCGAGCGTAGCGAGACGCAGGGGGTTCATACACTCACACCACCCTACCCATCCTTCCATCACTAAAATCCCTCAAATCCCGGTTCAGACATATACCCTTATCCTCCATGACCACTACCGTCGCCACTTCCAAACCACGCGCCCTCCTATCCACCGGCTCGTGGGCCCTCTACGACTTCTCCGACACCATCTTCTCCTTTTCCATCCTCACCTTCTACTTCCCGGTGTGGGTCACCCAAGACAAAGGTGGCACTGACGCCCACTTCAGCATCGCACTTTCCGCTTCCATGCTAATCGTCGCTCTGACCGGACCCTTCCTCGGAACCCTCTCTGACCGCCTGAACCGACGCGTTCCCCTCCTCGCCATGAGCGTCGTGTCATGTGCCGTCTTCACCGCACTCATCGGAACATTCGGCGGACTCACAACTGGGCTACTTTTCTTCATCGCCGCAAACTTCCTCTACCAGACCGGACTCATCTTCTACAACTCCCTCATCATCAACGTCAGCTCCGAAAGCGGACGCGGCATCATCTCTGGCATCGGCGTCGGCGCCGGATACATCGGGATCATCGCCGCTTTCCTAATCATGCGACCCATCGTCGAAACATCCGGCAACCAAGCCGCGTTCCTGCCCACCGCCGCCCTCTTCATCCTCTTCGCACTACCGCTCCTGCTCATCGTCAGAGACCCAGGCCCCCGCGGCCGTGTCGACAAATCCCTCTTCCAGACCTCCTACAAACAGCTATACGAGACCTTCAAACGCGCCCGACAACACGCCAACCTCTTCCGCTTCCTCATCGGACGCTTCATGTACATGGAAGCCATAAACACCGTCACATCCTTCTACGTCCTCTACCTCATAAACGTCGGCGACTTCACCCAAAACGAAGCCCAGACCATGATCATCATCGTCGTCATCATCGCAATATTCGCATCATGGGCCACCGGATTCCTCGTATCAAAATTCGGACCCAAACGCGTCCTCATAATCGCCCTCTCCGGCTGGACCGCACTCGCCGTCGCCGCCATCATCGCCGACTCCACATGGGCTTTCTGGGCCATCGCCGTCACCATGGGATTCTTCTGGGCCGCACCACAAATCTCCGACCGCGTCTTCCTCACCTATCTCTCACCCAACGGACAGATCGGCGAATTCTTCGGACTCTTCCAGATGTCCGGCCGCCTATCCGCCGTCATCGGTCCCGCGCTCTGGGGCCTAACCACCTGGGCCCTATCCGAAACCGGCGAACTAGCCTACCGAGTAGCCCTAGCAACCCTAGCGATATTCCTAGTAGCCGGCCTACTAGTCCTCCGATCCGTCAAAGTAACCCGCGAAGAATCCGACCTCGACGCCATCGAACAACCATCAACTCAAACCCGACCCGATTCCTCAACCACCTAGCGTTTCTCCGTTCACGTAAGCAAAATGCTCGCACCTTTCGCTGGGCGAAAGGGGCGCGAGCGAAGCGAGCGGGGTACGCCCGGGGCGAGCACGACAACCGCTCCACTTCACTCCACTGTGACCGTCTCGCGGACAGCGTCATTCGACGTACCTCGAAGTCCGCCTTCTCTGCGGCCCCACAGAATAAAGGCTTCACGCCCTGGCCAGCCGCTCGCTCGCAAGTCGGTTCATGCTCACGCCCGCTTCGGCCGCGTCCAACGCCAGAGCTCGATGAGTCTCCGGCGGCACGCGGATCGACAGATGCCCGCTGTAGTGCCGAGTCGAAATCGGCTCCGGAATCGGGGCGCCTTCCCTCCGCAGGTCCTCCACGCAAAAAGCCACCAGGTCGCGGATCCCGGCGAACGCCTTCTCCGGCGTTTCGTCCAGGTGGCTCAGCAATCCGAACTCAGCGCACAGGCCGACGAATTCCCCGTCCTCCCCAGACCAGATGACACGGTAGGTGTAACGGTCAGTACTTGCAGTCATTCCATTCCATCCAGATTATCTATCGCCTTGAAAACTTGGCGTACCTGATACGGCTTGGCCATGTCTCCGCGAGGCTGGATATTGATCCGTGGCTCTCCCTGCCAAGGCGTACGGTAGACATAGTGGCTACCATGTCGCCTGGGACCCCCGAAATAGCGGTCACAGATCCTCATCAGTTCCGAGAACCTCACATTCCTAGGGTTGCGCCTGATCCTTTCCAGCCTTTTGTCCATATTCGTATGATGGCATTAATGATACCAGTCGTCAGAGTCGTAGCCTCATTCCACCCTAGCGAATGAAGTCCTGTCCCTCGCCGCGTCATTCCCTCGAAAGCGAGATCTTTGCCCACCATCCAAATCACCTATATGTCCCACCTCCCCTTCGCGAAACGCATGATGCAGATTAGGTTGTACTGATGTTGGAGCGCGACCCGTGACAGGCCACTCTGGGTCATGAACGGAGCGCATCCTCAGTCATGTCATTCTGAACGGAGCACAGCGGAGTGAAGAATCTCACACGGCATTCCCAGGACGACTTTACGAGATTCCTCGCTGCGCTCGGAATGACAGTTTGGCACTCGGAAAGACAGCCTGCATATCGCAGAATTTCGCATCATGCGTGCGAAGCGAGTGGGACTCGTGCCAGCGAAGCGAGCACGCAGGAGGTGCCTGACCCTTTCACCAGCAACACCATCTGTGCCACAAAGAACATCGCAAAAATACTACCGCTCCGCCTTCACCACTACCGCCCTAGCAACCCAATCATGCCAACCTCGACCCTTGGCATCAAACACCATCCAAACATGATTCGCCACTGCTAGAACCGCCGAAAGAATCCATCCCCAGTAAATCCAATACACTTCCGCATCAACAAGTGAATTGATATTGAACATCTGCACGACAATGTAAAACAGCACTATTGGCGATATATACCCAAACAGCAACGGGCTACCTAAAAACTGCCTCACCACAGCGTAGTCTCGACCAAGCAGGCATCCGTCAACTGCAACTATCCGTAACTTAAACAGTCGATGCCCAACAGTATCGCCCTTCGACGCAACCCTGAATCCTACGGCTAGATGTCTGAAAATCATCACCATAAACGCTATCAACAACCCAAAATACAGAAGCGCAGCCGCCAGATTCACTCCAAACGAATACTCGCTAATGACTGTCAACACAGCCGCCAGCACGATCGACACTATCCCCGCTACCAACAAACCCCAACCTATCGCGACTACCCAATCAACAACACCCGCCAACAACCGAAGCCAAACTGAAGCAACTTCAAAGTTCGGGCATCCCTCCAACGAATCAGCGGTTCCATCTGTCATCGAGTCGATCATCCTCCTGTCCCTAACTCCAAAGTACACCACTCACTAAAAACGTAACCGCGTATCCAACGTCAGGTGTGGCTTCCAAACCCGACCAAAACCACAACCTAGTTCCTTCGAGTCCTCACTACGACTGTCCCAACTAACCGATCATGCACACCCCTTCCCCTCCGATCAACACCCATCGCAACGTGGTGCAAACCCGCCAACACCACTAACGCAGTTGAGCCCCACCTGAGCCAATTCCGACTTGCCTCGTCAATAAATCCGGCAAGCCCAGCCGAAGCAGCATCAGATCCACTCAACTGATTGATGAAAAAATCAACCAGCGCCCACAGCAATGGCGAGAAATACCCCCACAGCACCGGACTACCCAAAAACTGCCTCACCACAGCGCGCCGCCAACCAATCCGTCCTCCGTTGGCCTTAACTATCCGCAACCCAAAAAGTCGATGCCCAAACGTGTCACCCCTCGACGTAACCCTCATAGCGTTCAAAAGATGCCGTAAAATCACTACCCCTTGTGCAATTGGCAACCCGAAGTAGTAGATAAATCCGGCGCCAATGTTGCCTTCGAATGAATAGTTCCCGAACCAGCCCGGCGCGAAGAAGATTACCACCACTAAACCGCTCCAAACCATCGCCACCAACCAATCAACAATCCCAGCCAACCACCGAATCCGAACCGATGCATACTCGTGACCCTGCCGCTCATCCAGATTTCTGTTTCCCCGCTGCTGCGGCCCTACTATCACCTCGCCATCACCAACAATCCTGCCCCCTAATCCCATCGCTCCACAGGTGCTCGGCCCGTCGAAGGAAACGCAGCACGATTCGTACTCAAAATCCGATCCTGCACTACCACGACATCCAAAAAAACATCATGTGGTGGACGTCCCTTGGCGTCAATCCTCATCCACAAGTGGTTGGCAAAAACTAGTAGCGGAACCGTTATCCAGTATGTCCTGACAAAGATCGACCAAAGCGTGTTCACTTGATCGTCCGATACGTCCAAGACATCAATGCGCAGGTCGAACACTAACGCGATAATCCTCAAACACAGATACGGCACTCCCGTCAAAACCACCAATAGGCACGGAATCATCAGCCCCGGGCTCCCGATGAATTGACGGAGCATCACCCGCTGCCAACTCAATCGTTCAAGATTGTCCCTTTTGACCCTCAGCATCATAGCTCGATAGCCTAGACCCTGACCGACGGAAGCTAACACTATCCCGGACGCCAAATGAACGATAGGAGGGAACGCGAGCAACAAGGGAAAAAAGAGAAGTATCCCTCCTGTTACGCCGTCCCCAAAGACATACCAATTAACCTCTTCCGGAGTCTCTGCTCTCCTCAACACAAACCCAACAGTTACAGAAGCCGCGAAAAACCCTCCGATGAATACGGCCGCCACCCACTCCCAGAATCCAGCAAACAACCGCTCTCCCATAGTCGCAACGTGATAAATCCCGTGCCCGTCCGACCAAAACCGACGCTTGTCCGATACTTCGCTCATCCTGTCACATCATTCAAACCACATAAATCACAGTTCACCGACAATCCTGCCGCCCTGCACCCTCCAAATCCACAACAATCTCCACCGGCGCATTCCGCGCCACTATCAACACCAGATCCTCATCATCGGAAGTATTCACCGGTTGATGATTCGAATCCGGCGGCACATGGATGAAATCCCCAGCCCCGATCGCCTCTTCAACCTCTAACTCCTCCCCGTGCAGAAACAACCCCTCGCCGCTAACCACGTAGATCGCCGACTCGCAATTCACGTGATAGTGAGCCGTCGAACACCGACCCGGCGGCACCGTCGCAATCGCCAGATGTATACCCGTCGACCCCGACAACGCCTCCGAAACACCAGCCAGCCGAGTCATCGCCCCGCTGGCAATCTCAACCTCCAGACTGTCGCCCTTCGTGACTACACAAGGCTTATGAGCATTCTCCGACATCACAAAACACATCCTTCCCATCCTTCGCATCCTAGTTCATAACAACAACCGACCGCAGCACCTCGCCACGTTCCATCTTGTGGAACGCCTCCTCAACATCTCCGATCCCGATCGATTCCGACACAAACCCATCCAAATCCAACCGACCTTGCATATACAGGTCGATGTACATCGGGAAGTCCCGCGTCGGCAGACAGTCACCGTACCAAGACGACTTCAACGATCCGCCACGCCCAAACACCTCAATCATCGGCAGCGTAATCTTCATCTCCGGACTCGGCACACCCACCAACACAACTGTCCCAGCAAGATCCCGCGCGAAGAACGCCTGCTCATACGTCTGAGGCAAACCCACCGCCTCGATACACACATCCGCACCATTCCCATCAGTTATCCTCTGTATCGCCTCAACAGCATCGACCTCACGCGAGTTCACAGTGTGCGTCGCACCGAAACCCTTTGCCCACTCCAGCTTCCGATCATCGATATCCACCGCAATGATCGTGTGAGCTCCCGCCAACTTCGATCCCGCAATCGCAGCATCGCCAACGCCGCCGCAACCAAACACCGCAACCGAGTCGCCGCGTGAAACGCCACCAGTATTAATCGCCGCACCCAAACCAGCCATGATCCCGCAACCGATCAAACCCGCCGCCTTCGCATCCGCCTTCGGGTCAACCTTCACCGCCTGACCAGCAGCCACCAGCGTCAACTCCGCGAAAGCGCCGATACCCAAAGCCGGCGACAAAGGCGTCCCGTCCTCCAACGTCATCGGCTGCGCAGCGTTCCGACTGTCGAAGCAGTACCACGGACGACCACGCTCGCATGACCGACAAGTCGTGCAAGGCGCCCGCCAAGCTACGATCACGAAATCACCCGGCGCCACATTGTCCACATCATCCCCAATCTTCTCCACAACACCAGCCGCCTCATGCCCCAAGAAATACGGAAACTCATCCCCGATAGCACCCTCTCGATAGTGCAAATCCGTATGGCAAACTCCACAAGCCTGAACCCGAATCAACGCCTCGCCAGGCCCCGGATCCGGCACCAAAATCGTCTCCAACGAAACCGGCGCACCATTCGCCGCCGAAACCACCGCTTGTACCTTGTTCATGTCAACCCCGTTACTGATACTTCAACGTTTCAACGGGATTATACGCCACATCCCATCATATCCACCCTTCTACGTCTTTCATATCCCTCTTCAAACGATGCGCCACATATTGAAATCATCGAAACCGTTTTACCAGAATATCTCTCATGATCGGCGAACACTTATCTAGCCGTGCATCCACTCGCCACGCTCTCTTCCTCGCACTCACCGCCATCGCGGCGGCTACTCTGCTCATCTCAGACTCCGAAGCGCGAGCCCAAACACCAAGCGTCATCACGCTCAGCGTCACCAGCGGATCACCTTACATTCTTGAAGGAGACCCCGACTCCGGCGAATACGGCGGCCGCGTCACCATCACCGCCACTCTCGACGCCCCGGCACCTGAAAACGTAGGCGTCCAGATCGGACATCACAACATCGAAGACGAGCCTACCGCCAGCAACTTTGACGACTACCGAACCTTGCTGCCTTCCTTCTCGAAAGGACAGCAGACCACCACATTCATGATCATCGCCAAAACAGACGAAATCGACGAAGCGGACGAGATCATCGAACTCGCAGCATCCTTAAGATTCCCAACATCCGAAATCTCCGCTGAAACCCAAACCCCGCTCCGACTCATCATCGTCGACGACGACGGAGACCCGTCATCCGATACCACGCCCTCTCACGTCACTCTCACCGCTGACGACTACAATCCCGACGAAGGCGACACCGTAACCATCACCGCTACCCTCGACCATCCGGCAGGAGAAGACGGTGTGCAAGTCACAATATCAGCATCCGACCAAAGCACCGCATCATCCGACGACTACACTCTCCCTACTTCCCCCATCACTATCGCAGAGAATGCCACATCCGGCACCGCCACTATCACTATCGCCGACGACTCCGTAGATGACGACAACGAGATACTCGTCCTAGATGCAACTGCTACCGACATCACCGCCAACGGCACCACTCTCATAATCGCCGACAACGATGACCCGCCAGTAGTCGACACCCCGCCATTGTCCGACGTTGCAACACTCTCCGCACTCGTCCTGAACAACGCCGCAGACAGCAGCAACATCGCCTTCACCCCGACTTTCGATGTCGACACCACCAGCTACTCCGCAAACGTCGATACCACCGTCAGCCAAGTAACCATCACTCCTACCACAACCCACACCAGCGCAACTGTAACCATAAGCGGCGACACCGTCAGCAGCGGCTCACCCAGCAACGCCCTCGACATCGCCCACGGATCAAACGTCATCTTCGTCGTCGTCACCGCTGAGGATAGCGAAACCATAAAGGCATACTCCATCGACGTGAACCGCCCAAACCCTCCACCGCCTCCTCCACCTCCACCGGCCCCTTCGCCAGTCCCAGCCTACAGCCCGGCCACATCTCCGCCCACTACCCTCGCCCTGACCGCCGATCCTCAGAACCCCGCCGAAGGCGACACCGTAACCATCACCGCTACCATCAACGAACCCGCGCCGGCAAACGGTACAACCGTCACCCTGAACGTCGATACCACCAGCACCGCCGACAGCGACGACTACACCCTCGCCTCAACCACCATCAACATCGCAGAGAACACCACTTCCGGCACCACAACCATCTCCATCATCGACGACACGCAATCCGAATCCGAAGAGACCATCGCCATCAACGCAACAAGTACAAACCCATCTCTAAACTCCAACACCATCAACATCTCCATCGCCGACAACGACCCGGTCGTGGAAAGCACGCCTACACAATCCCCCGCCGCTCCACTCCGCAACAACTCACTCATCCTCCGAATCCAACCCGCATTCCACAACATCACTGTCGCACCCAGAGATCGAGTCGTACTCAATGTCCACGTATACGGACGCCAGAACATACGCGACGACTCCCTGGCCGACGACTTGAACCTCGAATGGGAAGACGACACAACTGGAACATTCCGAAAGCCCAAAGGCCTCACCGCCTTGTACCACACACCACAACAGACCGGAAGATACACCGTCACCGCAACTCTCCCAGAACCAGAACTAAACTGCTACTCATTCCTCGACGACGAAGAACAGTGCGAAGCAACGTTCAACATCACCGTCAGACGCACACAAGGACCGCCACAACCCGAAGAACCTCCCGTAAATCCAACCGGACACATCCCTGACACTATCGACGATGCGCAAGGCGTCAGCTACAAAGTCTTCACACCCGTAGAGGGCGGTTCATACACGCACGAAGACACCACCTTCACCGCACCGCCCAGCGCCGTACCCGACAATCAGATCATCGGCATAAACATCACCAAAACCGGACCAGTAGATAACAACGAGAAAAACAATCCACGACACAAACTCGCCGGATACTGGTACCGCGTTCAACCCGTCGACAAAGCCGGACAGCCCCTCAATGCATACCGACTCGAAAAACCCGCCCAAATTTGCCTGCCACTGCCTGACGAACTCAGATCAACAATAGCCGATGTCAGCATCGCACAAGCCCAACACAGCGACGGAAACCTCACCATCCTGTCATCCAACTTGATCATCACCATCGACGGCCCCATCGTCTGCGCCAACACTACTGCCCTCCCCATAAACGCCGCCATCGCAATCACAGCCGAAAACGCACCACAACTACCACCCGCCCCAATCTTCCAAACACCCGACGAAACACTACCCGAAACCGGCGGCATCCAACCCCCACACCCCACCATCCTCATCCTCACCATAATCCTCGCCCTAACCGCCCTCATAACCGCATTCACCATAGCCAGGCAACCATCCCCTGCCCCTTTCGCCCCGCGAAAGGGGCGCGAGCAAGCGAAGCGACGCGAGCGGGGTATGCCCGCCGCCGCAGTGCACATGCCCTACTCATCACCCACCGTATCCTCAACCAACCCCACCAAATCCCCCTCAATATCCTCCCAATCCTGCATCAAATCCAACGTATACACCCGAAACGGATGATCATCGATCTTGGTGCGGAAGTCCACATCGTCCTTCTTGGTCTGTGCATATAGCAAGATGCCCGTCGAATCTCGATAGCGTCCGCCTTGGTAGTCCTGCGATGCCATGTAGGCGTACATCTGATAAAGATTGCTCGAATGAACTGTCAACTGGTCAAAGCGATCAGTGACGACCTTGCTGTACCACTTCGTGTCGATCACCACGATCTTGCCTGAATCCTTGTGGGTCACCACAATATCCGGTCTCATAGTCGGCAAACGGGTTACTCCTTCGTTTAACTGCGATTTCTCGTTCCAACGCAACGTCGTCTGCGGTGACACAACCCATTCGTTCCTTGACAACTTGATCGAATAGAAATTCGCTACGAATTCTTCGTAGATTCGGTGTTTGCGGTCCTCTACCCAATTCCTGAACGACTCGCCTACTTCATCGTCTGTCTCCTGTGGCATCGTCGGCCGATAGAGCATCTCGCATACTCGCAACATCAACTTGTACTCACGTTCGTTCGGACCCAGCTTGTGCATCTCGTTCGCAATCAATGAACGATCCAATCGGACACGATCGATCTCCTCCAGCGTCCGAACCAACCTTTCGACATCTCCTCTCAACTCCTCAATTGCGTCTGTGTCGGAGCCTTGGTATTCATCACGCATCTGCCTCTGCAACGTCGTCGCAACGATCTGATTCCTTGGAACGTTCAGCGAATACTCCTGGTACTCGCAATGCAATTGCCCTTTGTAAATAAGCAGATCGCTCAACGTCCGAGTGAAATCGATCCTGCCCCGTACCGTCTTCAACGCCTCTGAACGATCGACATAATCTCCCCTCAGCCCGCG
The DNA here is from genome assembly GCA_034423055.1 of Dehalococcoidia bacterium. Taxonomy (GTDB): domain Bacteria; phylum Chloroflexota; class Dehalococcoidia; order Lucifugimonadales; family Lucifugimonadaceae; genus Bin127. The sequence continues at coordinate 12,773 of DAOUJE010000012.1, read as the reverse complement.
GCGCACCTGACGATTAGTCAAGTCAACCAGAATCCGCGTCAACAGCTCGCGAAGATCCGGCGCACTTTCCCATTTCGCATCGAAAAGACCCTGTAATTCCACCAAATCCCACGCGTACAGCAACATGTGCCACCAGTTGCGAACCGGGATATTCGGCAGTTCAACCTCTAGATCAGATTCATCAACCGACTCGTCGTCGGCACCAGCGGCTTCTAGCTCCGCGGTGACCATCAGGATTCAATCGCCCCAAGCAGCGTGTCCGCTTGTTCGTTCGCTTTGTCTGGCGCGTCAAACCAATACTCCCTCAGTAGCGGCCTAATCTCGTAATCAACCACCGTTTCGTACCACTCTTCCCAACCACCCGCGGGTCCGCCTTCCGGCGGACAAAAGAACGAGTGACCAACCGCATAGTTGAAGCCCAACGAAGCATCATCGGCAATCACGTCGTTCAATGCCTTCATCTTCGTGTTGATCTTCGCCTGCATATCTGGAGGCATCTCAGTCTCATTACTTAGCCAATCCGTGAACACGCCCTCGTTGAATTGAGGTTTCAGATCCACGAAACCAAACCTACGCCGCATGGCAACGTTCATCCCCGTCAACGACCTATCAGCAAGGTTCATCGTCCCGATTATGTAAACGTTCTCAGGCACGAAAAACCCTTCATCATCCTCAGGTCGATGCTGCAACTTCACCGCAAACTCAGGCTTACGCTTGTCCGCCTCAATCAACATCAACAACTCGCCGAACACCCGGCTCAGATTCCCTCGATTGATCTCATCAATCAGCATCACGTAAGCATCGTTTGGATTCGCACGCGCCGCCGCACACATCCTCAAAAAAGGCCCATCTTGGCGTTTGAATACCATCTGACGATCCTCAACATCCGGTCGAAACCCACCTACAAAATCCTCATACGAATAAGACTGATGGAACTGCACACTGGTAATCCGCTCTTCTGTCTTAAAACCCATCAACACATACGACAACTTCCGAGCGATGAACGTCTTTCCGACCCCTGGCGGCCCCTGCAAAATCAGATTCTTTTTCGACCAAAGAATCCGCTCCATCCGCTCGAGCTCCTCGCGTTCCAAAAACACTCCCTCTGCTAACACGTCATCGATCCCATACCGTTCAATGGAGTAAGGATCAATCGGAGCCAACCCAAGCGTCTCTCGCATCGTGGACAGTCGATTGATGTCCAACAGCGTGAAATCATGCCTGATCCCTAATTCCTCGATTCCCTTCAATGCCGTCACATATTCAGCGCCAGTTGCAAGATGTTCTGAAACAACCAGATCATCGGTCAATCCCAACTCTTGTCTGCGTAGCCTTCGGGCAAGCAGGTACTTGGTCGGATCAATCCAATAAAGCCAATACGAAAGGACGCGAGCGCGCATACCTCTAAGGAACGATGCAGAAGCCGCACGGTCATACATTGCGATAAACCGGTCTTCCAGTTCCATTGAACTCGTGGCTGGGTCGTATTCCATCGCTAACCTGAAAAATTCCCACAAGAAAGACAACTCTGTATCGTTGATTGAAGGATCCCATCCCCAGTCAACTCCTAATCCTCTTGCTTCATGATTTTCGTCCGGCAATTCTGCATCTATGTCCAGCAACTCTTTCACTCTGCGATAAGCACTTAACCTCATCTCTCCCACCGTCCTCATGTTGAACGAAAGAAAGAACGAAAAAGGATCGGGTGACCATCTTTCATACTCGCTAACGTCGTCATCAGGGTCTGCATTTCTGATGTCATCAATCATTTGAGCAAACTGATCGCGTTTCTCTTCACGCCACCACTCGCCCGCGATCAACTTCTCTCCCACCTCCAGATGAAATGGCACCCAGCTATCTTCCAAGTCTTCTGGCATTTCGAACTCATTGTGTAAGTTCTCTATGCATCCTAAAAACTCGTTTTTGAGTTGGTCCGTAGTCCTTACAACTGTGCGAGTGCGAGTCGGCAATGACGGTAAACTGTATCGTTGCAAAATTTGGTGACTCCATTCGACGTCCCTACGATTGCGCCACGGGCCATCTGCGACGTGATACAGATCGGATGTTACGGTGCCATAGTAGACGTTGTCACCATCGGGCATTAACACGTAATCTCCAACTGCCAAGTCGAACACGAAGTTCGCCACTGACGATGCATTGGTGGATACCCGACCACTACTGCTGTTTGGATTTCGATCTGCATAAACCTGCCTGACTGTCTCTCCGTCATTCAATCTCGCCAGATCCACATCTTCGAGGTTGAAGCCTATACCCGCAATCCCATTCTCCAACTGGTAATCAACTGAAGCACCGCTCGATCCACCGCGCACGATCCAAACACTCGGCAGCGACGACGCATCACCTGACGGATTCAACTCAATCTCCCTTCCTTCCCAAACCGCGATATTGACCTCGGGAAATGGTTGTAGAGTCAACTCGTGTGTTCGGATCAAACACTTCAAGTAGCTCCCGCCGTCAACCGCTTTGATCCCCAAATTTTGGCCACCAACACCGTTTACAGTGTCGCTACGCAGAAAATTATTCGGATTTATCCAATAAAATCCGCCTGTCAGTTTAGGTAAGCCCACTTCGTCGATCTCTACGCACCTGTCAATCAGTTCAATCAGTTTAGTGCGATTGTTTGAATTGACCGAGGGGTCCATGTCATAAACCAATTCAAACGCGTCCCAAAGTTTGACACTTTCCGTCTGAAGATCCGACTGACTCCCGAAAAACCCGACTCGTCTGTTATCTACCCAAGGTATTTCAGGCTTTTCAGGTAAGCTCGAATTGAGTTTGAACGCCGTTTTGTATGCCCGAACCGTCTTTGAATAATTGACCGGTGTTAAATTTCGTCCGATCACTGCGAAGATAGTGAACGGATCAACATATCTGTTCAAAAATAATTCGACCCTTGGCGTTGGCACACCTTCTGACCGCAACCGTCTCAGAACCCCCTTAAACAAATCCACCAACTCTCCCTGTCTCTCTCGCCAACTATCCTTCACCAACTTCTCAGCCAACTCCCGATAAAACGGTATCCAGCTATGCTCCGGACGATCTACATTCACTTCCCGCCGATCAGACATGCATTACCTCCAGCACTGAACCAACTCTCGAAATCCAGTCCCTGATCATACACCCCACTCACACGAAAAACCACAGCAACTACGCCCCGTCCCCTCGCAACGCCACTAGACATTATCCTCATCGATCCGTTTTAACAATTCGCGCAGATCGACTAAAAGTTGAGGGATATCGGTTTGGATCGTTTTCCAGATGATTTCGTTGTCGATCGTCTGATACGCGTGAGTCAAGTGGTGGCGCAACCCTACAATGTCTTGCCACTCGATTCGCGGATTCGCGTCCCGCACGGTTCGCGGAACATGCGTTGCCGCCTCACCGATCAACCGCAAATTCCACATCGTCGCTTCGTACATTGGTTGGTCGCTGATGAAAACATCAAAATCGCGGTCCTCTGTGTAGGCGATCACCCTTTCGCAAAACTCCACCATGTCAGCGAGGAACAATCTCCACTCTCGGTCTCGCATACCCACCTCAAACCTTGGTCAAATCTACCTCGATGTACGGTCGAATCTCTTCTCGGATATTGCCTGGGCGCACTAGATCCACGGACCGACCTGAGATATCTTCGATGTAGCGCTGAGCACCGAAGAAGACATGCCAACTCGGAATTTCGTCGAATTCCACGAGCACATCAACGTCACTATCCTCTGTGGCCTCATCCCGCGCAAACGACCCGAACAGCGAAATCTCAGTCACCCCGAACCGCTCCCTCAGAACCCCCTTGTGGCTCCGAAGAAGCTCCAAAACATCCTCCCGACTCAATTTCGATTTAGATTTCGTCGTCGTCATACTGCACTCCATCCTACACCCACCCATCCTGCCCATCCTCCAATCCCGCCCACCCCGACTCAGACAACTTTTTGAACTTGTTCAAAAAACAACCTTGCTACGATATTGCTACAATCTTGCTACTCGAACAGCAGTTTTGTTCTAAATTCCACTTCCAGCCAAACCCCTGAATCCTACGAAAACCATCACCTCACACCCGACACACGCCCATACCCGACACGTCCCACACACCTCATCCCGAATCTCACCACAGAACACCCCTGCCACGATCTTGCTACCCGGGTAGCAACCTGTAGCAACCGGCAGCAATCTGCAGCAACAACAAGCAATCCCGCGCGACACAACATCTCAAAAATTCACCGTTAAAATCAAAATTCACCCCTATGCGATAATCCCTCACATCATGATCAACAAATTCGGAGTCCTATACGCTGGCTGCGTCGACATGGACGACATCGGCTACGCCGGCACACCCGCAAACGAACGATGGCTGCCTGATGAACAACTCGCAACCGTCTTCAAAAAGTCAGAATCGTTCGCCAAAACCATGGACAAACTAGGTTTTGATACCTTCTGGGGCGCTGAACACCACTTCCAACGCGAAGGATACGAGTGCATTCCGAACCTTTTGATGCTCTTCGTCCACCTCGCACACCTCACAAAAGACCTCCGATTCGGATGCGGCTTCAACATCAACCCCATGTGGCACCCCCTCCGCCTCGCCGAAGACTACGCCACTGCCGATATCGTCACAAATGGCCGCGTACGCTTCGGAATCGGTCGCGGATACCACTCCCGAGAAGTCGAAACCTTCGGAAACCCCATCATCGACCAAGACGCTAACCGCGAACTCTTCGAAGAGCAGGTCGAGGTCATGTGGAAAGCCTTCAACGAACCCGCATTCTCGCACCACGGCAAGCACTACGAAATCCCGCCACGAGTCCCCTACCGAGGATACGAACTCGAAGAAATCACCCTAGTACCACGACCGAAACACCCCGTCGAGTGGTGGCAACCCGTCGTCTCCGCATCCGAACGCGGCCTCAACTTCATGGCCAAATACGGCATCAAAGGCATGATCGGAGGCGGCGCAGCACCCGGCGGAGCATCCGACGTCGTAGTCCACAAATGGCAGGAAGTCCAATCCGAACACGGCCGCGAACTCGAACTCGGAGGCGATCTGATCATCTCCTTCTCCGTCTACATCGCCGACACCCCCGAACAAGCCATCGAAGAATCCCGACTCTGGGCGGAGGAACGCGTCAAAATGTTTGGACCCCTAGGATTCGTACGCGACCTATCCGACGCCCAAGTAGCCGCCATCAACTCCAACGATCCTGCACAGTTGTTAGCATCAGACCTCCCAACCATCGAAGGCGACGTAGAAAGCGGTGGTTTCTTCGCCGGCCCTGCCGACTTAGTAACGGAAAAACTGCTCGCTGTTCAGGAGCGCTACCCCGGCCTCGAAGAAGTCAACATCGGCATCACCGGAATGGGCATGCCCGAATCCGCCACGCTGGAGCAGATGCACCGCTTCGCTGAGGGTGTGATGCCGCATTTCAAACGGACCTAGCATGGGGACGCGTGATATCATTGCAATCACCGACTATCATGGTGCAATCAGTTTCCGGAGGTTGAGTCATGGCAAGCATCACGATTCGAAACCTTGACCATGAAGTTAAACGCAAGTTGCGCATCCGCGCCGCCGAAAACGGACGGTCTATGGAAGAAGAAGTCCGGCAAATCCTAAAGGTCGCGCTCGTCCAACCTCAACCATCTAACGACTGGGCGCGAGAGCTTAACGCCAGGTTCGCCGCCGCAGGTGGACTCGACCGCGACCTACGGTAATCCGAGCCATTCGAACCACGTTACTCGGATTTGCACCCGATGATCGTCGTCGATACCAACGTTGTCTCCGAGTTGATGTATGAAGACGCGGATCCAAACGTGGTCAATTGGTTTGGTGCACAGGATTTGCCATCTCTGCATCTCACCACCATTACCGAATCGGAGCTTTGGTTTCGGGTCGAACTAATGCCAATGGGCAGAAATCGGCAAGAGATGTTCTCGCTGACCGACTCGATGCTCACAAACACATTCTCGGACCGTATCCTCGTCTTTGACAGGGGTGCAGCAAGGCGATACGCGACGATCGCCGCTGATCGACGTGCCCGCGGATTGTCCATAGATATCCCCGATTGCCAAATTGCTGCCATCGCAGTGTCCATCGGTGCCGCCGTAGCCACCCGCAATGTCAGTGACTTCGAAGGAAGCGGTGTCGAGGTCATCAATCCTTGGGAATATACCCCGTGAAAATCACCGACATCCGAACTCGCAACATCTGCATTCCGCTGTCGACGATGGGCAAGCACGAACCTGTGACTATGTGGTATGGCTCGCGATTCGCGGCGATCAAGACGATCATCTTCATCGACACGGACGAGGGCATCACCGGATTGGGCGAGACCAGCATCGGCGCCGGCGGAGATCAACGTCTTTTTGAGCAGATCAAGTCGCGTCTTATAGGTCGGGACCCGCACGACATCAACTCGATCGAGCGGGGGATGAACCTTACTGGTCAAGTCACAACCAAACTCGGGCACCTCCTCGACACCAGCGCATCGTCCAACCTCAACATCACCGGATCGATCGACCAAGCCCTCTGGGACATCGTCGGCAAGGCCGCCAACCAACCCATCTATAACCTCATCGGAGGCAAGTACCGAGATCGCGTCGAAACTCGTTATTGGATGGGTGCTAAACCGCCTGACAAGTGTGCCGATGAGGTCAAGAGGGCCGTTGCCGCCGGTTTCAAGTCGTTCAAGATCAAGATCGGGTTGAACCCGGAGTTTGATGTCGAGTGTGCCGCCGCCGCCCGTGAAGCCGCGGGTCCACGCATCGAACTTGGATACGACTGCAACGGCTCGTACTCTCAACTTGAAGCGATCCGAATACTCCGAAAAATGGAACCGTATGATCCTTCGCACGTGGAAGAACCGGTCGATTCCACCAGCGTCCGCGCACTCGCCGAGGTTAGCCGTCACACCGACATTCCGATTCTGTGCGACGGTCCGGCTCGCACCACCAAAGAGCAGATCCTCGAGCTGGTGATGCACCGCGCATGTGACGCCATTCACCTCGACGTCGTCATCAACGGAGGCTTTCTCGAAACTCAGCGCTGCGCCGCCATCGCCGAAGCAGGCGGCCTGAAAGTCTCCTGCCACTCCTCACCCGGCGAGACGGGGATCGCCACCGCCGCACAACTGCACCTAGTCACCGCAACGCCCAACTTCATCTGGCCCGTCGACTCCGCCTACACGAAACTCCTACCGCCATCCGAAGACATCATCACCGAACCCTTCACCTACGAAGATGGTGCGCTCACTCCGCCATCCGGCCCCGGCCTAGGCGTCGAAATCGACGAAGACGCGATATCTCGCGCTGAGGAACGGTATGCGAACGAGTTACCTAAATGGCGGCATCGGTTTGCGCCGGATCCTACAGTGCCGTCGCGTCAGCAGTATTATTTCTTCGACTATGCGAGCAAGCGGGGGCATGACGACTCGGAGTGGCGGGGGATGTTTGAGTAGAACGGCAACTGCTTGTTCCTGATTAAAGAACCACAGGATGAATCATGAAAGAAATCACAAGTGACACGCTAAATCTTGAGGCCTTACTATCAAAACGTAAGTACGGGATTGATTATTACCAACGAGAGTACGTGTGGGAAACATCACACGTTATCAAATTGATCGAAGATTTATCGGACAATTTCTTGAAACAACATTCGATTGATCATCGACGACCAGATGTTGAAGATTATGATATCTACTTTCTAGGGACTATTATCGTGAGTGATGTTGCCAACGAGCAACTGCTTGTAGATGGTCAACAGCGGATAACGACGTTGACATTCTTACTGATTGCGCTGCTGAAATCAGAAAACGTTCCAGATGATCAAAAAGGAGATATGCAAGACTTAGTATATTCCAGTAGGTACGGTCAGTTATCATACAACCTTAACGTCAAAGAGCGTATCACATGTATGGCACATTTGATGCAAGGAACAGAATTGGATCCTTCAGATATTAACTCAACGACATCTAGTATGATCGGGCGATACTCCGATATAGAGGCAAATCTTCCTGACGACATTTTGGATGAGAAGACGCTTCCTCTGTTTATCGATTGGATATTGACGCGTGTATTTTTCGTAAAGATCACTGCGTACTCCCATGCCGATGCCTACACCATGTTCGAAGCAATGAACGATCGTGGCCTCCAACTGACGCATTCAGAGCTACTGAGGGGGTACCTACTTTCTCGCATCGAGCGTGATGAAGATCGACAAACCGCCAGCGATCGATGGAGACTGCGTGCGGATACGCTTGACATTGTGCGAAGGGGCGAACTTCCGCATGCAATCCGTGCTTGGTTGCGGAGTGCTCGTGCTTCTACCATGACCGAGTACGACTCGATCGGAAACGATTTCAACAGGTGGGTACGGGACCACGAGAAAGAGTTGTCCTTGAAATCCGGTGGAGATTTCTCTGAGTTCGTTGTCGGCGAATTCGACTTTTACGCACATTGGTACGGGATCATACGCACAGCGGCCGATAATCCAGATTTGGCTACGCAAGCTGGTATGCCAGCGGTCAGATACAACTGGATAAATGACTTCACTCTTCAAATGCCCGCGTTATTGGCACCATTACGCGCCTGCGACTCCGAAGACGACATTTACCGTAAATTGCGGATCGTATCGGTATATATCGATTGTCTGCTGATGAGGCGTATCTGGAATGGCGCGGCGATATTTGAACGACACATGCGCAATCGGATTTTCGGCGGTTTGATTACGGAGATTCGACATCTTGAAGTAGAACAACTCGCTGAGCGATTGGTTTCGAAACTGTCAAAATATTCCTTGCAGTTCAGGCAGAACGCTTTTGGGATTCATCAACAAAACCGACGTCGAGTCCACTACATGCTTGCGCGTTTTACAGACTATATCGGAACTCAATGCGGTGAACCTTCGAATTTTGAACGGTTGGTCTCGAGGAGTGGCAGCAATCCGTTTGAAGTTGAGCATATCTGGGCGTTCAACTACGACTACGAAGAATTGGGGTTCGATCACGAATTTGAGTTCTGGCAGTATCGTGATCGTATCGGAGGATTGTTGCTTCTACCTAAAAGTTTCAACGCCGCATTCGGTGCAAAACCTTATGACGTCAAGTATGAACAGTATTTCGGTCAAAACTATTTGGCGAAGTCGCTCCATGAGAACGCTTACGAACTCGATTCTCGATTCGACAGTTTCAAACAACGATCAGGCTTGCCTTTCCGCCCGCACACCGAGTATGGGCAGGCCGACCTTGACGGACGCCAAGAACTGTATCGGCAGATCGCGATGAAAATATGGAGTCCCGACGCGATACGAAAAGCGGCGGAATAGACCTTATGCTCCGCTGGATTCCCGCCTACGCGGGAATGACGGGGTGTGTTCGGAAGGCGCTAGTCGATTGTGTTGGATTTCTGTCTGTTGCCGTACCACTGCTCCCACAGGTTAGGAAGTACCTCTTTGAACGGTCTTGGTCTCGCGGAACCATTCGGCGTCGAGTTCGAAGGTGTCGGGGGCTTCGGCGATGGTGGCGCGGATCGCTTCGCTTTCTTCAGAAGTCGGTGAGATGTGATCGGGCTTTAGCTCGAACATGATTCTAAGGAAAGTCGATATTCAACGCGGCGCGCCGTTTTCGGGGGCTGGCGGCGATTCATCGGATTGCTGCCCGTTGCCGTACCATGCTTCCCAGAGTTCCGGTAGGACTTCTTTGAGGGGTCTGGCTTCGCGGAACCACTCGGCATCGAGTTCGAAGGTGTCGGGGTCTTCGGCGATGGCGGCACGGATGGCAGCATCCTCTTCGGGAGTCGGTGCGATGTCGTCAGGTTTGATTTTCGGCATGGTCTTAGAGACGTCGACGTTGGAGCGATACTCAACGCGGCGCGCCGTTTTCGGGGGCTGGTGATTCATCGGATTGCTGCCCATTGCCGTACCACTGCTCCCACAGGTGTGGAAGTACCTCTTTGAGGGGCTTGGCTTCGCGGAACCATTCTTCGTCCAACTCAAACGTGTCGGGGTCTTCGGCGATGGCGGCGCGGATGGCCTCGCTCTCTTCAGGAGTCGGTGAGATGTGATCGGGCTTTAGCTCGAACATAGTATCGCTCCTCTCGGTCGTCGGCTTTCCGGAAGCTGATGACCCTTATTCTATCCTCGCGTTCAGCGAACACGACAATATGGATGCGGTTAGCAAGGTATCCGTACGCGAGAAAACGAATCTCGCCATGACGGTCGCTACGGCGAAACACCGCGGTGTCCCATTCGAATTGACTGAGTGATGCGAAGTCTATGCCGTGCTTTTCGAGGTTGGATTGGGCTTTAGCGGGATCCCATTCGTAGCGTCGGTTGTCTGACTCGAAGTGGTGGATCATGTTCGAGTCGGGATTTGCTTCGTGATGTTGTGCATGAGGGTACAGGATAGGGATGATTCAAGTGTTCATTTTGGTGGGTCGGCACAGAAGGTATATCTGAGGTTTAGGTATCTTCGCAAGGGGGATTCAACGCGGTCTGCGTTTGAAATTGAGTTCGATTCGCAAGCCGGGCTAGGCCTGAATGACATCGTTGGGGAGCACGGGGGAACGATCAAGTCGAGGGCTCAACCCGGCGAGTATACGGAGATCATGGTTTCGATACCGATCAGATGACGGTACCGGCTCACTTTTCCCATACGTTGCGCGGTTGACTGATTTTCGTGAGTCTCCACCTTTGGATCAACGCGAAGACAGCAGCGGTGACGACCAATGCAATTGGTATCCAGTCGAACCGTCCGAACGGAAATCCGAGCCAAATCACCCAAACAACAGCGGCGGCAAGTTCAGTGATGTGTAGGAACTTAGCACGTCGAACGAAAGCATCTGGATTCGCAAACTCATTCGCCCTGACGAAGTCCAGTCTGTTCAATGTTCCGATCGCGCTAGACCACATCACTGCGACTGCGGCTAAAGCGAAGGTCGCGACTATGAAGGTTAAGAGCGGAGTGGATGATGAGAAGCGAATGTATGTGAACAATCCGAAAGCTAAAATTCCAATTACCTTGACAATGCGACTGAAATCGCCCGGCATGGCGAAGAAGTAGCGTTGGGCGAAGAGACCGGGGCGCGCAATGGGAATGGGCTGCGTCCGTCGGTCCAAGCGGTCACGATCTTTCGGATCGTAAGGTCTGGTTCTTCGCTCATGAGGTGCTGGCATATCTTAAAACTCAGTGAATTTGTAGATGATGATCTGTTGACCTAGCAAGGTTCTCCCGCTTCGATGCCCTCGGCGCGCTGGAGGTCGCGGACGTGGCAGATGATGGCGTCGATTTCTTCTGGCGGGACGTTTGGGATGGGTGGCATGTCTCCGAAGTTCCAGTGATGGGAAGTCACGCCTTTGTTTACGGCGTTGTGGAAGGAAAAGTTTGGGTGGTGTCCGATTTCATATAGGCGGTTTACGAGGGGTGGGCCTGTCGCCGAGCCATCGGCATTTTGGCCGTGGCAGACGGCACAACGGTTTTGGAAGGATTCTTCGCCGTCGTAGACTTTCGGCTGTGCCGGGGGCTTGGCTTGGGTCGCGATGGTGGAGCGTTCGTTTTCTGTTGCGCAACTGGTTAAGAGCATCCCGCCTGCCGTTGCGGTTAGGAGCACGATCACTGCGAACGGCGTTGTGAGTATGCCGCGCAGAGCGTTCACGTTGCCAATGGCACCAGTTTTGATTGCCGAATCACTCGGTCGCGAGTGACAAGTGGGACTCCGTAAACGATGCTGGTTGCTGCGATCAATTCGTCGGCTGGGTCGCTGCGGAAATCGAGTTGTGTTGAAGTTCTCGCGACATCAGGATTGATTGGCCATATATGCATCTGATCAACGACCCTAGCAACATCGCGATCATCGAAATCGAAATCGATTCTTCCAAATTGCACGAGTTTCGCGATCTCCCAGAAAACTATTGAAGAGATTGACCATTCATCATTCTGCAGCAGTGCGCTTTCAGATGGCGGCAACGTATTCCTCACCGCATCGATCAACACGTGAGTATCAAGATTCAGCATCTGGATCCCAATCGCTGGCTTCCCACCGAACTCCAGTGCTGAAAGTGTCTCCGTACACCTTAACCTTGTGTTTCAAACTGCCGATTAGGTGACCATGGTTTTTTTCATAGCGGACTAGCCGGGCTACTGGTTTACCTCGTTTGGTGATGACCAAACCTTCGTGGTCGAGTTGGTCCATCAACGCCAAGCACTGCTCTTTGAATTTAGCGGCACCGATTGTCTTCATGGTGGTTGCTCCCTATATGGACATTATATGTGGCTAGTCACCAAGTTTGTCCACCATGTCACGTCAAACGGTTTTACGTGTCTGATTGATACGAAAAAACGTGGGCCGATCGGCCCACGTTTTGGGCTTGACAGCTGAAAAGCGGATCGAACAGACGCCGTTGCTTCTTGAGCAGGTCCGGATTGTTTTTGAGGCCTGATCCGGAAAGGCCTTTTGGAACGCGCAACCTTTTCTAGGCATCGTCGCCGTTTCCGATGAGCCCCTTGCCACTCCCCCGTCTCGTTTGATCAGGATCGGACCGTGGTCGGATGCTGCGACTCGGGATTGGGAATCTCGCTCGAACCGGGAATTGGGTTCGGATGCGGTTGTGCGGTTAATTTGGGTAGTACTGTTGCCACTTTCCTGTCGTATTGGAAAAGTGGGCTAGCACTCCTTAGAAAGGAGGTGATCCAGCCGCACCTTCCGGTACAGCTACCTTGTTACGACTTAGTCCCAGTCATTGGCTCCACCCTCGGCACCTGCCTCCCTTG
>DAOUJE010000011.1:0-3078 GCA_034423055.1 Dehalococcoidia bacterium | reverse complement strand
ACCGTTTCTCAATCGCTCGTCGAAGAGTCGGGTCATCCCGATAAGTTCATTCCCAATCCGCTCTGCAATGCCTGACCGGTGTACGGGTCAGCCAACGGCGGCAACGCGAGCGGTTTACGTTCGAGATAATCTTGGATCGACCAAAGTTGGACACGTGGGTATACAGTTGCCCCGAGCTGGAACGTGCCTAGATTCGCTGCTTCTGCGTGCGCCGCCGTCGATGTGACCGGATGCAACGTGATGAATACTCCAGCGACCGCCTTATCGCGTTCCATCGTATGCAGGAAGTCACGCACTTGTCCCAGTTGAAAGCTCCCTCCTTTCACCTGTGCCAGCACATCGTTCGTGTCGAAACCTTCGGGAGTGTTCAACAGTTTTCCGCGCCCATCTATGCCTCTGTCCCCAGTGCGACGTTCGTTAGGGATCAAGCCGGGCACACGCGTCACCGCCCATGCCTCAAAATCCAGAGGACGATCTTGGGCCAGCTTCTCGGCGCCTTCCATATCCACTGGAATGCCGCGTGTGTCGATCTCCATCCCTTCGAAACGCCGATTGCATATCAGGTCGACAGCGAAGGGTGAGATGTCAATGCCCAGCCACTGGCGACCTAAGTTATGGGCTGCCGCTATAGTCGTGCCACAGCCGCAGAACGGGTCTAAAATTACATCGCCTTCATTCGAACTGATCTTAATGATGCGTTCGAGCAAGGCGAGCGGCTTTTGGGTCGGATAACCGAGCCGTTCGTCGTCTTTTCTTGGGAACCACCCAGATGCGCTGTAGAGTTGCTTGATGTCTGACCAAACGTTCGACAACGGCACTCCAGGGCTCTCGTCCAGATACTGACGGACAATCTTGCCACCACGTGATCGAGTTTGATATTTTCGTCCGTCTTCATCAGTGTGGCGGAACCAATCGCGTACATAATCTTCGCTGTACGGTGTGTATGTGCGGTTATACGTGTGTTTACCGTGAGCGAGCGCGTAAACCAACAATGTTTCGTGCGCCTTTACCGGTTTGCGTCCAGCGACCCTGCCGCCTGAAGGGGTCCCGTAGTTCCAAATGATCTCGTCGATGAAATTGGCTCCACCGAATATGCAGTCCATCAGCCCTTTCAAGTAGTGACTGGCTGTCGGATCACAGTGTAGGTATATCGTGCCCGTGGGCTTGAGCAACGGTCGCATCAACCCGAGTCGCTCTGCCATGTAACTCAAATAAGCTAATGTTCCACATTCGCCTAGCATGTTGCGCAGGCCAACGATTGCATGATGTGCTGGATGAGCGGTTGCCCTGACCAGATCTCGAACCCTCGCCGCGGCTGCCGCGTCCCAAGTCCAAGTGTCCTCGAATGCCCTAACTTGTGCGAACTGGACACCATTGCTGCTGCTTCGCCGCCTTTGTCGATCGGTTGGCGGTCGAAACAGGATGTTGTAGTTGACGTTGGAGTTGAACGGTGGATCCAGATATATCAAATCCACGAATCCTAAGGGCCAATCGTTCATCACTTCTAGGCAATCGCCGTAGAACAGCACATTCGTGTCTAGTTGTGGTGGAGACTGCGCCATGACACCTACGATTCTAAGGGTTTCCAGCCATCGTTGCGGCTCAGGCAGTCAATCGCCTTGTGCAATAGACACCGGAAACGCTTCACACTACCTGCCCTGCTTCAACTGAGTTGATTGGCGGCAGGTAGTCGGCCAGCAGATCCCAGTTGTCGCCTTCATCGCGACTGAAGAAGAGTTGACCTGTGCTCGTGCCGACGTATACGCCGCATGGATCGAGAGTGTCGGTCGCCATGCCATCTCGCATGGAGTGTAGATATGCGTGCTTCTGGGGCAACCCGTTGGTCAGCGCCTCCCAATCACGCCCTGCGTTACGCGACCTGAAAACTCTGAATTTGGCGTCTGTCACGTAACGCATGCCGCCGCCCAAATCGTCGCCGATTGCTTTATCTTCCGGCAACACATAAACCGTGTCTGGGTCATACGGATGAACCGTCAACGGCAATCCGAATCTTGAGGCCAGCCCATCGCTGATGTCGATCCACTCTTGACCGCCGTCGTCGCTGCGATATACGCCGCAGTGGTTTTGTTGGTAGAGCCTGCTCGGCTCCGCTGGATGGGAGACTAATCTGTGCGGACATTGCCCAACTTCTGGAAAAGGCTCACCCATGAAGTCCGCTCGGACTCCGCGGTTCAACGGAGACCACGTTGCGCCGGCGTCCTCCGTGCTGAATACACCTGCGGCGGATATTCCGACCAACATCCGATCTGGCGACTTTGCGTCCGGTATGATGCTGTGCAAACACATGCCACCAAACCCCTCCATCCAACCTTCTCGGGAGGGATGCTTCGTGATGCCGTCGATTTCAATCCAAGTTTCACCTGCATCAAGGCTTTTGAAGAGCGACGCCGGTTCTGCACCCAAATAAACTACATCGAGATCCTTTGGGTCTGGCGTTACATGCCAAAGCTTGTTCACTTTGATGCGGGGATCAGATGCGATGTGCGGGCCTATCCGGGAGCTTTTCCAAGTCACAGCTAGGTCATCGCTGCTGTGGATTTCCGATCCGAAAACCGGATCGTTCCTGACCACCCATACTCTCCCCTTGCCACGCGGATCGTAAATCGCGTGGAACACGTCTGAGCCTGCCCAGTGCGGGCCAGAGATGTCCCATTTCTCGCGGTTCTCGTCGCTCGAGAAGATGAAGGCACCCTTACGTGTGCCAACGATCACTAGGGCATCGCCCTTTTTGGGTTGCGCGTTACTGGACATCGTTGTCAACCTTCAAGCTCTGCCGCCGTATCGTAACGACGTGAGCAATCGTTTCGAAGCTATGGCAATCTCGTCGACAGCAGCTTCGAACACGACCTCGTTTGCTTTCGACGGCGCTCTGTAGCCGCTGATCTTCCGGACGTACTGCAACGCGGCGGCGGCGATTTCATCGTCCGTCGCTGGCACGTCGCGTTCTCGTAACACTTTGATGCTGCGACACATTTGAACCTCCTGTTTGCGATATGTTCAGGGCTTTGACTGTGCTAGGTGCGCTCTGACGATGCGTATGTCTTCGTATGTGATGTC
>DAOUJE010000010.1:0-22125 GCA_034423055.1 Dehalococcoidia bacterium | reverse complement strand
TGGTTTAAGGCAACGGGCAAACGCATAACTGCACCGCCAACGAGGTACGTCAAGGACAATGTCGAAGTTGGGTCCCCGTCGCCATGAGATCGAGGAGTTAGGCGCGGGACCCGGAGAGATTAACGGGCCCGCGCCATCATAGTGAGGGTGCGACGCCATCTCGGGTCGCCCTCGCCTATTGTTCGCGTTGTCAACTCGCCAATCAACGGAGAAGCCAGTCAATTCAGACTTGAAATGGTGGGCGATGGAGGATTCGAACCTCCGACCTCGTCGATGTCAACGACGCGCTCTAGCCAACTGAGCTAACCGCCCTACCCGATGCGTGAGATTATATATCCGATCGCAACGCCGACTTCGATCGTCCGCTTTCGACGCGGCAGGATATGACGTCTATGCCGTGGTATTGGCGATGTTTCACGGACGAAGCGTAGTGGCGTAGAACCCTCATCGATATCTCACGCTCATCGTCCTCCAGCGCGAAATCATCCGTCAAGAATGCCAGCCGATTCTCCAGGTTCCCTTCCCCGGCATCGTCCGAAACGACCACGAATTCGACCTCAGCCGAGTCTTGATCTCTGCGGACCGTTGCGGTCAACCTACGGGTCCTGCCATTCGATGCGTCTCCGGATGTCTCATCACTCTCCTCATCCAATAGAATCAGCAACGTCTCTTCACCCACGAGACGCAACCGGTTTTTGGCGTCCTCCGCCCACCTGTATCGATCAGCGAATCGGCTCAGATATTCGTCGACGGCCGGCAACGACGAACGCGCAAGATCGACTCTGATCGGGCGGTTGCGAACATTGGAAAGCTCCACGAATACTGCGATACCCACAGCCGTCGCCGCGCCCATTACGATCGGGTTGCCGAACACATAACTGGCATCGCCCTGAATGAGTGTTCCGAAACTGCCAGCTGAAAGCCCCATGACTAACGGCACGCCGATTGCGAGTGCCTGCTTTCTATCGAACCCGTTGCCGAAAGCCATTCGCGCACCTTCGATGAAGAGCATCCCGAAAATAATCACATATACCGCGCTGACCACCGGGCCAGGGACGGCGATCAAAGCGGCAAGCAATTTCGACAACAACGCAACCGCGATCGTCATCAGCCCCAGAAATACTCCTACACTCGCGGCCGAAACTCCGATTATGCCGATGTACGAAGCCGTGGTAGACCACGGTGCGGCCACCGGCGGAATCCCGAGCAGACCACATACGAATGTGCTGGCTCCCGTCACGTTGAGACCGCCTTGGACAGCGCGGAAATCAAGTGGCACCGGTTCACGATACGATGCGCCATAGATCACGGAAAGATCGCCGACCGATTTCATGAATCCCGTCAAGTTGACAATCGCAAACACGGGCAGTAACGCCCAGAACTCGGCACCGAACGACAACCCGAATTCGATGCGATCCAGATCTGGAAAGTTAAACCACGGAGCCGCCGTGACTGCGGCAACGTCGTATAGACCTAGCGGAACCGCCACAACGAGGCCCGTAGCAATCGTTATCGGCAAAACCCACATGCGGACCAGCGGCGTTCCCAGCAGAGAAACTAGAAGCCCGATCGTCAGCGCAACCAGACCGGGAGCTAGGAAAAGCACCACCGAAGTGTCGTCCGGAGGAACCACCGTAACCGACACGATGAAAGGTACCGCCGACACCGCAACGAGCATGATCACCGTTCCCGTTACGGCCGGAGTAAAAATCCGACGCAGCGAAGCGAGACGAATTGTCAGAACCAATTGCAGCAGCGTTGAGACCACTATCAAGCTCGCCAACAGACTCGGTCCACCGATCTGCAAAGCCAACGCGCTGACCGCCAAAAAGGGCACGTTGAAGTTGGCGACTATCAAGCGTCCCGACCCAAGGCGTTGGAAGCGCAGGGCATGAACGATCATGCTCAACCCCGTCACCGCCAGCGCCATTATCACGACCCACTGCAGGTAGTCCTCAGACTCGCCAGATGCCAGAACCACCAGCGTCACCAACGTCACCAGACTGATGGAGTTGGGCAGCAATATCTGCAAAGCAGACGATAACGCCACCGTGCGAGGGCACTTATCGTCTGGTTCGTAACGAATCTGGTTCACGACATCATATTCTCTGAGTCTCGATTCAACTACCGAGTTCCCAGATGGATTCTACGCTCCCCGCGCCCATTAATGACACGATGCCTCTCGCAATCCACGCGCTAAAGCTTCATGCGCGTCCGTCGTCTCGCCAGACCCTGGCAAAACTTGCCGATCCGTCCCTTTCGCGCAGCCCAAAACGACCGACAACAATGACGCGAACCAGCGTAGCGCAGTTCGCAGGGGATGCCAGATCTGTCTCTAAACCCCTTCAATTCCCCCTTGGAAAGGGGGAGGTTTTTGTGTCCCCCTTGGGCATACGCATGATGCAAAAATCAGGTTGTGTCGATATGTCAACATCGGAGGGGCCTGTTGCTTGACAAGCCGCCCTCGGTCATGTCATTCTGAACGGAACCCCCGGTCGTGTCATTCTGAACGGAGCGCAGCGGAGTGAAGAATCTCACACGGCATCCCCAGGACGACTTTATGAGATTCCTCGCTGCGCTCGTAATGACAGGGATGCGCTCGTAATGATAGCCTGCATGTCGCATGATTTCGCATCATGCGTGGGCATCAAGGAGGAGGCTTTCGCAACGGTCTCGTTTCGCGGTCGAATCGATCGTAAAGCTATGCCGAAAGGCATCGCATCGACGCGCTACGACTTTGTGGTGATTATTGAAAGAAGCATACGTAGTCGATACCGTATCGATGCGCATGATACCTAATGCCAACGGATATAATATGGGATTCAGTCGGACATTACGGGTCAACGTGAAAATTCCCCATCACGCGGTTTGGTTGTTCGTGGAATCTAAACAGATGATCAATCGGAGGCAACGGTGATTGTTGCAAGTCTCAACGTCAGAATAGCTGTCTCGATGGCAATGATCTTGGCGTGTTTCGCCTTGATCGGAATCGCCTGCACAAGCGAACCGGACCCTACACCAACCCCGGTGCCGGAACCCACCTCGACACCAGTCCCCGAACCGACTTCAACTCCGGTGCCGGAACCGACTCCTACTCCCGTACCGGAGCCAACTCCGACCCCGAAACCGGAGCCTACCGCAACCCCGGTACCGGAGCCGACTCCGGCCCCGGAGGTTGAAACCGCCGACTCAGAGGATGCACGCACCATCGCCTACGTGATGAAGGGCATCGAGTTTGTGGAGCGCGAGGGACTGGACGCGGCTATCGAACACTACACGAGCGACGACAGCATCGAAGACGGTCGTTGGTTGAGAATCATCGACACCGACACTGGGGTTTTGGTCGCATCGGCGTTGCAGTACGAGGTTGGACTGCAGATAGGCGGACGCGGAGCCAGCAACCTTAGCGGAACGATCGCCGCCGCAACTGAAGAAGGTCAATGGACCGAATCACTCGCCGACCATCCCGAGACATCCCAACATTTACCTAAGCGAAACGTCTGGATACGCCGCGGCAATCTCGTTTTCAATTCCGGACATTTCGTTCTCCAGCAAAACATTGAAGCACCTGTCAGGAACTACGTGAATCGCGCCGTCGAGCTTTACGAGTCCGAGGGACTGCAAGCAACCATCGACTACTACAACAGCCAAGACAGTCTCGAAGGCACCCTTTACCTGTTCTTGATCGGTGCAGACGACCTCTACCTCGCACATCCGATATTCCCCCACCTCATCGGAACAGACATCAAAGAAGTCGTAGGTTCCGACGGCCAAGAACTCGGCGAAGAGATAGCGCAAGCGACTGAAGATGGGATATGGGTCGAATACCTGTGGCCAAACCCGATCACCAGAAACGAGGAGCACAAGACCACGTGGGCGCTTCGCCACGACGGACTGATCTTCGCTTCCGGGTACTATTCCGCCGGAGATGATCCCGTCGACCAACCTTGGGTCGACGCCGCCCCGCGCGACTACACAGTCGAATACGTCGAAAACGCGATCGCGCTATACGAGCGAGATGGCCTCGACGCGATGTTGGACTTCTACAACAGCGTCGCCAGCTTCCAAGGCCAGTGGTACCTCTTCGCAACCGACGAAAACGACATCTACCACGTTCATCCCCTGCTTCCCCAGTTGATAGGAACCGACATCAAGGATGTGGTTGGCTCGAATGGCTACGAACTCGGAAACGAGATCGCCAAGGCGACCGAGGAAGGGCATTGGATCGAATATCTGTGGCCACACCCAGCCACGCTTAAAGAGGTGCCGAAGGTTTCGTACGCCGTCAGGCGCGACGGAATGATCTTCGCCTCCGGTTACTACCCGCCGCAACAAGACGCACAAGAAACCGCCGTCAACTACGTCCAGCGCGCGATCGACAAGTACGAATCCGAAGGGATCGACGCTGTTATCAGCTTCTACAACAGCGACGAAAGCATCGAGGGTGTATTCAGATTGGTCGTGGTCGACGAGAACGATTCGGTACTGGTATCACCGCTGTTCGAGCACCTTCGCGGCAGAAATGCGCGCATACTCGCCGCCCATCCCGCCCTCAGAGATTGGGCGACCAATACGCTGAAGACAACCGAACAAGGTCAATGGTTCAGCGTCGATGCGGCATCCGCCGATGGTTCTCAATCGGGCTTGACCAACAACTATTGGTCGATCCGGCACGACGGCATCATCTTCCAGACCGCGTACAGCGAGTAGCCCAGAACCTGGGACACATCGATCCGCTTAGTTCTCATTACGCGGCTCTAACGCGCTCGTGCGAGAGGGGTTGCTCGTACGATCGTCGTGAACAAAAGAAATGGCGCGCTTGGCGGGATTTGAACCCACGACCTCAGCCTTCGCAGGGCTGCGCTCTATCCACTGAGCTACAAGCGCGCGTTGGGCACCACTTCGTCGTCTGCTTCCACACCTTCAAGTCTACCCCATTCCGTTGGTGCCGAGGGCGGGAGTCGAACCCGCACGTCCTTGCGGACACTACGCCCTGAACGTAGCGCGTCTACCGTTTCGCCACCTCGGCTCGGGGCACTGTACCAATGGTAATCGACGGGTTAATCGACCCCTAGGATATCCAGCGCATCGCGGTTGATGATGCCTTCGATCTCGTCCTCGGGGATGGTGGGGAGGTGATGGTCCTTGGCGAATTTGTTCAAGCCGCGCAGGGCGTCGATGTTGTCTTGCGGACGCGTCACCGGCCAGTCGGATGCGAAGAAGACCTTTTGAAGGGATCCCCATTCGGAGAACTTCAACATGCCCTCCCAGAACGAGTAGGGGCGGTAGAACTGGGCGGAGACGTCGGCCCATACGTTAGGGTGCTTTCTCACGACGGACAGGCAGTCGATCTGCCAAGGGTGGGCCAAGTGGGCGAGAATCATCTTCAAACGCGGGAAGGCCAGCGCCACTTTCTCGGTGATCAGCGGGTGGGCGTAGGTGAGCGGGGCCTCCGTCATCGGCGACGTGCCTTGGTGGAATATGATCGGGATGCCGTCGTGCTCGAGACGGGCGAACATTCGGAACGCCTCGGGAGATGTCGGGTCGAAGTCTTGGTAGTTGGGGCCCAGTTTGATGCCCTTGCAGCCGAGATCGCCAACGCAACGGTCGTATTCGTCTTCCCAGTTCGGGTCCAACGGGTGAAGCGACATGAAGGGTATCGTCTTGTCGGGGTTCTTTTTCGCTGTAATCGAGGCGATGTCGTTGTGGTTTAGCGCTGGATCCCAACCGCCTTGTCGCAACACAGGCTCTTCGGGTTTCCATGGACGCGGTGCGATGCCGAAGATGAACGTCTTGTCGACCGGTGACATGTCGTTGTAGTAGTCATCGATGCTGTTGGTGAGTTGGACCGTCTGGCCCGAGCGCATCGTCGACTCGGTGAGCATCTCGTCCTCCGGTACGGTGTCCGGGTGGCTCGGCAGGTGGGTGTGTACATCGACGATCATTTTCTCTCCCTGCATCTGTGCAAGAGTCGCAACCATGCGACGTTAGAATACTGTCTCAAGATGTTAGCAACTCAACACATCGAAACGGCGCGCCAGTTCCTATCCGACGCCGAACGCGAATACGAAACTGGCGACATGCTCCAAGCATCAGAAAAGCTATGGGGTGCAGCGTCGCACGTCGTCATTGCTGAGATGCAACGGCGCGAAATGGTGGCTAGTGGACATAGAGCGATGCTCTTGGCAGTCCAGCAGTTCGCCGATGAACTGGAAGATCCTGCGCTATCTGACATGTTTGCTGGCGCTCGCGTGCTGCATGCCAACTTTTACCACGGATTCATGGAAGACTACGAATTCGAAATCGACCGCGAGAAGGTACGCCGGTTCGTTGACCGAATGCTCGCGCTGAGCCAGTAGTTCGTTGCGAGTGTTCATATGTAGCACCGCCTCAGCACAGAAAGGCATCCACCCATCATGGACGCAGGCATCGCCATCTCCGCTGCAATCATTGCCACCGTCAGTTTAGTCATCTCGTTCGGCTTTCTCATTCAAAGCCGCCGCGGTAGCGGAGACAACGAAGAATCGCTGAACCAGGCCATATCGGCAAACGCCGTACTCGAATCCAAGCTCCAATCGACACAGGAGCAGATGAGCGATACGCAGCGACAGTTGGATGTGTTACGCGACGTAGAAATCGAAAATACGCGGTTGCATGAAGGGTTAGCGAACGAGAAGGCGGTGGCAACGCGAAACGCTGAGGTGCAGAAAGCTGCAGAGGCCAGGCGCGATGAGCTCCAAGGACAAGTGCAAAAACTGACGGCGGAAGTGACTGGACTGAAGACGGAGTTGGCGGCCAAGGAAGAGTCGTTGAACGAAGAGTTGAGGGAAAACTTCGACCTGAGGAAGCAGACAGCCGGACTCACCGATCAAGTCAATACGCTGACGGCTAAAGTCTCGAACCTGAACACTCAACTCGAAAACGCGGAAGAACGCCTAGTCGAACGCCGCGAACTCGAAAAACTCTTCGGCGACCGCTTCAAGACGATGTCCGCTGAAACTCTGTCCAACCAGCAGAAGCAGTTTCTCGAACGGGCTACGCAGACCCTCAAACCACTCTCAGACAAGGTCGAAAAACTTGACCGCGAGTGGGCCACCACTTCCGGCGCATTCAAGCAGCAAATCGAATCGCTAGCCACCGAAACCCGTACCCTCTCAACCGCCCTCACGAGACCCCAAGCCCGCGGGCAATGGGGCGAAATGCAAGTCGAACGCGCCCTCGAACTCTCAGGACTCGTAAAAGGCATCCACTACGAGACACAAACCTCCGACAACCAAGGCGGACGCACCGACTTCATCGTCCACATGCCACACCGCCGAGACATCATACTCGACTCCAAAGTCTCCCTCGTCGCACTCATCGACGCCCAAGACACCGCCGACGAAAATGAACGCGCCAACCACCTAAATCGACACGCCCGACACATGCAAGACCACGCCGACTCCCTGGCCAGCAAAGAATACTGGAGCCAACTTCCCGACTCCGCCGACTTCGTCGTGATGGTCGTACCTGAATTCGCCCTTCCCCCTGCCGTCGAACGACGCCCCAACCTGATCGACCGCGCCCTCCAAAACAACGTCGTCATCAGCACCCACTCAACCCTTGTCGCCCTGCTCAAGACAGTCGCCATGGGCTGGCAAGAACGCCAACTGGCCGATGAAGCCCAGGAGATCGGTACTCTAGGACGCGAACTCCATGACCGTCTCGAAGTCTTCGCAACTCACTATGCAGACATCGGAACCGCGCTCGACAGAGCGGTTATCCGTTATAACCGCGGCGTAGGCTCACTGGAATCCCGCGTCCTAACTCAAGCCCGACGTTTCCCGGAACTCGGTGTCCAAACCACTAAAGAAATCCCCGAGACTCAGTCCGTCGAATCCACTACCCGAGCCATGCGTTCAATCCCCACGGACCTCTCAGAGGGCAACCGTTCCTCCCCCTAGACAGGAAATTGAACCGCCCTATCCAGCACGTTTCGCCGAGTATCTTGTCAATCACTCAAAGAGCCGGTTCGTTGCAAGCGAGCTAATACCAACGTTCCTTGTCAACCACATTCATCAACTCCTCACCACGTGCGAACCGACGAGCATTCTCCAAAATGATCTGGAAACGACGCTCCGGGATATCACCTGCATCCCTGACCGCCACATGCGGTGTCATCAAAACGTTCGGCAGTCGCCACAGCTTGTGCTCCGGCGGCAACGGCTCGATCTCGTAAACATCCAACCCGCAACCAGCTATCTCGCCCGACTCGATCGCATCCGCCAAATCATCGATCTTGCAGACCATCCCGCGCCCTACATTGATGAAATACGCCGAAGACTTCATCAATTTGAACCGGTCCCCATTGAACATCCCTTCAGTCTCTGGAGTGTGCGGCACCGTCGAAACTACAAAATCCGCCTCCGGCAACAGCCGATCAATCTCATCCGGCGGGTGAATCTCAGCACCCCAGACCTCCCTCTCGACCCGCGGCTCCAGCCCGATCACCCTCATACCAAACGCGCCGCACAGTCGCGCCGCCTCAGCACCGATCCCACCAACACCGTTGATCAACGCAGTCGCATCACCCAAACTGATATACCCTGATTGCCGAGCATCTTTGTCCCATTCAACTCGTCTCTGCGCGTCCACGTACCAAGGCAAACCCCTCGACAACGCCAGCACGAACATCATGATGTGATGACTGATGTGATCGAAGTAGATGCCCCTCGGATTCGAGATCACACACGGATGCTTGACCAGATCCTCGTAGTAATACCCGAAGAACGGTCCCGCATCCGGATTCTGCAACCACCTCAACTTGCGCGCGGAAGGTAGCATCTCTGGCGAAACCCAACCAAACGCACCATCCGCATCCACAATCTCCCGCGCCGCCTCCGCATCATCCTTGGGCGACACCACCTCATACTCCGACATCGAATCCGTCAACCGAGCCGCAAACCAC
This sequence comes from Dehalococcoidia bacterium, assembly GCA_034423055.1. Lineage (GTDB taxonomy): Bacteria > Chloroflexota > Dehalococcoidia > Lucifugimonadales > Lucifugimonadaceae > Bin127. Next base: position 13,178 of record DAOUJE010000010.1, on the reverse strand, counting down.
CGCGTCAACTCATCCTGCGGCGGCATGAAGACAAACTTGATTGACGATGACATTGTTCTAACCTCCGCTACTACGTGTCAACCGCGAGTCTCACCTCAAATCGCACTCAACGCCGACCTCCGCACAGTGCCCCTCGAACCACTCGATCACTTCAGTGTGATACGGAATCCCATCCTTTGACCGCTTCTCAATCTCCTCTGCCTCCAGCAAACCCGGATATACAACCCGATCATGACCCTTCCCGGGCGGATGTTCCGCAACCGCCTTCAACAACTCATCCATGTCATCGAGGAACTTTTCCCTGTCAGTAAATGCCTCGATGTCATAAGCCACGAAGAAGTGGCCGCCCTGATGCGGATTCAACGGACCCGGGCCCAGCCCCGTCAACTCGTTGCACATGATCTCGTTCATCAAACCTAGCCCGAAACCCTTGTGCGAACCGTTCTCACGCGTACCTCCGATCGGCAACATCCCGTACTTACCACGTGATTCCGGACCAGGTGCGGGTGTCTCCTCAAGCTCAGGCTCGTAATTCTCGTCAGTAATCCAACCCGGCAACACCGTCGCACCCGTCCGACGCAAAAGCCAGATCTTGTTCGCCGCCACCTGAGTTGTAGCGATGTCCAGCATGTACGGGGGCATGGTGCGGGCAGGCGCGCCATACGCCAACGGATTGGTACCCAAGAACGGACGCGAACCCCACGTTGGGATCGTGATACCCGCTCCGCCAGCCGTCATCGTGTGACCGATCATTCCCACTTCAATGGCTTGGTACACGTAGTGACTGCAACCAGCCAGATGCCCAGTGTTGTACACCGTCACCACACCAACACCATGCTGCTGCGCCTTCTCGATAGCCATCTCCATCGCTGTCGGTCCGACATGGACACCGAGAGCATCCTTAGCATCTATGTTCGCCGTCGTACTCGTCTCACGAACCACCTCCCACTCTGTCGCCGGGTTCAACTGACCAGCCGCATAACTCCGCACATACCCCCTCAACCCATTCGACACTCCATGCGACTCGTTCCCTCTCAGATCATTTCCGAGCAACACATCAGTCGAATCCTGTGCCGCGTCGTCATCCAATCCGATCTTCAAGAAGATGTCCTTGGTGACGCGATGCATCTTCTCTGGCATCACATACACCCGGTCAACTTCTGGTACCTTGAATCGCTCTAGCATCTCGTTTTACCTCTATCCTGCGTGCACAGAACCAATCTCGTTCGCCGCATAAGTTTAAGCCATGCTCGGCTTCAAATGTGGAATTCGAAGCATCCCGAACCAACTGCGCATCACGTAAAATTCGCGTAGTCGCGTAGACGGACCTCGCACAACAGACAAGCGACCGTCGCGCGTTGAAGAAAGGCGTTAGGCGACATGCAACTAAGACCTAATCGCGTAAAGGAAAAAATATACGCTGGAGAAGTCGCAGTCTCGGTGGTCGGATTCACTCACCCTGACGATATCGACACTTTCGGCCCTATCGCTAACGCAAACGGTATCGACGCCGTATGGCTGGAGGGCGAGCACGCCGGCGTCGATCATGCCAACCTCGGCAACCTGACGCGCGCTTGCGACCTTTGGGGACTCACGCCGGTGGTCCGGATCAATGAAAATTCGCAAGGATTGATATACCGAACACTCGATTGCGGAGCCCAGGCGATCGCGGTCCCCCACGTCAATACCGCCGCTGAAGCGCAAAACGTGGTACTTGGCGGAAAGTTCCCTCCTATCGGCAGGCGAGGAAATTACGCCAGTCGACAAGGGCACGGCGTGCCAAACTACATGGAGCTGGCCGACGACCACTCGTTGCTGATCGTTTTCATCGAAGACATCATCGCCTACCAAAACTTGGATGAAATCCTCGAAGTTGAACACATCGACATCTTCTTCGTGGCACCGGGCGATTTCGCCGCATCGATGGGACACAAAGGCATCTGGGACCAGGTAGCCAATATCCCTGAGGTTGCCGAAACTATGGAAGACACCTTCCGCCGCATCCAATCCGCAGGTCGCATCGCAGGTGCGACCTGTGGCAAGGCGGGCCTCCAACGCTACCTGGATCTTGGCGCGAAGTTTTTCTTGACCACCACTTTGGAGTGGTTGGACGAAGGCGCCGGCAGTTTCATGAGCATCGTTAACCGCCACTCGGGATAACACACAAACCAGGCATGCCAATCGATGTGGCACTATGTATTGATGGAAAGTGAGACGAGATAGAAATGAACCTGAGACCCAATCGCGCGAAAGAAAAACTCAACGCTGGTGAAGTGGCGATAGTAGTTGGTGGATTTAACAGCCCCGACGACATTGACGCCTTTGGTCCTACTGCTAATGCGAACGACATCGCCGGTGTCTGGCTGGAGGGCGAGCACGCTGGAGTTGACGCGTCCACACTAGGTAACCTGACCCGCGCATGTGACCTTTGGGGCCTAACGCCGGTATGCCGCATCAACGAGAATTCGCAAGGATTGATCTACCGAACGCTCGACTGCGGCGCACAGGGCATAGTGGTGCCGCACGTCAATACGGCCGCGGAGGCGCGAAACGTTGTTGACGGTGGCAAATTTCCGCCGATCGGCAAGCGCGGCGCGTACACCAGCAGGCAAGGACACGGCGTGGCGAACTACATGCAGGTAGCCGACGACCACTCCCTGCTGGTGATCCTCATCGAAGACATCATTGCATACCAAAACCTCGACGAGATCATAGAGGTCGACAACATTGATGTTTTCTTCGTTGCCCCTAGCGACTTCGCCGCTTCAATGGGACATACCGGCGACTCAGGACATCCCGAAGTCGTCGAAACTATGAACGACGCCTTCCGGCGCATCGAAGCCGCAGGCCGCAACTCAGGTGCCACATGCGCCGAATCTGAAATCCCGCGCTATCTAGATCTGGGTGCCAAATTCATGTTGACGAGCATAGGTCCGTGGTTGAGCCAAGGCGCCGCCAGCTTCATGAACAAGATCAACAGCCACTAACCTAACCGCCCCTTTCGCAAAGCCCAAAAATACCGACAACAGGGGCGCGAAAGAGCGAAGCGATTTTCGCGGGGATGCCCCGACCACTCAAGCCACAAACACCCAATCACAGCCCATCATTCAAATCACAAAAACTTGTCCCGTACTCCGATACGGGATCACAGTTCAGTAGAAAGACCCCACCTCAAATGGATATCCGCCCCAATCGCATTAAAGACAAAATCGCCGCCGATGAAGTGGCAACTATAGTCGGTGGCATGACCCACCCCGACGACATCGACGCGTTCGGACCGATCGCTACTGCCCACGGCATGGACGGGATCTGGCTTGAAGGCGAACACGGTTGGGTAGACGCATCCGAGCTCGGCAACCTGACACGCGCCTGCGACCTCTGGGGCCTGACATCCGTCTGCCGCGTCAATGACAACAACCAAGGACTGATCTATCGAACGCTAGACCGCGGCGCTCAGGGCATCGTGGTGCCGCACGTCAACAATGCCGCCGAAGCCCAGAACGTAGTCGATGGTGGAAAGTTTCCCCCAATCGGCAAGCGCGGCAGCTATACAAGTCGACAAGGCCTTGGCGTGCCGAACTTCATGGACGTCGCTGACGACAACTCGCTGCTCATCATTCTTATCGAGGACATCATCGCCTACGAACAACTCGACGAAATCTTGGCTGTCGATCACATCGACGTCTTCTTCGTCGCACCCGGCGATTTTGCGGCGTCTATGGGGCACAAAGGAAACATCAACCACCCAGATGTCGTCGAGACGATGAACGATGCCTACCGACGTATCGTCGCGTCCGGCCGCACCGCAGGAGCCATCTGCGGAAAAGCAAACGCCGAACGGTTCCTAGATTTGGGCGTGAAACTCCTTTTCACCAACACCCCGGAGTGGATCAACGAAGGCGCCGCCAGCTTCATGGACATCGTCCACAACCACTCGAAGTAAACCCTTAGCGGTGACTGGAAAACGAGGCTTAATGTAGCGTTAAATTATGCAAGCCTCCAGCTACACGCGTTTGCGAATCCGCACCTTGACGCTTACCGCCGTCATCATCGCGTCAGGTGTCCTGGCTGCGCTCACAGCCGTCGGTTGCCGTGGTGGCGGGGCCAACCCCGGTGACGACGATCTGGTGATCTCTTTTGTCGAGCCCACGCAGTCGTCTCGCACATGTTTGAACGAGGTCTACCCCTCTGAGGGTCCGCGTTTCGAAGAAGTTTCCGACGCCGACTATCGACCCGGTGCAAACGGAGTTGACTACGCCATCATCGAAGATGGCGAGGGCCCGAGCCCCGGCCCGGATTGGCAGTATGAGGTGCACTACACTGGATGGTTGGAAGACGGGTGCGTATTCGGAACCACGTACAACAGTGAACGCGCAGCCCGCTTTTTCCTGCCGTTCGTAATCCCCGGTTGGCGCCAGTCGCTGGAAGACATGAACATCGGCGAGCGTCGGCGCATCCGAATCCCCCCCGACCTCGGCTATGGTCAAGCAGGTTCGCCACCCCGAATACCCGCCAACGCAACGTTGATCTTCGACATCAAACTCGTCGATGGAATAACTGGAGAAGACGCCAGGGCGACTGCCACCGCGGTCAACGAGGCGGCTGCAGCGACGATTACCGCCGTATCCGAAGAAGTGGCTGCCACCTTCACCGCAATAGCCGAAGAAGCAACTGCCGAAGCCGAAGCATCAGAACCGTAGGAGGAATCGCTGTTCTCCACTTGCATGCGCGAGTGCAGGACCCGGGTTAGTAGTGCACCCCACTTATGCTGAACAGTTAGCGGGCTCGTTCAGGCCATGCCTAGCAATTTGAGCAATAAGTGAGCCAATGTCTGAAAAAGTGGAGTTCCACACTGCTGCCCCTCTTCAATCCCCGCGTGACTTCGTCATCTGGATCGTTGGCGACTATTTCAACGTCTATCTCCTCACTGGCAACTCGGCTGTCGATAACCCTGAAGCCCTCGCGTTCCAGCGCCCGGCGATCCACATTCCAAAGAGGCCATCGGTAATCAGCAGGTAGTTCGACGTCTGACTATCAGTTCGGGCCCCCGCTCCTCGAACCGCTTTGCGTCGGCCGCCACGTAATGATCGCCTGTCGCCGCATTTTCGCACCCTTAACGGTCAGGCCCTCGCCGGATTCTTCCAGCAATTCATCTGCTGCCGCGCCCAGTCTTTCGTCTGCATCGGTGCCTTCCTCCACAGCCAACATTCGTCGAAGTTTCTCCAGCGCTGATTCGCGGTCTTTGTCCAATACCGGAATTTCAGGACTGAGCATCGTCACGTCGGGGAATATATCCATCTCCCACAGTAAATTGAGCAATGCTTGGACGCCCGGCAGCGGCGTGAGGCGGGTGCCGTGCACGCGCTCGAAGAACGGAGCCATCTGCGAAGCGGGTGTCTCCATCATCTCCAGGATCACCACGCGGTCCCTGACGCGTTCTTCCATCTTCCTTACAAATTCTGCGGCTTCCACCACGTGATGCAGCGCCCAGGAGCAGAGGGCTACGTCCGCCGAGGGAACTTCCGCATCCTCCCACCGCTCCTCGACGGCGGTCACGTTGGTGAATCCGAATTCTGCCACGCGGGTTTTCAGCAGATCCAGAGACTCGGCGGAGGGATCTATCACGGTCACCCGCTTGGCGCGTGTTGCCAGGGGCAGGGCGAAGCGGCCCGCGCCGCCGCCAACGTCCAGGACCTCGGCGCCTTCGTCCATTACTTCATGGAGGCCGTTGAGCGCGGGATCGTCGGTACGGTACGGATCCAGTTTCCCGTCGGCAAACACAGGACGGCTGCGACCGTGCTCATGTCCTTCCCCGCGTATGTCCGCCATAACTTGGTCAAATGCTAAGACTTGCTCGCGCCATGCTTCAATTGCTGAGTTCATTTTCGTCTCCTCCATGAGATCCGATTTGGCTGACAGGATGCCAGCATCCCAATTGTTCAGGTGTCCACAATCTGGTAGCTCAGTGCAGCGATCTGAGTCGAGACACAAGTGAGCCGATGTCCTGACAGTGACGTTCTTTGCCGTCTGCCCTTAGACGCCACGTTGATGTTTCCGCCGGGTCATTCATGATTATTTCAACGTCTATCTCCTCGCCGGCAACTTGGCTGTCGATAACTCTGAAGCCCTCACGTTCCAGTGCCCGGCGCATCCATCTTCCGGAGAGCCCATCGGCAATCAGCAGGGCATTGCCTATGGCCGGGGTGAGGGGCCTAAAGCCTCCGATTTCGGAATCGAAGATAAGCTCAGAACTGGAAAAGGTGGACTGTAACGTTCCCCGCAGTATTAGGTCCTCTGGCGCGCCATGTTCAACTCTGCCCTCGGGAGTGATCAACCACAATGTGTCAGCCGACCTCAACGCCAAATCCAGGTCGTGAGTAGACATGAGGACTGCCAAGCCCGTTTCGCGGGTCAGTCGCTTCAACAGACCCGTTATCTCAACGCGAGTCGGTAGGTCCAGAAATGCCGTAGGTTCGTCTAGCAGCGTGACGGTGGGCTGCTGGGCCAGAGCCCGCGCAATCATCACTCTTTGGCGTTCACCGTCACTCAGTTCGGAGATGTCACGTGCCGCCAGCTCATGGGAGCGGGTCGCGCCTATAGCCCACTGGACAATCCTGTGATCTTCACCAGACAGTCCAGCAGCCCAGCCAGTGTACGGATAGCGCCCAAGGCCGACCAACTCATACGCCGTCAGGCGCCCCACGGTGAGACGATCTGTGAGCACAACGCTCAACAGGGTCGCTAGCGTGTGATTGTTCAGATTGTGAATGTTGCGTCCACCAATCTCTACACTTCCAGCGAGTGCCGGCTGCATCCTCCCGAAAGTTCTGAGCAAGGTTGACTTGCCAGTGCCGTTGGGACCGAGCATGCATACGAACTCGCCTCGATTCAGCTCCAATTCGACATCTTGCAAGACGACAGTGTGCTTGAATCGACCTGTCTTGTACCCGACGGCGAGGGAATTGGTGGCCAACGCAACTTCGTTCAAAGAGCGAATCCCCTTCTTGCCTTCAGCAGCACCCACATGGCTACTGGGCCTCCAAACAAGGCTGTCGCAGCATTTATTGGCAGATTGAGGCTGCTATTTGGGAGTTCCGCGAGTATCCCGCAGGCTAATGCGATTACGATTCCTGCCAGTACGGAGCCAGGAACTAAGATGCGATGGTCCGACGTGCCGAATACTCCGCGAGCGATGTGAGGTATGGCAATGCCAAGAAACCCTATTGGCCCAGCATAAGCGACGACTGCCCCAGCCATTATCGAAGCACTGCCCATGATAACGACCCGTGCCCACTTCACGTTTAGCCCCATACTCCGGGCATAGTTGTCTCCAAGGAGCAGGGCGTTCAGTGGTTTGATCGTGAGAACTGCCATTATCAGGGCAACCACAATTGAAGTCGACATGTAAGGCATCTCGTCCCATCGAACGCGATTGAAACTGCCCAGACCCCATTCCACGAACTCCCTGGTCTGCTGTTCGTTGGCGAAGAAGATCAGGATGGTCACGATGGCACCAATCAGTGAAGCCATCACAACCCCCAGAAGCAGAACCACCACCATGTCCCCGACTCTCGAGGCGACCAACAACATAATGGCAAGTACCGCAGCGGCACCAAGAGCTGCTCCGGCAACGGTGCCGAGATTATCAAATAGTCCGCTACCCACACCCGAGAAGATCTCAGCTGAAGTTGGACTTATGAGAATGACAAGCGCGACGCCGAGGCTGGCACCCGAAGACACTCCCAGCGTGAACGGACTGGCAAGAGGGTTTCTGAATACAGTCTGCATCTGCAGCCCCGCAAGCCCCAGGGCGGTACCGACCATCATGGCGGTCAAGACTCTGGGAAGCCGGATGTCCATGACGATGGTCTGCCATGAACTCTTCACGGCTTCACCCCCAAGCAGGATAGTCACCACCTGGTCAACTGGTATGTTCACCGACGACCAGCTCAGGGATGCCATTACTGCCGCTGTGCATAGAATCGCAAGCAGGGCAAATATGGCCAGTTGACGCTTTGCGCGAGAACCGGTGTCAATCGGAACGTCGCCCGGTTCAGACATCTGAACGGGTTCAGATAGGGCGGAAGTTGGTGAAGTTGGACTGGGCGCGCTCATCCTGTTCGAGTTACGGAGTCGTCCTGCCCTGAGCCAAAAAAGTCCCTGACTATAGGGATGAGAATGTCTAGGCGAGAGCGGCTTTGATGGTGATCAAGTCCCTCAAGAGATCTAAAGGAGACGTTGGGGAACTCAACTGATGCCCGCCTTGCTAGATCGTGGTCTTCATCTGCGGTACCGCATGGCAGCAGGTAGGGAAGCCGACCTTGCGAAATCCCTTCACTTAATCCCTGGATCCTGCTCGTAGCTACAAGCGCAGCGCCTAGAGCCTTCCAATCGCGGGCCTCCAATTCGGCCTTCTGCTCATCGCTGAGTGGACCAGACTCCTTTTCTCTGTTTTCTATCGCGGCATCTACGCCATGATCGATGTATCTCTGGCCCCACGCTTCAAAGTCTCCGGAATACTCCTCGGAGTACGGATGCGCTCCCAACACGATCACTGAGCGAAAACGCTGGGGAGCATATTCGCTGAGACCATATCCGGTGACACCGCCAAGCGAATAACCGAGGAGATAGGCTGTTTCAACACCAACTGCGTCAAGCACGGACGTGACATCGTTGACTCTCGTTACGAGGCTATAGGAGGACAGACTGTGCGGCTTGTCGCTTCTGCCATGTCCGCGCGCGTCCATGGTGATCACCTGAAACGCATCAGCCAAGGCATTGACGTGACCACCTGTGTGCCAAGCGTCTCCCGACACCCCGAAGCCGTGAAGCAAGACTAGTGGTGCGCCTTCTCCATTGACTTCATAGTGAATCCGCGTTCCGTTGTTATCTGCGTAGGGCACCGCGAGCGATCCTGTACCTCAGCTCCGAAAGAGTAGCCATGATCTGCAACCACAGGGTTTCGTGAGAGTCCGCCAACTCTGGAGTTGCGGGAACACGAAACCCTGCGGCTGTGAAGGATACTGGCTACTCGTCCAAACCCGGGACCGGTTGCAGGAACACCGGGTCGTGGTCCGGCAACAGATCAGGGTGCAGGATGCTGACAATATCGGCGAAAAGCACGTCGACGAGCAATCCACCAGTTACGAAGTAATCCTCGCCTCTCGGCCCAAAGCGGTGGAACATCCGCCCTTCAGCAAGGGCTGAGAAGTTCTCGTTCAGCGGATCAGCAGCTATGAACTCCTCAGCGTTCTGTTGCGACGGCAAGTAGTGCATACCGAACCAGAAATCGGCGTCTGAGCCTTGTTCGATCGCCGTCTCAAGCGAGACTGACGGGAAGAATCCTCCGAAGTTCAACTGGTCGTCTGACAGGATCCTTTGACCTCCTGCGTCCGCGATCAGGAACGACTCTATTCGATCCGAGGGCCTAGTGGTGAAACCAGCCGAGCTGACATTGCCAACCAACACGCTCGGCTGCACATCGGCAGCGCTGGCAAGTTGCTTGAGGTCCAGATAACGCTGCTCGATAGGCTTGAACACCTGATTCGCGCTCGCTTCTAGGTTGTACCAAAGTGCGGTGAATTTCACTCCTTCGGCCGAGCCCAACGGGTTCTCGCGGAACGTGTCGAAAAAGACGATCGGAATTCCGACGTTTCGCTTCGCATCCCGATCGGATCTGTCGTGGTCTCCCCAGATGAAGACATCGGGGGCCACTTCGATGACAGTCTCTTCTCCTTGTGCCGTCCCGAAGGGTCCATGGTTCACCTCCGCGATCTCTCCAGCGGCAGCCCGGCGCGACAACAGCGGAAGGTGCCGAATACCTGTGTGTATGTACGACCATCCAACTAGCTTGTCGGCCACACCAAGCACTTCGTGCCCAGCATACATAGTAGCCGTCTGCTCCCACAGACTATCGATGGGCACCTGGAAAACGAATGCTCCCTCAAGGTCACCCGAAAGCTCTGGTTCGGGTGTCCCCTTCTGCACGAGAACATACTTCTCTTCTTGTGGGTCGTCTAAGTCATCGTTCGTGGCGACCGTGACTACCTTGTAGTTTTTGAAGTATTCAACGTCCCAGAATTTTGAGTGCTCAACCACAACCTTGTCTGGGAAATAGTCCAAAGCCGGGTTGTACTCGGTTACCGGACCGGTTGGATTGGCCGTCAGCGTCATGGCATCGAGATCGCTCTCGATGCGGTCTAAGAACACGAGCTGATGCGCGGGCAGCAGATCGGGGTGGATGATGCTGATGATGTCCTTCAGGAGAATGTCAACACGCACGGCCCCGGTGCTGTGGTAGTCAACTGCCCGACCATAGCGATGGAACGCGTTGCCTTGCTCCAACGCCGTAAAGCTCGAGTTGAGCGGATTGCGCACCAAGTACTCCGGTACGTTCGTCGCCCGCGGTCTGAACGCCAGCTCGAACCAGAAGTCGGCATCCTCAGCATGTTCCAAGGCGATTTCCACCGAAACGCCGCCCCAGCCTAAATGCGCCGTGCCGTCCAATAAACCTTGATCAACAGCCTTAAGCAGAGGACGATCGCCCCCCGCGTCTTCAATCAGTATCGACTCCAGACGAGTGCGATTTCTACTCTGAAACTGGCCGGAGCTCGCAATAGTGCCCAGAAGGACGGTCGGAGATTCGGTCTGGCGCTGAGCCAGTTCCTTTATCCGGTTGTATTCTTCCGCAATCGGCTCGAAGTACCGGTCGGCGCGGGTCTCCAAGTTAAAGAACAGCGACACGAACTTGACCTGCTCTGCGGAACCCAACGGCCCCTCCGAGAAAGGCGAGTAGTAAATGGCAGGCACGCCGACCTCGAGGGCGTTGTTCCGCCAGTCATCCCCGTTGTACTGGAAATAGACGTCAGGTTCGCCATCGAGGATCAGCTCCAAGTCTTCGCCATAGCTCGTTTCCTTGATTACGTCATCCTGTTCCACGCGCGCGATGACATTCGGTAGAAAGTGGTTCTGCGAACCGGACGTTCTTGTGTTCACGCCGATGAGTGAATCAAGGACTCCAAGGGCATCCAATGCCGCGAACACCGCCCCGCCGCCTTCCCAGAAGCGTTGGACAGGTACCTCAATCACCAAGGCGTCCTCTAGCTCCCCAGAGAGGTCCGGCGCTGGCGTCCCGCACTGCACCAAAACGTACCTGATGTTGTTCTGCACATCCGGATTGCCGTCGGTATCGACTGTCAGCACCTTGTAGTTGTTGAAGTACTCGACCTGCCACTCTTGGGCATACTCAGCTTCTGTCTTGTCCGGAAAGTAGTCCGTCCCCTCGTCGTAGGAAGTAGCGCACTCCTGGAGATTGTTGACTATGAGATTTTTCACGACAGGCACTTCAATCTCCACCGGCACCTCGACAGTCCGCTCTACCTGGACTTCTACTTGAACTTCACGGATAACCTCTTTCTCGACTTCGACAGGCACCTCAACCTGAACTTCGCGGACAACCTCTTTCTCGACTTCGACAGGCACCTCAACCTGAACTTCGCGGACAACCTCTTTTTCGACTTCGACAGGCACCTCAACCTGAACTTCGCGGATAACTTCTTTCTCGAATTCGACAGGCACTTCAACTTCAACGGTTTGGATGACTGGCCGGTCAACGGGGACCTCGACAATCCTCTCACTTCCGCAAGCAACCAGGCCACCCACAACGACTAATGCGACCAGAAGCAAAAAGCCTTTTGCTTTACCACTCGCGATGCCGAATGACGTGTTCTCTCTTTCAGTCAATTTTCCGGACTCCATTTCGGGATTTCGCTCCTTAGTTCATACAAAGTTGCAGGTCACCAGATGTAACTTGCAACAGGTTGCGACATCGACGATGTCGCATCGGATTTCAGACTTGATCTTCAATTATATTGAGACAATATATCAATTCAAAGGTTGGCGAGATGATTTTGAGCTAGGCAACTTCTGACAAGCACGTCATTCTGGCGACAGCCGGCGCTTCAGCGGGCGGAACGTCCATCCATAGGGGCCGGGAGGTCGGGTTTCCCCACTCTGCGGGGAAATATCCGAGGCCTGCCCCGTACCTCGATACGGGAGACAAAGGGGGCCACGTTATACCATTAAAGGCACGTATTTCGGGGCTGTAGCTCAGTTGGGAGAGCGCATCGTTCGCAATGATGAGGTCGGGGGTTCGAATCCCCCCAGCTCCACCATAGGTGGTGGGACGGGGGGTGAACTAGGATGGCGAAGAATTTCGAATGATTGGGTATGATGCGTGATCGATTCGCTATTCGATTCGCTATTCGATTCGCTATAGGGGGCGATGTGCGTAAATCCTCTCTTTGCCCCTTTCTTTGACGAAATGGACGCTAGCGCAGCTAGCGAGGTATGTGATGGGGCGGATGCTGGCATTAAGCATAGCGAGGTCGTTGAGGCAGGCCTCAAACGGCCGGGGATGATCAGCGATCCGGCTACCATCGGTTGCTGTTATAATGACATCGGTCTGATTTGCACTTGCTGAGTTGGTAACAGATGCGTCTTATTTCATGGAACGTCAACGGCATCAGGGCAGCCCACAGGAAGGGTTTCCTTGAGTGGTTCGAGTCTGAGCAGCCCGACGTACTCTGCGTTCAGGAGACCAAGGCCCACGAGGTCCAGCTTCCCAAAGCCCTGAAACAGGTTGAGGGCTACTCATCTTGGTTCACCACCCCGGAACGCAAGGGTTACAGCGGCGTCGGTCTATACACCCGCGAAGGAGTCACCCCCAGCAGCGTTACCTTAGGCCTTGGCGTCGAACGCTTCGACAGTGAGGGGCGCACGATCGTTGCTGACTTCGACGATTTTGTGTTCCTCGGCATCTACTTCCCCAACGGCAAGCGCTCCGCCGAACGTCTCCGGTACAAGATGGAGTTCTACGACGCGTTTCTAGAATACGTCGACAACCTGCGTCAGCAGGGCCGCAACGTAGTGGTCTGCGGCGATGTCAACACCGCCCACAAGGAAATAGACTTGGCGCGTCCCAAGGAGAATGCGAAGATTTCAGGATTCCTCCCTGAGGAGCGTGCCTGGATGGACACTTTCTTCGAGCACGGCTTTGTGGACACCTTCCGGCAGTTCAACCAAGAGCCGGAAAACTACACCTGGTGGAACGTGATGACCCGCGCCCGGGACCGAAACGTAGGTTGGCGCATCGACTACTTCTTCACCGACACCGACTT
>DAOUJE010000009.1:0-2992 GCA_034423055.1 Dehalococcoidia bacterium | reverse complement strand
TCGATGATCACAACCAATATCGCTCCCAGACCCAGCGATTGGAAGAAACCCATCGGGATTATGAACATACCGCACAACGCAATCACCACGGTCAAACCACTGAACAGCACCGTTCTGCCTGCCGTCTCCCCTGCACGGGCGACTGCCTCTTGCACGCTCAGACCGCGGTCCATCTCTTCCCGGAAACGAGAGATGATGATCAGCGAGTAGTCGATTCCCACCGCCAAGCCGATCATCGTGATCATCAAGGTCACAAAAAACACGAGATCGAAAAATTGTCCGATAACGGCAACGATTCCCAAGGCGATGATGATGGCGACGATCGCCAAGCCAATCGGTATCAATGCCGCTACAACCGCGCCGAACAGTGCCAGCAGAATCAGCAAAGCAACCGGAATACCTACTCGTTCGCCCTGCTCCAAGTCGTGCCTAGCAAACTCGTTCGTCTCGTACGAAACGCTTGCCGCACCACTGATCAAAACTCTGAAATCGTCCGCTTCATCCGCACGTTCAACTACCCCCATCACCTCTCTGACATTCACCGCCGCTTCGTCGAAATCGCCCGCGATCGGTACCGTCATCAATGTCGTCCGCCGATCCGCTGAGACTAGATTCTCCGCGGCTTCGGGCGCCAGCGCGCTCAGGAGGTAGTAGTTGACCGCACCCTCGCCTACGATCTCATCGCCCAGCCCGACGATCTCTTGAAAAACCGAATTAACCTTCCCCGCAAACGCCGGGTCATCAACAGTCAGCGTCTCCGATTGAATCACGATGACTTCAGATATCGGTTCAGGACCGCCCCGCAACTTCTCCAAAGCAGTCGCGGCTTTCGCCGACTCGAAGCCTCCGCTCAGCTTCAGTTCGGTGGTCGTCGCAGATGCAAGCAGTTGCCCCACAATTGCTAGGGCAATTACTACTAAAACGAGCCAAGCACCGATCGTGACGATCGGTCTTCGCGCGCTGAAACGCGCCAGCGCTTGAGTCAAATCTCGATCCTCTTCAGTCCAACCATCACGTTTCAATTTTGCATGTTACAACCTGAACGCAAGCCGATAAATCACTCTGCCAGGCTCATTTACACGAGATTCAGACTGCCGATTGCGGTCAGACGCAGACAGTTACATGCGTGTCACGATTGACCCATAGCCGGTTGCACTGCTCGGGTCACGTACCCACAATCGTTTTACCACGGAGTGGAGTCAGTGTCCTTCGTTGCGTCCGGCATCCGATAGCTGATACCGATTTCGTCATACACCGATCTGTGAAGCAGTCCTGCGAAGTTCGTTACAGCCATCGGAGTCGCTCCTGGAATCACCTTGGAGGCGATAGTCTGGATTTTTCGTTGGATCCGCGCCGCGAGCAACGCGCCAAATGTCACCTGTTTCGGGTATTCCAGCGAATCAGCTAGTTCGTTGCCGATCAACGCGCGCGAAATTCGATACAAATCATTCAGCATCCTCTTGGCCTTTTTGGGCTCAGTGATGCCGATGAGTTCGGGAACTACGCCTATGGTGCCGTGGGCCAATGAAATCGACTCTTTGGCGGGCTGGGGTTCGCACAGATTGCCGATCTCTTTCAAACGGACCGCCTCCTCCTCGCTGTTGAAAAGAATAGTCTCGGGCACTCCCATCAGCCATGTGACGTAGCGCCAGATGTACATGAACGATTCGCTCTCCTCATGGGTGAGTTTTACGCCTAGCTTCCGCACCGACCGAAGATTGATAGCCGAAAATCCAGTTGCTGCCAACACCATGTGCGACATGTGCAACGGCACCCCATCGACTGTCACGTCCCAGTCTTGTGTACCTTGTAGCAACCGCCGCACCTGCGCGTGGATTAATCGGATACGTACAGTCAACTTCCAACCATCACCATGCCGTTCCAATCCCCCTGGCAGTGTGATTTCCACCAAGTGGCGCGTATTCTGCTTGAGTCTTCGCAAATTGCCAGTTGTGCGTCCAGTCATATAGAAAGACTTGCTTACTCCGGTCGTGAATCCAGAAATTACCGAATCTAAGACCAAGCCGACGAAGAACATGTCGGAGTTTTTATGGAACGCTCGGCACCCGGCAATCGATTTCTGCGGATCAAATTTCGCATGGAGAGGGGGATTCTCCAACACTTCGAAAAAATCGCGTAGCTCCGCCGGCGCAGACGACATCAGCTCCTCGTCCCTCTCCATGCAACCGTTGATCAACTCATGCGTCCTGGCAGGCTCGAAATCGGCGAGCGAAGCTACCGCAGCATCCGCCAATGGATCGCCCACCATCGTGTTTTCAATATAGGCGTCAGCCAGTTCCGCGTCTAAGCTCCGAGCTTTTTCATAGCCCGGACGATACGCAACGGGGGGGGGGGGGCATCTTCATAAAGTTCCTCGCGACACATGTCACAGGTGATTATCTATTCTTACATTCAATCGACTTATCACCGTACTTTACGGCAGGTTGAGCATCCAGTCGAACTCCACCTCCCCCGGCCAACCCGGGTACGCATCGGGAATAACGTTCACCAACCGACATCCCTGCTTCGCATAAAAATCGCAAGCCTTAACGTTGATGTCCTGCGTCTCGATCTTCAACTCGACGCAACCGACACTTTTCGCGTAACCCACTACATGCTCAAACAACGTTGTGCCCACGCCTTGCCTTCGCCACTCGGGCGAAACACGCAAATCCCACAACGCAGCAAGATCCTTTCGCCCGTCCAGAAAATCCAACTCCAGCGAATCGTGGACAACGATTGCACCACCCACTCGTTCATCACCCGAAAACGCCGACAATATCCGCCAATTCGTATTGTCCCATCGCAACCACCGAGTCGGCGGTTCACCACCATCGTAATCCTTGATCCAGGGCGGATCAACCGGCTCCTCCCTCAACGTCCATCCCGGAGCACGCTCATTCGGTACCGCCACATACTTGGATTCGACCGTGAACGCGATCGAAACCTTCGCGTACTCGCCCAGCACTGCCATCGTCTCTTCTCGGATCGT
>DAOUJE010000008.1:0-13601 GCA_034423055.1 Dehalococcoidia bacterium | reverse complement strand
TTGACGGAGGCAGTACGTATGGATGGTCTAAAGAACTACATGGTTAGGTTGGGTTCGCTGGAACTTGCCACAGTTATCTTTTGGTTCTTGTTCTGGATTGCGAACGGGTTGGCTAAACTGATACCCGGCGTTCACATCGGGGTGAAGTTTGCGGAGAAAGGTAACCCCTTCGGCGGTGCGTTGGACAAGATGGGCTGGGGTACAGAACTGGGTGAATTCGCCTATTACTTCACCGGAATAGTGGAGTTGATCGTCGGTTTGATCTTCTTGTGGGCGCTGATCCAGTTCATCATGGGCAGCGGTTCGGCGGCTCGCCGACCATGGATCCTGTTCGGCCTGTTCGCAAGCGCGATCATCTTCGCGGTGTTCACATTCCAGAACGTCGTCACGGCATCCCGCCCGACACCCTTGATTTGGCACGTCACATACTTCGCCATTGTCGGAGTGTCATGGTTGGTGATCGTTGGTCAGGGCGTGTATGCGAACTTGATTGACAGCGAAGACGGCTAGTATCACTCCGTACTCCATAGGCTTCGTGCTTTGCACCCGTTGCAAGGCGGATTGAAGCTAAAATCCCCTCTTCCGGGGGAGCCGGAAGAGGGGCGTAGTCAAGTTTCGTGTCGCTTGTGGGTCCCCTCAGGTGGGACCTTCGAGGGCTGCCTAGCGTCGTGTGTTGCTGGTAGCGAACTTAGATGCCTGCATGGCGATGTTGTGAGCCTGTTCCTTTTTGCGCTCTTCCATGCTTTCGTTGACCATGTCGATGCCTTGCCGGACCTGCATGAGGGTGTGTGAGAGCCGCTCTTCGAGCTTCATGAGCATTCGGCGCGAGTACTCGTCGGTCTCGTTGGTCTGTCGGTGCGAGCGTTCATCGGCGTTTTCGACGATGGTGTTGGCTTCGCGTTTGGCCCGTATAAGCAACTTCTCGGCTTCTTCCTCAGCTTCCGTGATGATGCGCTTGGCTTCTTCCTTGGAGGCGTTGACGACGGATGTCTGGTCGATGGTCTCCATGGCTTTTTTGCGGGCTTGGGCGAGTATTATGTCGCGCTCTTCCTCGGCGCGCTGTCGGAGTTCTTCAGATTCCCGCATCGCGTCGTTGCGTGCGGTCTGCATAAAGTCTTCGGCGTCGCTGAGCATCTGGTCGCGTTTTGTTACGATCTGATCCGAGAGCGATGTCACCTTGGGGAGCTCGCGCTTGAGCTCGTCGATGAGTCCCAGTGTTTCGTCGGCTCTGACGAGGCTGCGTCCAGTAGCGCGCACGCGGTTTTCCTCGACAGAGTTCGCGATCCTTGATATCAACTCGTAGATAACCGGCTGAACCGACACGAATTCGCTGGTGTCCGAGTTGTAGCTGACGCGGGTTTCTAGTGCCATTTTGTTCTCCTTGTGCGTCGGACTTATGGGGACCGATTGCACTGGTGTTTGTTGCTTGTGCTCGATGGTTGTTCGCTATACGGGTTGTGGCGTCAACTTCGATGTTGTCGGCGCCACGACGTTGGGCGGTACTAGGCCGGAGATATTTCCGCCGAGTGTGACGATCTCCTTGACGCGTGATGAACTTACGTATTGGTTCTCGATAGACGAGAATAGACAGACGGTCTCGATGTCATCGTCGAGGTGTCGGTTCATCAATGCCATTGCGCTCTCGTATTCGAAGTCACTAGTGATTCTAAGCCCTCTGACGATCGCCTTCGCGCCGGTTTCTCGAGCGAAATCGACGGTCAATCCGCGGAAGGGGATGACTTTGACATTTGAGGCATCGGTGATAGCTTCTTGCAACATTCCTACACGTTCATTGATGTTGAAGGTCACGCGTTTGTGGTTGCCGTCGTAGACCGCAACGATGAGGCGATCGAACAATGCGGCGGCCCTTCGAACCACATCGGTGTGGCCGTTGGTTACGGGATCGAATGTGCCAGGGTACAAAGCTACGATGTCGCTCATAGTTGTGTTTCGTGATCTTCAGGTTTTCTTTATTGGTCGTCAGAGGTTTGTGGGAATGAGTAGATGGTTATGCTGGTGTCGCCGTATCGTTTTCGGTTTATTGCGGTTGCTCCGGAAATGGTGTCTGGTAGCTGGTTCCTAGTTGCGTGCTCTGCGATGATCCAAGCGTGGGGTTCGAGGAGGTTGTGTTTGCGAAGTTCGGCGAGTATCTCTTTCCAAGGATCGATGTCGTATGGCGGGTC
Source organism: Dehalococcoidia bacterium (assembly GCA_034423055.1). Taxonomy (GTDB): domain Bacteria; phylum Chloroflexota; class Dehalococcoidia; order Lucifugimonadales; family Lucifugimonadaceae; genus Bin127. The sequence continues at coordinate 11,418 of DAOUJE010000008.1, read as the reverse complement.
TGCGAAGACGATGTTGTAGGAGTTGCCTTTGAGCCGAGAGAGTGTCTTGATGGTGTCGGCTTGATAGGTTGAGGCCTTTTCCGACACGTTCCTGGCAACGGTCTCTTGTCGTATCTTTGCGGCTCTTCTGCGGTCGATTTCTACGAAGTCGACGTGTGCAGCGCCATGTTCGAGGAGATCGAGGCCGACGGCTCCGGTGCCGGCGTAAAGGTCGAGCGCGGTCATTCCGTCTGCGCCGTTTGGCCCGAGCATCGAGATGATGGCTGATCGGGTCCTCGAAGATGTCGGTCGCAACTCGTGTCTTGCTCTACGTCTGTTCCTTTCAGGGTGTTTCACACCGATTTGTATCTTGCCGCGATGTCGCGGCTGCACAACCACTTGGTTCGTGGGAGTGTTGACTACGATTATGCGGAATCGGGTGATGTGTGTTTCAACGATGCACGACGCGATTAGTGGCGTTTTCTCACGAGGGCTGTAGCAACGGTGGTGGTCTGTAAGATTGATTCAGTTGGTGCGCGCTTGATTATGTGTATGGAAGGTCGGAATTGAGCCAGATGACAGATAGACACGAAGTCTCGCCTGAGACTGACGGGTCCTCGAGATATTCTCGCCTGGAACTCGACCGATTGCGGAAGGTTGATCAGTTGAGGCAACAAGGCATCGACCCGTTCCCAGCTAGGGTTGATCGGACTCATTCTGTAGAAGAGGCGATTGCGCTTTTTGTGGAGCATGAGGCGTCGTTTGACGGCGACGGTGATAACAACTCTGTTCGAACGGAAACGGTGAAGGTTGCCGGCCGGGTTATGGCTCGGCGCGGGATGGGGAAGATGTCGTTTCTGGATGTTCGGGATGGGAGCGGTCAGATGCAGGTGCAGGCGCGTGCGGATGTGCTGTCCGACGATTTCGAGTTGCTTTCGATGCTGGACATCGGCGATTTTGTTTCGGTTTCGGGTCCGGTGATGCGGACGCGGCGCGGGCAGATTTCAGTTGAGGCGCGCACATTCGGGATTATTTCGAAGTCGATGCGTCCTCTGCCTGAGAAGTGGCACGGATTGCAGGATGCGGAGACTCGTGTGAGGCAGCGGTACCTCGATTTGCTGTCTAATGAACAGGCGATGCGCAATGCGCGGTCCCGTTCTAAGGTCGCTTCGGCGGTGCGTCGATTCATGGAGGCGCGCGGTTTTATAGAGGTTGAGACGCCGATACTGGTGCCGGTTCCGGCAGGTGGGTTTGCAGAGCCGTTTGAGACTTACCACAATGCGCTCGGGCGTGGATTGTTTCTGCGGATCGCAACCGAGCTTTACTTGAAGCAGTTGATAGTGGGGGGTATGGACAAGGTTTTCGAGATCGGCAAGATATTCCGCAACGAAGGCATTGACGCGGATCACAATCCCGAGTTCACGACGATGGAGAGTTACGAGGCGTACGCAGACTACAACGATGTGATGCGGATGACTGAGGAGTTGGTGGCGTTTGTAGCAACAGAGGTGAATGGATCAACTGTGGTGCCGGTGCCGGATGGTGACGAAGGCGAGACGATCGACTTGGCTCCGCCGTGGCCTCGGTTGGATCTGCGCGAGACGGTTATCGACGCTTCGGGCATCGATTTCCGCGCGTGTCCGACGCGGGATGCATTGGCGGCGGCGATGGATGAGCGCGGGATGCATGTTGAACCGAATTCGACGTGGCAGCAGTTGTTGGACAAGGTGATTTCAGCCTCAGTGGAGCCTAGCTTGGTTGCGCCGACATTCTTGGTAGATTATCCGTTGGCAATGTCGCCGTTGGCGAAGAAGAAGCCGGGTTACGACGATGTGGTTGAGAGGTTTGAGGCGTTCGTGTTGGGGCGTGAGTTGGCGAATGCGTTTACTGAGCTGAACGACCCGGTAGATCAGCGCGAGCGGTTCGAACAGCAGGAACGACAACGAGAAGAGTTTGATGATGTTGAAGCGGATCGGTTAGATGAGTCGTTTCTACTGGCGGTTGAACACGGGATGCCACCGACGGGCGGGCTTGGAATTGGCATTGACCGATTGGCGATGCTTGTGACGGGTGAAAGTTCGATACGAGAAGTTACGCTGTTTCCGCAGTTGAGATCTTGAGGACATGAAGCGATGTTGGATCTACGCAAGATAGTCAATGACACGGATGCGGTACGCGCCGGACTTGTGAAGCGCGGTGAAAGTGATGCTCCGGTCGAGGAGATCATCGTGTTGGATGCGCGACGGCGGACGCTGATTCAGCAGACAGATTCGGCTCGTCATTTTAGGAACGAAGTGTCTCGAACCATTGGAACGGAGAAGCGTCGACCTACAGATGATGAGATTCAGCAGATGCGGTCGACGGGCGACAGGATATCTGCGCTTGAGGAAGAAGCGCGCTCTGTCGCGACTGAGTTACGGACTCTGATGTTGGGTTTGCCGAACTTGCCGCTTGATGACGTGCCTGAGGGGTTGGACGAGACTTTCAACGAGGTCGTCAGCGAAGTCGAACCACCTCCTACGCGTGAGTGGGATACGCCGCACTGGGACATCGGTGACAACCTCGGCATCATCGACATGGAGAGCGCTGCGAATATCTCTGGCAGCCGTTTCTACATGTTGCGAGGGCAAGGTGCGCGGTTGCATCGCGCAATCGTTGGGTGGTTGCTCGACACGTTGGTGGATGAGTTCGGGTATGAGGAGACGAATCCGCCGTATTTGGTGCGCGAGGAGACGTTGATCGGAACTGGTAATCTGCCGAAATTCGCGGATGATCTTTATCGGGACGAGGATGCTGGTTTGTGGATGATTCCGACTTCTGAGGTGTCCCTGAATGGCATCCATCAGGACAGCATCATCGACGGTGATTTGCCTTTGAAGTACTGCGCGCACACTCCGTGTTTTCGCAAGGAGCATGCGGCTGCAGGTCGGGATGTTCGGGGGATGAAGCGGGTGAAACAGTTTGAGAAGGTGGAGATGTTCCGGTTTGTGGAGCCAGAGGATTCGGAAGAAGCGTTGGAGGAGATGATCGAGATATCGCTGGAGCTTTGTCGACGGCTGGGGTTTACGACTCGGTTGTTGAAGCTATGCGCTGGAGATATCGCGTTTCAATCGGCGAAGACGTACGACATAGAGGTGTGGTCGCCAGGGGCTCAGGAGTGGCTCGAGATTAGTTCATTATCTACATGTACGGATTTTCAGGCACGGCGGAACAACACGCGTTACCGACCGAAGGGTGGAGACGGCACTCAGTTCCCCCACACATTGAACGGGTCAGCGTTGGGGATGCCGAGGACGTTTATCGCGGTATTGGAGAATGGCTTGCAGGAGGATGGGAGCGTTGTGTTGCCGGAGGTGCTTTGGGAGCGGGTGGGGTGTGAGAGGATTGGGTCTGAATAGCTGTCAAGTTAGTCAATTTGGGTAACGTTATGAGTCTCTTTGCCGACGAGTTTGATCCGAAGGAGCTTGATGAAGCTGGCCAGGTGTTGGTTGATGTTCCTGCTCCGGGCGAGGATGATAAAGAGTGGGTTGAGGCGTTTGAGTTAGCCAGTCAGTGGCGGGCAACCCATGCCGGTCCACTGAGGACCTTCCGCAACAATCTGGGCAGACGCGTTGGACGCCGCGGAATTGTGGCGCAACGGTTGAAGCGCATGCCGACGATTATCTCGAAACTCGGACGGCTGTCGTGGTTAAAATTGTCTCGGATGCAGGATATCGGAGGTTGTCGGGCGATTGTGCCTACCGCGGATGATGCCTTTCGTCTGGCAGGCGGCCTTGCAGACAGCAAAATCAGACATGAGCGCCTCGACTACAAGAATTACATCGATAATCCCAGACGATCCGGGTATCGTGGTTTGCATTTGGTGTACGGCTACGCAAGCGAATCCAAACCTGAATTGTGTGGTCTGAAAACCGAGCTTCAGATCAGGTCTCAACTACAACACCAGTGGGCTACGGCGGTCGAAACAGTTGGAACATTTATCGGCGATGAGCTTAAATCCAGCGAAGGCGATGAGACTTGGTTGCGCTTCTTCGCGCTGATGAGTTCAGTGATTGCGCAACGAGAAAATTCGCCCTTAATTCCGGGATCCCCGAACGATCACGGCTCATTAGTTGCTGAAATCAAAGCGTGCGCCCGACAAGCTGGCATCTTGGAACGGTTGTCGACATTTGAGTCGGCTACGCATCTGGTTACGGATTTTCCGAATTTCAGGAATCGGCTCATCGTTATGCATTTAGATCTACGAAGCAATCGCGTAGAAGGTGTGGCGTTCGGAGAGCACGACACGGCGCGCGCGACGGCCATGTATGCCGAAGAAGAGCTGATGCACCGCGGCGATCCTAAGTTTGCAGTTGTGATGGTTTCCGCAAAATCTGTCCAGACACTTCGGCGAGCCTATCCAAACTTCTTCGCAGACCTATCGGATTTCCGGAAGTTGGTAAGCGAAACAATTACTTAGAGTTCGCAGACGCTTTTCGAAGTTGCTCGGCGCGTCGTTCTCTACGGCGTTGCTGCCGCCTGGTAACTTTCTGCATGATCCGCTCGAAATACTCTGAAGGGGTTTCTTCGGATCGGATCTTTTTGGATGCGGTGGCCATGTTGCGGTTCCACGGGTGCAAGTCTGAAGGACACTAACTTTTACTTTATCGCATGACAATTGGCGGGTCGATTTTGTCGATGCTATACGCCTGTTGAGTTAAATTCGTTCATGGCGGTTTCTACGTCTTGGGTGATGATGGTTTGGGCGGCTCGGACTGCTCGGTTGATGGCGGATTTGATGGCGGTTAGGTCTTCGTCAGAGGGTTGTCCAAGTACATGATCAATTTGGGTGTCACCATTGGTGGGTTTGCCGATGCCGATGCGGATGCGGGGGAATGCGGTGTCGTGAAGTGTGTCGATGATGGATTTGAGGCCGTTGTGTCCGCCGTCGCCGCCAGATCGACGGATGCGGATGCGGCCGGGGGCGAGGTTGATGTCGTCGGTGATGACGATTAGGCGGTTGATGTCGGTTTCGTAGTGTCTGATGAGCGATCGTGCGGCGGTACCGGATCGGTTTACGTAAGTTTTGGGGTATGCGACGATGGTGGGCTGGTTCTCTATTTTGATGTGTGCGATGCGGGAGGGGCCTTCGTCTTGGAGACGGGCGCTGTGACGTTCGCGGAGGATGTCGACGGCCCACCATCCGACGTTGTGTCGGGTTTCGGCATATTCGGGACCAGGGTTGCCGATGGCTAGGATGATCCAGGGATTGGTGAGCTTCTGAGGTTTTGGTGCGCGGGATTTCGGATCGGCGAAGAGGCGTGTGAAGCGTTCGAAGGCGCTGGGCTTGCGGGTCATAAGAGCTGCGCCCGCGCTTCTTGGGCTGTCTCGGAAAGGTCAGGAATTTGGCCGTTGAGGATTTGTTTGAATTGATCTTCGCTTAGAACGGGGACGTCTAGGCGGACTGCGCGCTCGAGTTTGGATCCGGCGTTGGCGCCGGCTACTAGGTAGTCGGTGTTTTTGGAGACGCTGCCGACGGCTTTTGCGCCGAGGGCTTTGACAGCGTTGGCAGCCTCGGTGCGGGAGAAGGTGTCGAGTTTGCCGGTGATGACGAAGGTCAGACCTTTGATGGGGTGATCGGTGGCGGGTTCGGGGGTGTCGTCTTCGGTTTTGACTCCGAGTTCGATGAGGCGGTTGGCGAGCGCGATGTTGGGCTCGTGATTGGCCCACTCGTGGATTGACCGGGCGAGTATTGGGCCGATGCCTTCGATGGCGGTCAGCTTTTCCTCATCGGCTGATAGAAGATCCGACAAGCTGCGAAATTCTCGGGACAAAGTTTCGGCGGTCTCGGAACCGATGCCAATGATGCCGAGGCCGAAGATGAGACGAGGGAGAGGTTGAGACTTCGACTGCTCGATGGCGTCGACCAGATTTTGGGCGCGCTTTTCGCCCATTCGCTCCATCGCCAAGAGGTCGTCCATGCGGTCTTTAAGGGTGTAGATGTCGGCGATGCTTGAGACGAGTTTTTGCCGAGCGAGTTCTTTGGACAGTTTTTCGCCCAGACCTTCGATGTCCAGTGCAGGCCGGGAGGCGAAGTGTTCGAGAAGACGCTCAAACATTGCTGGGCAAGTCGAGTTGACGCAACGGATGTCAGCCATGCCTTCGTCACGAACGACGAGATCATCGCAAGCTGGGCAATCGGGCGGGATGCGGTATGGCTGGGAGTCGGGCGACCGTTGGTTGTCAGGTGCGGGTCCGACGACTTGCGGAATGACGTCGCCGGCGCGTTGGACGATGACGCGGTCGCCGGCCCGGATATCTTTTCGATTGACGTCCTCTTCGTTATGGAGGGTTGCTTGCGAAACGGTGACCCCTCCGACGACGACGGGTTCGAGGACGGCGTAGGGGTTGATGGCACCTGTACGCCCTACGTTGGTGCGGATTTCTAGGAGTTTGGTGACGGCTTGTTCCGCGGGGAATTTGTAGGCGGTGGCCCATCGGGGGTCTCGTCCAACGGCTCCGAGACGATCTTGGAGTGTGATGTCGTCGATCTTGATGACTACGCCGTCAATGCCGAAGTCTAGGGTTGGTCGAATTTCGGCGACGCTGTTGATGGCTTCAATGGCCTGATCGGGTGTTGAAACGCGTTGGGACCAATCGTTGGTCTTGCAGCCCCAACGCTTCATGACTTGGAGACTGTCATATTGAGAGACGGGTATATCTCCGTTTTCGGCGTATCCGATGGAGTAGAAGAACATGTCGAGGGGACGTTTTGCGGTCTCGGATGAGTCGAGTTGGCGGAGGGAGCCGGATGCGGAGTTGCGCGGATTGACGTAGACGGGGAGACCGGCGGCTTCGCGTTCTTCGTTGAGGCGGTCGAACGCGGAGATGGGGTAGAAGACTTCGCCTCGGAGTTCGATGGTGCCGGGGACATCGTCGCCGTTTAGTCTGAGTGGGACAGAGTTGATGGTTCGGATGTTGTCGGTGATGTTCTCGCCTTGAGTGCCGTCGCCGCGTGTGGCTGCTTGTATCAGTATGCCGTCGACGTATGTGACGGCGACTGCGAGCCCGTCGATTTTGAGTTCGAGGGTTAAGTCGGCAGAGTCGATTTCGAGGTAGTCGAGGGCTCGTTGGTACCAGACGTTGAAGGTTTCTTCGCTGGTTACGTTGCTGAGGCTGAGCATTGGAACCGGGTGTTGGACCGGCTCGAATTGCTGAGATGGAGGTGCGCCGACGCGAAGGGTTGGCGAGTCGGGGGTTTTGAGGTCCGGATGCTTCTGTTCGAGGTCTTGGAGTTCGCGGAGAAGGGTGTCGAATTCAGCGTCCGAGAGGGTAGGTTGGCTGAGGGCGTAGTAGTCGTAGTTCGCGCGGTTAAGTGTTGAGCGGAGTTCGGTAGCGCGATCTACTGGATTTTGAGATGTGGTCAAAACGTGGATTGTCTTCGGGTGTACGGCTATGGTGCGATTCTAGCAACGGCGATACCGTGCAGCGGTACTTAGTCGCCGCACCAATCGTTCAAGCAATCAAGTCAGTCTGTTTATACTTTCGATGTGGTGCGGGTTGACGCGCTCGAGCAGTTTGGATATCTAAGGCAACAGACCGGTAACTGATGACTGAGGTTCGTGCATTTCGGGGAATCCGGTTCAGCGCGGCGTCGCAGGGGCGGGATTTGGGGGACTATCTTTCGCCGCCGTTCGACACGATTACAGCTGAGTTAGAACGAGAGCTTTTGGGCAGGTCGGAGCACAACATAGTGCGTTTGGAGTTGGCGCCTCGGGAGGGGGCGGATCGTTACGGATATGTTGCGGAGACGCAAGGGCGATGGGAGTCTGAAGGGGTTTTGATGCGGGATGAGGAGCCTTCGGTTTATGTGACTGAGGAGTCGTTCGAATACGGCGGAAAAGCGCAGACGCGTCGGGGTTTTATAGCTGCGGTGCGGTTGGAGGAGTATGACCGCGGGGTCATTTTCCCACATGAGCAGACGCGGGGGCCGTGGGTTGAGGACCGGGTGCGAATGATGGAGGCGACACGATCGGCGTTGAGTCCGTTGCTGGTGGTGTTTCAGGATGACATCCGACATTCGGTTGGCGGGATCATCCGAGCGGTGACAGGTGGGCCACCGCTGGAGGTGGCGACGATGGCGGGTGGGTATTCGTTGCGTCTGTGGCAGTTAAAGGATCCGGGGACGTTGGGGGTATTGAATGGGTTGATGCGGGATTCTCAGATCTTCATTGCGGATGGGCATCACCGTTACGAGGCTGCGATGCGGTACCGGAGCGCGATCCGGGCGGAACGGGAGATCGCCTCAGATGAGGCGGTTAACTATCGAATGATGCATGTTGTATCGATTGATGAGCCCGGGCTGATCACGCGTGGGTATCACCGCGTGATACATGGGGCGACGAAGGGTGAATTGGCGCGATTGGTAGATCGTATCGAAGCGGTTTGCGAAGTCGAGTCTGTCTCGTTGACCGATGGAGCGGAGATGGGTTGGCGCGGCGAAGATTTGTTGAGTGCGGTCGGCGAGCGTAAAGACGACGACTTTGTGTTCGGGGTTTATGGGTTGCAGGAAGGGTTCAAGATTGCACGGATGCGGAGCGCGGGATCGAGTCAGCCGCTTGGCTCGGATGCTGCGGAGCGTTCCGACTATCGGCGCTTGCATCGCGAGATTTTCGATGTTGTTTTTGATCGTGATCGAGTGGATGAAGTAGTAGATTTCGAGTATGAGGTTGAGAATGTGGTTTCGCGTGTGAATTCTGGCGAGGCGCAGTTGGGGATTGTGATGCGTTCGATTCCGATGCGAGAGTTCGTGGAAATCGTGACGCGCGGGGATCGCTTGCCGCCTAAAGCGACGAATTTCTACCCGAAACCTCCAGCTGGTGCGGTGATACAGTCGCTTGAAGGTGATCTTTGAACTAGCGTGGGCCTGATGTGTGGTGTTTCCCCCTTTGTCCCCCGTATCGTGGTACGGGGCAGGCCCCAGATATTCCCCCGCGAGCCGAGTATGTCAGTCCCTTTCGCGCATCGAAAGGGACGGCGATTTACTCATTATCCAAACACAACCGAACGGGAATCATGCAGCGATTATTCACCATACGCGCCAAAAGATGGAAGTAGGGGCAGTTCGCGAATCACCCCTACGGGGCGTTGTCTGCCAGCCGTCGGCATCGATCGGGCATCCCATGCGGACTGCCCTGTGCTTGCCCAGCCCCTCTGGATGGACGTTCCGTCCCTCAAACGGCCGGCTTTCGCCGGAATGATGGATTTACCATTCATGATCGTTGAATCGGCGATGCAACGATATACTATGTTGTGCCAAATATTGATTCAGACTTGATCAGATACGACAGATGGTGTTCGCCAACGGCTGATGTCCCGTCCGCAACCTCGCGCGGGCGCAGGAGTCGTTGCGCTAGAGACTGTTCCGCCCGGCGGCGGAACCGATGGGAAACGCCCAACGGGATCGGATCGGACAAATCAGTGAAACTAGCACGCTTCGCTTAATGGGATTCCTCGCTGACCGCTGGCGCCGAATCGGCACGCGCCTTTATATCGCGCTGGGCTTCGCAGTGTTGCTAACGCTCTTTTCGAGCGGTGTCGGTGTCTACTACTTTGAACGGAGCGGCGACCACAGCTTTAACATCCAGTCGAATTCAATCCCGGTGCTGGAAGCTGCTTGGGCTACCGAACGCGAAACGGCAAAGTTGCAGTCTCTAGGCCTCCGCCTTTTGTCTACCGATGATGCGAAAGTCGCGGCTGCGCCTACGGAGACTGTCGAGGCCATCCTCAGTCGCGTCGAACCTTCGCTGCAAGTGGTCGCGGGTGTCTCGGAGCTATCGACGGACGCCGAGGAAGTCTTTGACGGTACTTACAACCTCGCCGGCATCATCGACGCAATCGAACTCAATCGAGAGACGCTCTCGCAAGTCAACGAATCGGCCGGACAATTGCGTATCGAGTTGGATCGTGTCTCGGCGATTGTCGGTACCGATGAACCGGCGGCGATCACCCTGAATCAAGCGCTCTCGGCATCCGACCAGACGCAACTCGACTCCCTATGGGACGAATTCGTCACAAATTCGTCTGCCAGCGGTGACCAATCGCTAGCCGACTTGGCCGGCGGGAATGACGGTATTTTCGCGGTGCGCGGCAACCAGTTGGTTCTGCGGTCTCAGATCGGAGAACTTTCGACCAGATTCGACAGCGCGAGCAGGGAATTGGATGCGTCGGTGACGAGGTTGGTGAGTAGCGCGAGTGGCCGGGCAAACGTCAGCTTGGCATCGGCCGGCGAGACTTTCGACAATGGCCGCGTTCTCCTAGCAGTCATCAGCGTCGCGAGTGTTCTCGCCGCCACCCTGGCCTCCTGGCTTTGGGTTGGCAATGGCTTGATCCGCCGTCTATCGCGGCTTTCGGACCGTATGCGCCTGATGGCGGGCGGTGACTTGGAGACTCCCATGCCAGAAGTCGGCCCCGACGAGGTCGGAGAACTAGCCGACGCCCTTGAGGTCTTCCGAAAGCAAGCATTGGAAGTGCAAAGGCTCAACCTCGTCGAGCAGCTCTATGGCGAGTTACGGCAAGCCAACGAAGAGTTAACCCGGATGCAGGCCCGGCTCGTCGCCAATGAGAAGCTCGCTTCGCTAGGCGAACTAGTCTCTGGCGTCGCTCATGAGATCAGCAACCCGCTCAACTTCATCAAGAACTTCTCAGAAGGCTCGATGGAGCTTTTCGACGAACTCACCGAGATATTGGAGAGGTACCGCGACGTCGTGTCTCCTGAAGACGCTGAAGCGATGGATGGTGTCCAAGACGAATTGTCCGAAAGTCTGAACCGGGTGCAAGATCATGGCGAACGCGTGCTGGCAGTCGTTGACCGCATGCGCAACCTCAGCGCCGTCGGCCGTGAACCCGCACCCACAGATGTCAACAACGCTCTGAGAGTGGCGGCGGAGGCCGAATACGTCACTTTCGAGACTGATCAAGGCGGGTTGCATGTGGAACCGACGTTTGATCTGGACGAATCGCTGGGCACCGTTATGCTGTCGGCCCACGACTTTGGTGAGGCGATCAGAAACATCGTCGCGAATGCCTGTTTCGCAATGCGATTGAAGAGAGAAAACCTCGGGGACGAATACCGACCAGCCCTTCTGATATCCAGCAGGCGGAACGGCGACGAAATCGAAATCAGAATCCGCGACAACGGACCGGGCATACCGGACGATGCGATCGACCGCGTATTCGACCCGTTCTATTCGACCCGCGAGGGTGTTTTAGGCGCGGGACTTGGATTGCCTCTCGCGAGCGATGTCGCACGACGAGCCGGAGGCGACTTGACCGTCAACACGGTTCATGGCGAATACACCGAATTCGTCATGACGTTCCCGGTGCAAGAATCTGTTTAGCCGTTTGATGCATTACTCCAGATGAACTGATGGATCGCTCGCGTCGAAATGCCCCACTCCC
>DAOUJE010000007.1:0-15518 GCA_034423055.1 Dehalococcoidia bacterium | reverse complement strand
GATTAAGCTGTGCTGACATTATGTCATTCCGAGCGCAGCGAGGAATCTCATCGCCTCGCACTGGGTTGGTGTTTTAGATTCTTCACTCCGCTACGCTCCGTTCAGAATGACATTGGAGCTGTACCGCGTTCGGGACATGGGAACTGTACCGCATTTGGGATGATATGGATGGGGCAACGGTCGCGCATTGTAGCCTATCGCCAACCGAAACCGCATCGCCGCACATCCTATCAAGGGACTCGCTTGGAACCATTCGCCATATTCCTAGTCGTTTCGTCAGCGTTCGCCCACGCGTCGTGGAATCTGATGGTTCGACGCGCCACCAGACCCGCAGTAACCACTGGGTTGATGGCGGTCACGTCAGCGATACTCGTCCTGCCGCTCGCTATCTACCTGCTTATCGTTGACTTCCCAAGCGGTACCGGGTGGTGGTTCATCTTGGCGACCATCGTGCTGCACATCTGGTACTTCGCCACTCTGGGATACGCGTACAACACTGGCGACCTCTCGATCGTGTACCCAGTCGCCCGCGGTTTAGGTTTGGCGATAATCCCAATCCTCGGTGTGTTTGTCATCGGCGAATCGATGTCTTGGATCGCTGCAATCGGCGCGGTATTGATCGTGACCGGCATCGCTTGGATCTCGATCTCCGACATCGAAACCGCCACGATGAAACGGACCGGACGTTCGTGGCTGCTACTCCTTAAGAACTGGAGAGTCATCAAACGATTCCGGCAGTTGATGCGTCCAGCGTGGCTGTTGGCGATATTGACTGGAGTGTGCATCGGTGTCTACTCGGTCGTCGATGCGCAGGGTGTGAAGCATGTTCAACCCGCGCTCTACATGTTCTTCCTGCAACTAGGCGGCGGGTCAGGGATGATCGTCATCCAATCCAGACTGGAAACGAAAGAAGCCTTCATCGACGAGGCGAAACGCCACTGGAAGATCCTGATATTCGGCGGCCTCTTGCAGTTCGCGGCGTACACCCTTGTGTTGACCGCGCTCACGTTTTCACCTGTCAGCTATGTCGGTCCGCTGAGGGAAATCTCGATTTTGATCGCCGTCGGGTACGGCGCGATAGTGTTGAGAGAGCGCGTCACACTCGCCCGAGCCGTAGGTGCGATCTGCATCGCCACCGGAGGAGCAACGATCGCCCTTGCCCCGTGACGCTAACCGAGAACTGAAAGCGAATGCTCACGCAACCGCTTCCGCAACTCTCGGTGATCGGGGATCACACCCTCTACGACCCGCCAAAAATCTGGTGAGTGGTTCAGTTCGATCAGATGAGCGAGTTCATGGACCACTACGTAGTCGATCAACTGATCGTCGAGCATGATCAGCCGCCAGTTGAGGTTGATCGATCTTTTTCCGCTGCAACTTCCCCACCTCTTCTTGGCGTTGCTCAGCTTCAACTGACTGGGTTTGACCCCCATGACGTTTCCGTAATCGGCGATCCTAGCTTTGAGATGGTCCCACGCTTCCTGTCGATACCACTCCATCATCCATTGCCGCACGACCTTCGATTTATCCTCTGGCGTCATGCCCGGCGGGATTATGACTGCAACAGTGTCGCCCTCCAACGACTTCACAACGGTTGGGGGCAGGTCGCGACCCACATCGTTCTCATCTCTTTCTTGGACCACGACTTGGATCGGGTTCCCGCGTAGGTGCATCACGCCACCCTCAGTCCAATCGAATTGGTCGTTAGATGCTTCGATGTCACTTCGATGCTTAAGTATCCAATCGGAGCGTTTCAGCAAGAAATCCTCGATCTCGTTGTCGGACAACGTATGCGGAACCAGCACTTTCAGTCCCGATTCGGGATCGAGTTGCATCTGGATCGTACGGCGGCGACGGGTGCTACGTTGCAGGGTGTAGGAGATTTGCTCGCCGCCGATGTTGATGGAGCGCTGTTCGCGTGAGATTGGCGGACGCTTAGGCAGACGAATCCGCATCAAGAGCTGGTTCTCGTTCGCGGCAGATGATTCGCTCGCGGCTTTGATGCCGCGAGCGCAACTTGCTGGTGGAGACGGGGGAGGGTCGAACTCCCCGTCCAGAAAGTTTCCCTTCAAAGCTTCTACGTGTGTAGCCGTTGGTTGCATATACCGCTTCCGGACGATGCCAACGGCGTCCGTCTCTGGTTGCGGTTGCCGGTTGCCTTTGGACGTGCTACCGGCGTTGCACATCCGCACCTCAGAAGTTCGGCGCCCGATAAGTGCCGCTGAGGACGACTCCTACCGGACGTCGCGGCTGATTAAGCAGCTGCGAGGGCGACTTCTCGTTCGCCGTTTGTGTTTGTGCCCGTTTTAACGTGGTCAGGCGCCACGACACGCAACCTTGAGGTACGCTCCCTGTCGAATCCACTCGTCCCCTTACACTTAAACAGTATATCTCGCTTTGCAATCGATGTTTTAGACTTACTTCTTCCCATCTAACGCGCGATCCGACTCCGTTTGTCAAGCGCGATTTGAAAGCAACTTATGGACGAACGTATCGAAATAAACCGCCGCAACTGGAACGAGCGGACGCCGATCCACGCATCTGAAGGCGGCTACGATGTCGAGGGATTCAAGGCAGGTCGCATCACCTTGACCGACATCGAGATCGATGAGGTGGACGACGTCTCGGGCAAATCTTTGCTTCATCTCCAGTGCCATTTCGGCATGGATACGATGTCGTGGGCACGGCTTGGGGCAAACGCGACGGGAATTGATCTTTCTGACGCGTCGATAAATTTGGCGCAAGAATTGAACGCGGAACTCGGGTCGGGCACTCGATTCATTCGCTCCAACGTCTACGACCTGCCCGATGTTTTGGATGAAGAATTCGACATCGTCTACACCGCGTTAGGTGCGTTGTGTTGGTTGCCCGATATGGATAGATGGGGGCAGATAATCGCTCGGTACCTTAAACCCGGCGGCACGTTTTACATGCTCGACGAACATCCCGCGAGTCGCATCTTCGTCGCCACGCAGAGCGATGATGGCAGCTTCGATCTGGCAAATCGGAACTCCTATTTTCCTGACCCCAGAGGGCTGCTCGATGAAGGCGAACGAAATACATACACTGGCTCTGGGACGATTGCAACGCCAGTCTACGAATGGCAACACAGCCTCTCGGAAATCGTCAACGGCTTGATCGGCGCAGGACTGAAGATCGAGTACCTGCACGAATTCCCGTTCTCATTCTTCAAGGTGTTTCCTCAGATGGAACACCGTGACGGGTGGTGGCGACTTCCGAAGTACGACGGCAACATACCCTTCATGCTCTCGATCAAGGCCACCAAGTAACTGTCTGATGAATGACAAGTTCGAGATAATTCGTCAGAACTGGAACGAGCGGACACCGATCCACGCTGCTTCCAGCTTCTACAACGTCGATGGCTTCAAATCGGGCGACATCACGCTGACCAAAACCGAGATCGAAGAGATAGGTTCAGTTGTTGGCAAATCGTTACTGCACCTTCAGTGTCACTTTGGCATGGATACGATGTCATGGTCGAGGTTGGGAGCGAACGCGACTGGCGTCGACATATCCGACACTGCGATCGGGTTGGCTCGCCAACTCAACGATGAGCTGGGTCTAAACACGCGCTTCATCCGCTCCAACATCTACGATTTGCCGGAGGTTTTGGATGAACAATTCGACATCGTCTACACCGCAATCGGGGCGTTGTGCTGGCTACCGGATATGACCGGGTGGGCTCAGATAGTCGCCCGTTACATGAAACCCGGAGGCACGTTTTACATCCTTGATGGCCATCCGGTCTCGCACATATTCGAGCCCGTAGAGTCGCCGGATGGCGCCATTGAATTGAAGCCGTGTCACTCTTACTTCCCAAACTCGGAAGGGATTGCCTACGAGGGTGGCGGATACACCTACACCGGTTCAGAAATTCTCGAAACGCCTTCGCACGAATGGCAACACAGCATGTCGGAGGTCGTGAACGCTCTTATCGATGCTGGGCTACGGATAGAGCACCTCAATGAATTCGCGGTTTCTGAGTACCGCGCCTTCCCGCCTATGAGTCTCCACGAAGACGGATGGAGACTCGACGAGCATCATGGCTCGATACCGTTTCTCTTCTCGATCAAGGCAACCAAGTGACACCCGTCAACTCGTTGCCGATTCGAATATCAAATACTGTCCCATGGTGAACGCGTCGTACTCCACGTTGTTTGTGACCCACCACGAAACAACAAGTGCGATGAGAAGTCCCGCTCCTGCGGCCAACAGGATATTTGACCGCGAGGCCATGGCAAACCGAGTTCGGACGATCGGAGCACCGAAGATCGCGAAGTCGTCTTCGATGTGGACCACTCTCCTAGGGCTGACCACGAAAGCCATCGCAGCGCCTGCGATCAGTCCTCCCATGTGAGCACCTTGATCGATACCTGGCCACACCAGCCCGAACACGATGTTGATGGCAAGGATAAATATCAGGTTAAGGATCACGCGGTTCACCTGACCACCGAATTCCCGCCGGTTGCGCACGAGATATATGCCATACGCCCCAACCATGCCGAACACTGCCCCACTGGCGCCGACGCTCAAAACTGGTGAAACCAAGTAGCTCGCTGCGACGCCGCATACTCCCGAGACGATATACGTTGCGAAGAAGGCTGTCGAACCGAATTCCTGCTCCAAGCGTGGACCGAACAACACCAATGCGAATGTGTTGGCTGCGATATGAAAGAAGCCAGCGTGCAAGAACACCGGTGAGATCAGTCGATACCAATCCCCTGCTTGGATCGCAGGGCCGAACTTGGCACCCCACCGGTAGAGGTTAATTGAATCATCGGCTCCGCCAGTCACCAACAGGAGGGCAAACATAGCAACATTGACAGCTACTATGAGAGCAGTCACCCGACTTTTTTCGACTATCGCCCAAAAATCGTTAAATTGTTGATTTCTTCGCAGTTCAGCCCCCATGATCAAACTTTAAGCGTTTGGTATTGTGCAACGTTTACCAAGTCGTTAGGCCATACTCATGCTTGTGATTCTATCTTTTCGGTTTCGAGAATTGCTCTTTTCAGCACTTCGATTGATACAACCTCTAGATTTACAGGGCACTCACGCTTTGCAAAGATTCACCCTTAAAATGGACGTGTCGCTTGGCAACCAGTCAGGTGGTTTGCTCCCAGATTGTAAGATAAAAGTCACAGGCTGATATCTACATTCAAGTTAGATAGAAAACTAAATTAGGAGTTTTCACCGAAACACCCAAAGAGCAGCATCGGTCTGTGAGACCGAAAGTTGCGACGGAGACACGCCAATGCCCATAGAGATAGTCGAAGTTGATCTAGCCGAAATGCATCGCACGGCTCTCCTCAACAGAGCCAAGAGTCCGCAAGTGCGTGCCATGTACGAAGCGATGTTTTCACTGCAATCTGGCGAAGCGAAGGCTGTGGTCGCAGATCCGGGTGAAGACCTATCGCAGATCAGAAACTTGGTGGCGCAATGCGCAACCCGCGCTAACCTCGATCTGCAAGTCGTCTTAGACAGAGTCGGTGGCCGAGTGCTTTTCACTCAGAAACCGACTCAAGCAGGTCAAAAAGAAACACCCGTCCCGGCGAAGTCTTCACGTTCGCCCGAGGAGCTAGCCGCTCTGGTCCAACGACGGGAGAGAATTCGTAAGGCCGCGCTGGACCTTGGACGAGAACGTCCTCAGATCAGCGCGCAAGAGGTCGTCGATTTTATGCGGGACAGCGGAGACGCGATCGATACGGCTAGACCGACGACCGCAGTAAGTGCGGTCATGCGAAACATGCCCGAGTTCGAACACGTCGACCGGAGCCGATTCACATACCTAGGTTCATAGACCGGGTTGGTTTACGTTTCACAACGGAACATCGAAACCGAAGCGCCCTTCAATTCGATTGAAGCACGTCCAGAAGCGGCACTTCGTTGATGATGCCGCGGCGCGCTGCCATCCCGAATAGCTGTTGCAGCGCAGCGCGTCCTTCTTCGCCCATGTCGAGGGTGTCGGAGTTCACGTACATCCGAACGAAACGACGCCCGTCTTCGCGTTCGATTCCGCGCCCATAGCCGAGCGCGTAGTCTAAAGCCGCGTCTTCATTGGCGTGGGCGTATTCGATCGAAGACTTGAGTGCGTCGGTCACCTGTTGACACATCTCGTCGCCGAGGTTGCGGTTCACCACGTCCAGCCCGAGCGGAATAGGCAGCCCCGTCTCCTCGAACCATCGTTTACCTAGATCAAGTAACGACCTGAAACCGCGCTGCTCGAACAGTATCTGTCCCTCGTGCAGCAATATGCCAGCATCCGCCCTGCCCGACTTCACCGCATCCTCCACATCGTCGAAATCTAGGAAAAGCGGAGTGAACTCGTCCGGGCCAAATATCTGGAACAGCATCCATGATGTCGTGAATTCCCCGGGCACTGCGATCGTACAGCCTTCCAAACTGTCGATGTCCAGATCATCACGAGTCGTTACAACCACCGGACCGTAGTTGCGCCCTACCGACGCGCCGCAGGACATGATCCGATACTTATCAGCGATTTTGGGATAGTGAGCGGCGGAAATCGCCGTTACCGGCAACTCGCCACTTTCTGCCAAGACGTTGAGCGACTGAATATCCGCCATGTGATGGCCTATTTCGTAGCCTGTAATCTCGACGATCCCCTTCGCCAATCCGAAGAACATGAACGCGTCGTCCGCGTCCGGGCTGTGACCGAATACGATCGTTTTCGTATCAGACATTCCTACTCCCGTTGTTTCTACTGAAATCGAGTGATTTCAGCATGTACTGGCATCTCTCGCTCCAGAATTGCGTCTCGCCGCTCGCCATCGCAACCATTCCAGAGAGGGTGAAGTTCGGTACCCGTGCCCGTTCAAATCCCATTCGCTCGTAGAGGCTGATCGCGCGCTGATTTTCAACACCTACCGAAAGCGATACGGATCGATAGCCGTGCGAAATCGCAAGCATGGTCATTTCCGCCAAGATACGAGCCCCTACGCCGCGTGATCGCAGGTCTCCACGCACCCAAAGGTCTTCAACGTACGGACACGGAGTCTTGATGTGTTGCTTTGGAGTTCCTGTCGGGCCGTCCCATAACAACATGCCGTGACCAACCGGCATCTCATCGATCCAAGCGATGAGATAGACCAACATCCCGTCGTTTTGCAGCTTGAGCCTGGATTCGTGCGTGGCTGCATTCCTCGCAGAGTTCAATCGGTTCGACACAACATCGATTTCTGAACTGCGAAGTGGACGCACGTCAACTAGATGCGAGACGTCTTCATCGCCACCGAGGCTTGAACCCATTTTGTCGACTAGTCGTCCGAGGACTCTTGTACCGGCGCGAATCATGCGCTGGCGGCCACAGGTACCGATACTTCGCGATCGAACTCGCGCACGATCTCGTAGTTGGTCAATCTTTGCGCAGGCCGATAACCGGCATCAGATATCAGCGCCCTCACTTCGTCTTCCGTGGTCCGGTTGTAGAACCCAGCGGCCAGCATCACGTTTTCGTCGAACAGCGTTCCGCCGAAATCGTCGGCACCGAAGTGCAGCGCCACTTGACCGGTCTTGCGACCTTCCGAGAACCAAGACGCTTGAATGTGCGGCACATTGTCCAAGAAGATACGGCTAAGCGCGATGATCCGTAGATACTGATTCGGTCCCGCCTCTTGCTCAACTTGCTTGCCGAGCGCAGTGTTCTCTCGCTTGTACGACCAAGGAATAAATGCTGTAAAACCGCCATCGTTCGAAGCATTGGCATCAGCGAGGTCTTGCACATCGCGGATGTGCTGCAAAGTTTCGACGATCTCTTCATCAGTCTCGACGTGCCCGTACATCATCGTCGCAGTGGTCTTGAAGCCCACATCGTGAGCAGCCTCGTGGACATCGTTCCACTGCTCCCAGGTATCTTTGGGCGCGAACCGCGAGACGATCTGTTTGACGCGATTGTTGAGTATCTCGGATCCACCGCCGGGCATGGTCCGCTGACCGGCATCCCACAGGTCTTGCATCACCTCGCGCGGCGATTTGCCTGACACATCACACATCTGCCAAATCTCAGGCGCTGACCAATAGTGCGGCATTACGCTCGGGTAACGGCGGACCGTCTCACGCACCATATCCAAGTAGTACTCGTACGGCAGAGCGTCATTTAATCCGCCCTGCATCAATACCGTAGTGACGCCCTTCTCTGCTGCGCGTCCCACCTTGTCCATGATCTGGTCTACGGAGTAGGTGTAGGCGGAGGGGTCAGACGGATCGGTGCGGTAGAAGGCACAGAAGGAACAGTAAGCGTCGCAGAGATTCGTGTAATTCAAGTTGGTGTCGATGACGTAAGTGACGCGATCGGGGACGTTGTGGAGGTTCTTTACGTGCGTAGCAAGAGGCGCTAAATCTAGCAACTCGGCGTCTCGCAACAGATACAGCCCCTCTTCGGCGTTGATCCGATCGTTCCCAAATACCTTTTCGCGTATCTCGCTGATCATCAGGTAGACCCTCTAACGGATTATTCGCCTGCGACGTACGGCACTAGGTTAGGATGCCATTCTGGCAGTACGGACAACCTCGACTTAAACTCATCGATAGCCGCAAACTCGGTGTCTCCCAACTCGTAGGTGAAACTGCGAATGTACGTCTTCACGTCGTCGGACGGCATATTAGCTATGGACTTTCGGGCGGCGATCTTATCGATATTCGACATGCCGAACGAAAATGATCGGTGCAATGTCTCGGCAAATCTGCCTAGTTCGGGCGTGGTGGCATCGCCTTTAGCGACCCACCGCGCGAAAACGAATGGCAAGCCCGTCAACTGTTTCCACTCAAATGATAAATCGTAGACGAATCGCAGTTTTTCACCACCATAGACCTTTTTCAACGCCGCGTCACCGATCAAGAGTTCAGCGACGCAATTTTCTTCAGGACCCAATAGCCTCACATCCGATGCGTCCCAATGATCGGCAAACAGGATGCGCAACAATTGGACGGAGGTCGATGTATGCCCAGTCACCGCAACTGACTTGCCGGACATCTCCTCAACTGGCACATCGCTGAACAAGAGCACGCTTCGAGCCGGGCCATCGGACGCTACGCCTAGAGTCCCGGTAACGATATCGCCCTGCATTCTCAACACTTCGGCTATCGGTAATGGACCAGCGTCCAACTCGCCCTTCATCATCGCATCCGCCATGTTACGCGGCGGCAACTCGACCAGATCGAACCAATCGCCCTCGAGCTTTTCATAGAAAACCGCGGAATTCAGATAAGGCATAAACCCGATCCGCCAACGTGCTGAGAGATCACTAGCCACTGCGAGGGGCGGTCTCAGTTGTAGACCGTGATCTCGTTGTAGAGCGCGTCCCGTTCCACTGGGATTCGACCAGCGTCCTTGATCGACGCGACCATGTTTCGACGCGCGATTCCAGCCGGGGAATCCGCCAGAGCGGCGTGAGCGATACGCTCTTTGCCGATGGTGCCGTCGAGGTCGTTGGCACCAAAGTTGAGACCCATTCCAGCCGTCGCCTCGCCGAGCATCACCCAATATGCCTTGATCGCCAACACGTTGTCGAGTATCAGCCGTGACGCAGCGAGCATTTTCAGATCGTCCATCGGCGGAGTGTGGCGTGGTCGCAGCTTGGTATAGCCGACTTGGTACTCAAGCGGTATCAGCGCCAAGAACCCGTCGGTTTCGTCTTGGAGCTCGCGCAACAGTATGAGGTGGTCGATCCTCTCCCGGAAAGTCTCGACGTGACCGTAAAGGATCGTGCAGTTGCTCTTGATGCCCATGCCGTGCGCTATACGGTGAATCTCAAGCCACCGATCCGCTTTCGCCTTGCCCGGCAACAGCAGCTTGTGGATCCGATCCGAAAACACTTCCGCGCCACCTCCGGGCATCGATGAAAGCCCTGCTTCTTTGAAAATGGCGAGCGATTCTTCAGGAGGCACCTTCCACCGGCGCCAGAAGTAGTCGATCTCCGATGCCGTGAAGGCCTTGATCTGCACATCCGGACGAGCATTGTGAAGCTCGCGGATCATGTCGACGTAGAACTCGAAGGGCCAGGTCGGATGGTGTCCGCCAACGACGTGAAGTTCCTTGATGTCGCCGTCGAGATGGTCCAGCATCTGCTCCATCGTCATCTCGTATGCGCCTTCCGCACCCGGCTTCTTGGCGTAGTCGCAGAACTTGCAGGACAAGACGCAGATGTTCGTCGGGTTGAGGTGGCGATTCAGTACGAAGTAGACCTTGTCGCCGGAGAATTGACGTTTCTTGTAGTCGGCCATCAAACCGACTGCCGAAAAGTCATTGGTCTCTAATATCTTGACACCATCTTCAGCGGACAACCTCTCGCCCTGCTTCACCTTCTCCCAGATCGATTCGAGATCGGGGTCGGAGATCAATATATCGGGAGCTTCAACGTGACCATTGCTACCAACGTCCGTTGTCGGCTGCGTCGTCGTCACGTCTGCGACTGTGGTTGCCATCGCCATATGCGGACCGCTTTCTTGAATGACGGTGAATGCGAAATCTCGCTACTTCTACTCTCTTCTAATTTTCTGTCATCGCGCTATACCAGACTAGGCGTGGGCTTAGTTGTGAAACCATCCGCATTACCTAAATTCGCGAAACGAGAGGCGATGCTGTGCATTGTTTCGTCTCCAATCCGCGCGGCTACTCGCTACGGATTACTACCAATCTTGCCCCAGCGCTCGTGACAGCCGTGTTCGATTCTCTTGAGGTTCCAGTCGGTCTCCGACGCTGCGGAAGCCAACTTGTCCACAGGCTTCGGCGAGAAGCTCAGCAAGATACTTGTCGACGGGACTCCGGGAATCGAACTGAGAGCAGAAGTCAAGGCATCCACATTAACAGGATTGGCATGGAACTCCTCCAGCGTCGGCTGTTTGCTACGCAGATGCAACATCGGCGTGTTCATGCAGGCCATGCTCTTCGGCGTATTAATGTATCTGACTTCGTACCCGGCGACTATATCAGGAACTTTCTCTACCCAGCTGTCGTCGTAGTCGTAGTCGAACAATGGCATGTGATCATCTATCCGGGTTTCGATGTCGCCTTCGGATTGTTCGGCGAACAACGTAGCCGCTGTTACCAGAACCAATAGGATTATCGACAGCACTAGAAGACGGTTCGCAAATCGATAGGCGATGCTACGCATTGTTTCGTCTCCTCGAATCGGTCTAAATCGTTGATCTTCATAAGCGTCATCGCGGGCAGACGTAGGGCACTCCGCTGATCTTCCAAGAAGTCGATCTACCATTCGTCAGCGTGCCGCTCATCGCTCCTGCGACCGGGAATCGACCGCGTGGACAGCGATGCACTGTTAAACGGTCTTCAGAAGTCCATGAGTACGCCACGCCATTCCGATGTATCTTGGCATGACTGACATATATCCGGGAAGGGAACCTTTCGTGCCAGTCCGAGTTGCCGTTGGCATTCTCGAACCAGACGCTGGTGTTGGGGTCTTCCTTGAGGTGCGTGCCCGTCGCGTCCCGCGACAGCACACATTCATACTCGTTTTCTATGTCCTCATCATTGCCCGCGCACATCTGCCACACAGAATCCCAGTAAGTGATTTGGAACTGATATCGAGTGCTAGCGGAGTATCCGACACTTTGATACCTGACAGGATTCAACCCTCTAGTTTCGTCCGTCCAAGCGACGATAGGTTCGGTCTCGTCAAACACCATGCCTGCCTGCAGAAAGTAGTCTGTGTTCGTCGCGACGTTGTTGAGTGCCGCGCTCCAATTTACCTGATCATCACCGAAATCCGAAGGTGAAGTTATTTTCACGCTCTGCCCATGGTCATCGGTATAGTCACCAGCATCGGTATTTTGGAATACCGCGTATCCCCTCGACACATTTCGATCGATCTTTTCGATATCAGCCAATGGCTCTAGGCAACCTCCCTTAAGCCTTTTTAGGTTCCAGTCAGTCTCCCACTCTGCGGATGCCTCGACATCGACAGGCTTGGGAGAGAAGCTGATCAAAACGTTCGAAGGAATATCTGGAAGCGAGTTGAGAGCGGAATTCAACGATGTCATATCAGGCGGATCTGCCAAGAATTCCTCAAGCGTCGGATGAGTACTTTGCAGGGACACCATCGGTGTATTGAGGCACGCCATGCTCTTGGGCGTGTTGATGTAGCGCACGTTGTAACCATCGACTACTTGCGGGAAATCTTCAGTCCAACTGTCGTCGTAGCCAGGTTCGAATACAGGTTCACGGTCTTGCGTCTCATCAACCTGAGCATCTTCGCCCGGACCCAAATCTCCTGCACCTGGCTCCATGCCATCGGGCGGGCCTCCCGGTTCATCGTGGGTTCCGGGCGTTGGAGTAACGTCATCGCCACCATCAGCGAATGTAATGCTGGACGATCCTGAAAACACCAGAACAGATACCAGCATTAGCGCGACAAACAAGCCTGTGATCTTTTTCATCTCATCTCTCTAATGACTAAGACGCGATACTCATTGATTTCAACGTACACTACCGATCTTTTCGCGTCAATAGGGAGGGTGGGAATGGAGATCGAAAGAGACATACACCTCTGCCACGCGCCTCGAACAACGCGCGTTCTCTTCGTTACCATCAGAATCAGACGGTCTATTGGCTGACGAACATCTTCGAGGAATTCGGCGGATGCCTGAAACACCACCACAGACACAGAAACAGATCGACGATCTGTTCGCCGAGTTGAAATCCCTGTCAGACGCGCAACTCGGATACCCGACCAACCAATGCTTCGACTACTCACCGCTGTTCCGATTCTTGGAATTCAGCATCAACAACGTAGGCGACCCGTTCCATGACAGCCTTTACCGCGTCAACTCGCACGAAATCGAGCGTGAAGTCATCGCAACGTTCGCCAACCTGATGCATCTCTCTCCAGACGAGACTTGGGGCTACGTGACATCGGGCGGCACTGAGGGCAACATGTACGGACTCTACATGGCTCGCGAGATGTTCCCTGAGGCCGTCGTCTACTTCTCGCAAGACACTCACTACAGCGTCCGCAAGAATCTGCGAGTGCTCAACTACCGCAACATCATGATCCGCAGTCTCGACAACGGAGAGATCGACTACGAGGACCTGTGCGAGACGATCCGCATCAATCGCCACCTGCCAGTGGTGGTGATGGCCAACATCGGAACGACCATGAAAGGTGCGGTAGACAATCTCGACAAAATCCGCGAAATCTTCGACGAACTTGCGATCTCCAGCAGCTACATCCACGCCGACGCGGCATTGAGCGGGATGATTCTGCCCTTTGTCGATGATCCGCAACCGTACGGCTTTGACGCCGGTATAGATTCGATCGCCATTAGCGGGCACAAGATGATCGGCTCTCCCTTACCGAGCGGCGTCGTCCTGACTAAGAGCGACTACGTGGGGCGAGTCGCCAGATCTATCGAGTATGTCGGCGCCATGGACACGACGCTTTCAGGATCTCGCAACGCTATAACACCTCTGATGCTCTGGTACGCGTTTCAGCAACACGGACTCGAGGGCTTCCGAAACATTGTTCACGAGTCACTTGAAACGGCCGAGTACGCGGTCGACAAATTCAACGAGAACGGCATCCCAGCCTGGCGTAACAAAAATTCGATCACGGTCGTATTCAAACGCCCGGCCGACGAAGTCGTTCGCAAATGGCAGATGGCGCCGTACGAGAACGTCGCACACATCATCACCGTACCCAACGTAACCCGCGACAAGATCGATGCCGCGGTCGCGGATTGCGTCGCAAACCCACGCACCACAAACTGACAGAGGGAGCCCAATCACCCATGAAGCAAATCACCGTCAACGTAGAAAACGAAGTCGGCGTCATCGCCGGCGTAACTAATGTTCTATCTAAGAACGGCATAAACATATTGAGCCTCAGCACCGAGGTGATGGAAGATTCGGGTGTCATCTTCATCACCACCGAGGACGAAGATCACGATAAGGCGCTTTGGTGGCTCGCGGATGCGGGATACAAAGCGATGACGGACGAGACGTTGGTCATCACCATGCCCGACGAACCGGGAGCCCTAGCCAAAGTTGCAGAACGATTCCGTGACCACGACATCAACATCCATAGCCTGCACATCATAAACCGAGCCCACGGACACACCACAGTATCCCTCAGCACCGACAATCAAGACAAAGCGCGCAAGCTAGTCAAGGATCAGCTGGTTAGGGTAATGGAGGGGTAGGGGTGCTCCTGCGGGGGTTGATAGAGTTAAGTGCCCTCGTGGTAGCAGGCGATGTCAAGTCTGCACGCCGTCAATGACAAACAGAAAGGAAATTTCGCTGACCTTGAACTCAGACGATCCCGACGCAGTTGCTCAAGCCTTTGCACGACTGGCCGCAATGGCATTCACCGAGACGATGTCAGAACAAGATGACCTCTATTGGAACGCGTTTCGCTCCGCATTTGCCCATCATCTTGAGTTGTATGAGGCTGAGATATCCGCCGACGCGGAACTGAGAGGATGGCGGAGAAACCAACTAGTAGCTCTCGTAGACCTGGCAAAGGCTTGTCTCTTTTCCGAGGTAGCCGAAGAGTTCCGCCGCACTCGCAGAGAGGATGTCCAGTGATTGTCATGAAGGTGTGCACCGTCTGAAAGGTGGATGGGAATGAACGACCCCGCTGAAAAAGCAGCCAGTTTTCTAGGCGGTACCTGTGCTGTGCTAGGAACGATTTACAGGTAGTGACCATTCATTGACACGTTCCTGTTGCGAGAACTAAGACGGCACCAGCGACGAGCAAGATCATCACACTGCACGTCAGCATCGCGGAACAGTTGATCATCCCTACGCTTTCCGTGTACCCGGAAATAGAGGGGTCCCGCATGCGTTTGGCTACTGCCATAATGAATAATAAGGCGGCGAGCGCGAAAAACACGCCCGCGCCGATCAGCACTATCCACCCGAAGTTCATCACGTCTGCGAACCTCCCACTTCCGACGGCATGTGTTCCAATTTGATCTGCGCGCTTTCTATAGCACCTTGACGCGCTAAACCAGACAATTGCCGCAACCTCATTTGCATTGCCCAAGCACCTTGTGACGTCTCCGGCAGTTCAATGCCTAATCCTTTCAACTGGGGTTCGAGTTTCACCATCAATCCCGCAAATTCCCAGCGACTTGGCTTGACCGAGATGGCGTCTGCCGCTTTTTCCAGGTCTGACGCCATCTTGGCGAAATCGATTCTCGCAAGTTCATACAACGCGGCGTTTCGCTCATGGCCTTGAAACTTTTCGTCAACACGTCTAAGCACCTTGGTGTCAAATCGATCAAGGGACACCGGGTTCGACCAACTTGGCGAGTGTTCCGGAGACGCTACTGTTCCAATCGAATTTCGCAGTTCCGACTTTGATTTGCCGGAGTTGAACCAATCACACACTGACACCTCCCTTGCGGCAGGGATAGCGACTTTTGAACCGCAGACGCTCTCTGAACTGACCAGCGAAGGGAGGCACGACTCGCATCCCTGCGGGCGAGCGGCCACCACGGCGGTTCGTGATATGTTCAGAGCA
>DAOUJE010000006.1:0-3626 GCA_034423055.1 Dehalococcoidia bacterium | reverse complement strand
GTCTCCACGTTCGCGCATCGCAAATTGCGGCAGTTGATCAAGACGCCACTCTTGCAGACCGAGCACATACGACTACCTGAGCAACACATGAACTTCGTCATTGCGGATGGTACCGACTACGTTCGTGTCGGCGCGCATGAGGATGGCGGGATCACCGGCGCGATGAAGATCTTCCACGCCTGCGAGAGCGTCGGGTTGGACGTAGAGACGCACGGTCCCGATCCCGCGCACCGTCATATCATGTCGGCCGTTCGCAACACCAATTACTACGAGCTAGGGCTTGTACATCCGAACGTACGCACCACCAAGGCACCGATCTGGGTCAACTACTCCGACGACCTCGATGCAGTCGACGAAAACGGCTGCGTCCTCGCGCCAACTGGACACGGCATCGGCGTCCCATTGGACTGGGACTGGATCAACGCACACAAAACTGGGACGCGGGTGTTGGCGGAGGTGTGAAACGGTCGATAAACACATTGGTCATTCCCGCACACATTAGTCATTCCCGCGCAGGCGGGAATCCATGACGCACAGGATGGACAGTCGGATCACCTCGTTGAAACTGATGACCAACACCGGCATGAAAGCGTGGTGCAATAGCCGATGATCTTGATAGGGGTCATTCTGCTCGCAGCCTTAATCTGGACCGTAATCGACTATCGCAGATACTTGAGCCGGTACCGCGTTGAGATGACCTACGGCCAGTTCCTCAAGTCTTACTGGAACCGGATTTGGCGGTCGTGAACAGTTGGACTTCTGTTGTCAGCCACCATTCAGTTCGGCGGATTTGAGTTTTTTGCCAATCGAGGATTGCCAAAGGCAATTCTGCTGGCACAATATTGGAATGTAACGCCATTCAAGTGTTTGCTTTCGGGTACGCTGGCAAACTCCGAGGCGTCTGTAGAAGTGATGGAGAAAGCCGATGGCAACGATTGCTGATGTCCAAGCTCCGTTCGCGATGGCCCCAAACCCGGTCATGCGAGCCGATGACCAGTTCAGATTTTACGTCCAGTCCTCCGAGAACATGCGCCAGTGCATGGATGACAGCGTCGCGCTAACTGTGACTTCACCACCGTATTGGAACAGCATCGACTACGATGTGCACACTGGCAACGGCAGCGATGACTGGTATCGCGAACGCAATTACTCGGTTTACGGCAGCACGTACGAAGATTACCTGGACAGGATCGAAGCGACCTTCAACGAAGTCAAACGCGTGACAATGCCCGGCGGCTTCTGTGCGATCGTAATTGGAACCATCTTGCAAAAAGGGAAACATTATCCGGCCCCATTCAATATCACTGATCGATTGGTACGAACCGGGTGGCTGTTTCATCAAGACATCATCTGGAACAAAGTGACTGCTGGCATCCGCAGAGCGGGATCGTTCATCCAGCGTCCTCAAGCCGGTTACTACTACCCGAATATCATGACTGAGTACATCCTTGTTTTCCGAAAGGAAGGCAGTCCACGGAGAGATACTAATCAAGCACTACCAATCGACGATCTTTTCACGCGCGACATCGCTAACAACGTTTGGCATATCGCTCCAGTACCTCCTAACACCATCGATCATCCGTGCCCCTATCCCGAAGAACTGGTGCGTCGTTTAATCCTGCTCTACTCTCAAAAAGGAGACGAAGTGCTTGACCCCTTCCTCGGTAGTGGACAAACCGCGAAAGTCGCTGTCCAGCACGGGCGTCGCGCTGTGGGATACGATATCGAACCCAAATACGTACGTTTAGCAGAGAGTCGCTTGTACGAACCCACTAAGCGTCGATACAATTTGGTTCCCAAGGTTCTGAAAATCGAGGCCACACATGCCCTTCAACGCTGAGAGACGCTACTTCTTTGCGCTTCGCGATCATCTGGACGCGGACGTAGCTTCCCAGTACTTATCTGCGGTTAACGGTGTCATAGGGGCCTACAATACTACGGTCCGCGAAAACCGATTCACTGTGGGTGGTGCTGTAGAGGTTTTCACGGTCGCTTTGATGAGGTCGGTCGGCATTGATGCGCATCACTACGCGGCACAAGAATCGTCTGGCGATATACTTTTGCCCGGCAACGTGACGCTATCAGTTAAAGGCACCCATACAACGACCTATTCCAAGATAGGCCTGATAAACAAACAAGGCGAAGGCACGCGGACCTGGACTACCGCGACAATTTTTGTCCGATCAGGTGTCGGGTTGGTTTACGGGGACCCAGATATGTTTCCTGCGGAGGCGATCAGCGACAAAGGCGACCAATTGGGATTATTGGGGAGATTCCTCCGCGGGCACATCGAAAACAACCCGGAGCTCATCATCCCAATGCAAATCGACTACAAACCACCAACTGAGTTGGCGGGCAAGAGTAAGCTCCAGAGCGTTGTGGTCGCACATCAGATCATGGACGACTTGGGGCTTGATTTGCTCAAACAACATTCCGAATGAAATTCATGTCCTGAGCATCACTGCACCATCCTCCCCAATCCCCGTAACTCCCGTCGTCCCCTCATAAACCACAGCCCGCACCGTTGAACTCCGCGCCTCGCCCGGTTCGAACATCAACGAAGTAGATTCGTCGCTACCAGGCTCGGCCATACCGCTCGGCAGACTCGTAAACGGCTCAAGTCCTACGTTGTACGTCCGCTTGTACCAGGGGTACCCACTGTGACCGCCGAACACCTGCCAGTACCAGAGATATCGAAACACCTCGCTGTCCCAACGCAATCCGAAACCTACACCCCGATCGGGATTCGTAACCGCGTACCAGCCGTCCACGAGATTGTTGAACGACAAATAATCGACCAATCGGTCGGATTTTGGCGGAAACACAGTGAGGTCTACGCCCGAGCCGTTTGGTGCTTCTGCCGTGGGCCACGATCCGGTTCGATCGGGCATCAGTCGCGACCCGGCCGGTACCTCGCCGTCCGGCGATTCGGGAACGATGAAGTCTCCGCCCGCAAAGTCCAAGATGCAACTCGGAGTCAAAAACGGATCGCCAAGCGCGACATGCTGACCCCACTGGGCAGGGGCGGGTTCTTCAGCCTCATTGATCAGCGTGTCTGTGACCGTCACGACGGGTGAATTTGCCTCGAGCGTTACCACCTTGTCGATCCAGAACGGCGTCCTCACGGCACGAACCGAGAACTTCGCTGACACCCGTTCCGGCGAATCCTCAAGGATCTGAGCGTCCCAAGGCATCATGTTCGTTTCGTTGTGCTGACCTATCTCTGCACCCATGTAGTCTTGCTCGAAACCGCCAGTAGGTGCGATTGTGTTCCAACCGCCGATATACAGGTCATGAAATATCCCCTCGCCCCATCCCGTTGACGGTACCCAGAACGATTGATTTCGAACGCTCCACGGCGTTCTCCACATGAAATCGGTATCGCTAGGTTTGTGGACCATCTCGAACATGTCGGCACCTTTGTCAGCGATAAGGCTGATGCGGAGCAGTTCGTTCTCCATCACGACGGTTTTCAGACCTCGGTAGGTCCAAGCATCGGAAATCCTGCATCCATGCGTCCGTTCGTCTTGATAGTGCATCTGTATCGGCTCCTAGGATTAAGCTGTGCTGACATTATGTCATTCCGAGCGCAGCGAGGAATCTCATCGCCTCGCACTGGGTTGGTG
>DAOUJE010000005.1:0-4293 GCA_034423055.1 Dehalococcoidia bacterium | reverse complement strand
ACAAGACACCTACATCGCCTTCCTCCTCGTCTATCTCTGCGTCGTATCGATAGGCTCGTCAACCTCCTTCATGCAGGCGACAACCGCCGCACTCAACACCTGGTTCATCCGCTACCGCGGACTCGTCATGTCCATCAACAGCGCCGCATTCCGACTCGGCGGCGCAATCGTAATCCCGCTCCTCTCCGTCGGCGTCATCAGCCTTGGTTGGCAGACCACATCTGTGATCGTCGGCATCATCTTGGTCGTCGCCATCGCGCCCCTTTCGTTCCTCTTCCGACGCTCCCCGGAAAGCATGGGCTTAAAACCCGACGGCGGCGTCTCATACACCCACATGCGGAGACGCATACGCGAACGACAAGCTGCCTCCGCCACGCAAGAAGCAAGCGGACAATCCGACGAATCTCAGACCACCGCTTCGAGCGGCTCCTCCGAAGGCGACTTCACCACCAAGCAAGCCCTAAAAACACCATCCTTCTGGATCCTCGTCACGGCAACCACCCTCCGCATCTCCGTCCACGGCACCATCTTCCTCCACTTCATACCCATCCTCGTCTCCCGCGGCGAAGCGCAGCAAACCGCCGCCAACCTCGTCGGCGCAATCTCCCTCGCCGCCGTGCCAGTCATTATCTTCACCGGATACATCAGCGACCGCGTCGGCAGACCCCTCATGCTCACCTTCCTCTACAGCGCATCCGCCGTCAGCTTGCTCCTAATAACACTCGTCGAAGGCACCTGGCCCATATTCCTCGCCATGCTCCTATTCGTCGGCTCAGAAGCCGGCTCATCCCTCAACTGGGCAATCATAGGAGACCTCTTCGGACGCGCCCGATACGCCACCATCCGAGGCATGATGGCACCCATCTACAACATGTCTCTCATCGTCGCACCCGTAGCCGCCGGTTACACCTTCGACCGCCTCGGCACCTACCAACCCGTCCTAATCACCGGAACAATCCTGATGTTCACCGCAGCCGGCGTATTCCTCATGCTGCAACCCGCCGTCAAACGAGCGCGGATGCAGAGGTAAGAACGCGCACTCTTTTGCGTCTTTTCGATCTTTCGCGATCAAGGCTTGACGGCCGCGGCCCGTGCGTAAAATGGCCATCCCTTGACGCAAAATGGGGACTGATTGCCATGCACGATTCATCCATCTTTGACTTCTTCGCGCGGTTGGTCACGCGGCGCGGACATTTCCAGAGCTTTGCTCACCTACGGGAATTTCCGTTTCCGCGCGGGATGATTGCAGCGGAACCTGCAAATCGTTTCCCAGACTTGGTTTTGAAGGCGCACCAAAACGGTGATGTTGAAGGTGGCGAATTCATCTCTTACCTGGACTCAGATTCCTATGAAATCCCTTCATTTGGCTCGATACCACCCACTGCTACTAAACCAGTCACTGGACTTTCAGAAGACATCATTGAAACTCTTAAGTATGTTGACGAGGACGGAGCTTTCCACGACTACTTCGAATTTCCGGATCCACTGCCTGAGCGCGATATCTACTATCTCGTCCGGGGGCGGAAGAGAACCAAATTTCGAGCACTTCACAAGGTTGTGCTAGTTAGTGGCGCGTTCTTCGACACTCTTGCGACTGACCGAGTGTTGACATCAGCAGTTTCACAGGTATTAAGCGAAACAACGCAGACCAAACCAGCGACTCAACGTGCCACCGAAAATCTAGTAGTTCAACAATCGGACTTCGAAACACTGCGTCGAGTCGAAGGATCAGCAATCTCCATCCGATTCGAACCCGAATTCAACGCTGTTCCCGATGTCAACGTCCTTTGCGATGATAGGTTTCCTATGATCGCCGACAACACTTTGACGCTTCTTGTCCCAGAAAATGGGCTACCGTCCAACACAGGTACAACCGAACAGTATTGGTGGTATGACGCTCCGCCAATGATTACGTCATCCGGATCGTTCATTCGTCTGAAAAGCGCATACGGATCATGGGACCCTGACTTGAGGTGGTTCACGAAACTCTCAATCTTGCGTCACCCGTTCGTAGGTTTCTTTTTCATGGCACAAGTGACTTTGCGCACGTCATCAATGGAAGACCCAGAATCCTGCCCGTGCAAACTTTGGTCACAGGGTTGACGGCAAACTGACATCCGTTTGCGGCAACGACTCTCATGGCCGATATACTCGTATCAACTAGCATGACAACCCTAACTAAACCCCGAACATCCGTCACTACGGTCAGATCGCCCCTGCGTTACCCCGGCGGCAAGTCTAGGGCGGTTTCGGCGATCATGCACTTGGTCCCGACCGATACCAAGACAATGTGGTCACCGTTCTTGGGTGGCGGTTCGGTTGAGTTGGCATGTGCGGCACGTGGGATCAAAGTTTTCGGTTCAGACCTCTTCGAGCCGCTAGTCAATTTCTGGAATCACCTGCTCGAAGATGCCGAACAACTAGCAGATTCCGTTGAGGATTACTTACCTCTGCCTAAACCTCGCTTCTATGAATTGCAGAAAACCTACCCCCAAATGTCTGACCCCTTGGAACGCGCTGCCGTGTTCTTCGTCTTGAACCGTGCTTCATACTCAGGCGCGACGCTTGCAGGTGGGATGTCGCCGGGACACCCTAGATTCACACCTAGCTCAATCCAGCGATTACGCGATTTCCTCATCGAAGGACTCTCTGTCAAGCACTGCGACTACCGTGAAGCCATCGCCGACGCCCCCGACGAGTTGATGTATCTAGATCCGCCATACATCATCGAAAGCAAACTCTACGGCTACAAAGGCGACATGCACACCGACTTCGATCACGAAGAGTTAGCAAGGATTTTGCGTGGGAAATCGAGATGGATTCTTTCCTACAACGACTCAGATCAAATTCGACAACTCTATGAGGGCTATGAGATTCTCACTCCCCAGTGGGTCTACGGGATGGCTAACGATAAACGGTCTCGCGAAGTCCTAATCGTTAACCTCGAATGATCCGAAGTGCCATCGTCACCGTCTCAAACAGCGTCGGGGAAAGCCTTTGAGTATGCTTTGGCACTTGAATGCGAGGCCGCATGGGGCGCGATAATCACTGGGGAAGCCGCCGAAGCTACTGAAGCCGCTTTCCGCAATGTAACTGAAGACGAACGAATAGAACGTCGGCAGGCTGCTGGCGCAGCGCTTGAGTTCTTGGCGAAAAAAGATCGACGCCTTACCAGCGGTAACGTTGTTTCTGTAGAACTGCAACCAGATAACGTCGCTATTCAAGGCGATGTGCGCGACCTAGTAGTCAGGACGAGTGTAGGGAACGAAATCGGTTTGTCAGCAAAGAACCGTAGCCGTGCCATCCGAAACCCTCGGGTTTCGCATACCCACAAATTCGGCGAAAGTTGGTTCGGAATACCTTGCTCACAAACTTATCGTGATGCGATGGACCAGGTGTTTGACTTTTTGGCACCGATGGAAGCGACACAACAGCCTTGGCCGGACGAAGATACCAAGAACGAAATGATCTATGTGCCAACGCTGGCAGCGTTCATGGACGAGGTCCGAGGATTTTTCGATCTCGACCAAACTACGGCAGCACACAGCCTGATGTCATACATGCTAGGCATTGCTGACTATTACATGATCTACAAGCAGAATGGCGATGTGGCAGTTCAGGCATTCAACATGAACAATACGTTGCGATGGGGACGAAATTTGCCAATGCCTACCCGATTGGTTGAACTCGACATGAAACCCGACAGCCCAACAACTGTATTCATGATCATGGATGCTGGATGGCAACTTTCTTTTCGCATCCATAACGCGGAAGGAACGGTAAAGCGTTCCTTGAAATTCGAAGTTAAGGTCATCGGGCACCCGTACCAGTTGACGCAACACCACATCCAATACCGCTAACCACCACCCCGCCAACCACGCTGTTCAAAGCAACAGGATTTCAACCCGTAACCTCTGACCCCAGTCAACTCCGCACCCCTACCCACACCCTCGCAATGCGAGAGGGACTCGGAACGCAGCGAGCAATCTCCCCTCTCCCTCGATGGCAGAGGGTCAGAGCACCAAAAGCCCCCTCTCCCTTGATGGGAGAGGGTCAGAGCCTGCCCCGGACTCGATCCGGGGGAGAGGGTGAACGGAGACAAAAGGGCGGGGAGGCCCATCACAGCCCATCATCACAAATCACCGCAATCACAGTTCAAAAACCCAAACACCCACAACACCCCCATCCTTCGCATCCTTCCCAATCCTCAACATCCTAGTTCAATTTGACATTCGCGCAACATTTGTAGTAATATAACAACCAAGGGCGTCAAACGGGACGCCTCGAACACGA
>DAOUJE010000004.1:0-39468 GCA_034423055.1 Dehalococcoidia bacterium | reverse complement strand
CGGTCCTGCGATGATGGCGAGCCTCATCGTCATTTCTTCTCTCATCCAGTTCCTATTGGCTGCAAGACTTTCACTGCTCCGACGCATTTTCACACCCGTAGTCTCTGGAACGGTCATCATGCTCATTGCGGTGACGGTTATGCCGATTGTCTTCGACTCGCTGATGGACGTGCCTGAAGACGCGGCGTCGGCAGCGGCTCCCATCGCCGCATTTGTCACGTTCATCACAGTCGTCGTTCTCGTCTTGCGCGCGCCTGCATCATTGCGGCTTTGGTCCCCGGTGATCGGCATCGCAGCCGGTTGTATCGTCTCGATACCGTACGGAATCTATGATGTCCAGCAGATAGTGGATGCGCCTTGGATCGGTGTCCCGTTCAGCTCTTGGCCCGGCCTTGACGTAACGCCAAGCGTTGAGTTCTGGGCGCTGTTGCCAGCATTCATCATGGTCACCATCGTCGGCGCCATCGAAACCATCGGAGACGGCGTAGCCATCCAACGGGTATCAAATCGCCTGCCTAAAGCGACCGACTTCCGAGTCGTGCAAGGCGCTCTGAATGCCGACGGCGTTGGCAATCTGCTCTCCGGACTGATGGGCACGCTGCCGAACACCACCTACTCGACGAGCATCTCGCTAGCCGAGGTCACCGGCATCGCCGCGCGGCGCGTCGGAGTCATCATCGGCGTAGTCTTCCTGGTACTTGCGTTCTTCCCGAAATTTGCGGCGTTGCTGATCGCAATCCCGAGTCCTGTGGCCGCGGCGTATATCACCGTCCTCATCGGCCTTCTGTTCGTTCAAGGAATGAAGATCGTCATCCAAGACGGCGTTGACCACCGCAAAGCCGCGGTCGTTGGCCTCGCCTTTTGGGCAGGTATCGGGTTTCAGAACCAGCTGATCTTCCCTGATTTGCTCGGAGACGGATTCCTAGGTGTGCTGCTCGGCAATGGCATGACCGCGGGAGCAATCGTAGCCATCGTCATGATGGTGTTTCTCGAATTGACCGCGCCGCGAAGAAAACGATTGGCGGTTCCATTAGACGACGAAGCGTTGCCGCAAACGCGAGACTTTCTGCACGAATTTGCATCGAGGGCAGGATGGTCCGATGCCGCGCGGGATCGGCTGGTGCTGGTCGGGGAAGAGACGCTATCGAACCTGATGGCGGAAGGAGACGAAGATCCGGAACGTAGCGGACCGCGACGTCTGGTACTTGCCGCTCGATCCGGAATCAGCGGCATCGAACTAGAGTTCGTTTCGGCATCAGAAGGCGACAACCTGGAGGATCAACTTGCGTATCTCGGAGAGACTCCGGACATCCAAGACGATCGCGAAATATCGTTCCGGCTGTTGCGCCACTACGCAAGTTCGGTGCGTCACCAGAAGTATCACGGCGTGGACATCGTGACTGTAAGCGTGGAACCGGCGCGATAACGGCCGGCGAAGCTCGCGCGTTATCCTTGATTTAACCGCTATTCACGCCGCCCACACCTGCACTAGGCTCGCCAAAATGAAAACCATCTCGCCATACGGATCATGGAAATCGCCTATCTCCGCTGAAATGCTGATCAGCGGTGGCAAGCGACGCCTAAACGAAATCAAGGCTGAAGGCAGCGACATCTATTGGCTCGATGCCAGGCCCAGCGAAGGCGGGCGAATCGTCATCATGAGGCTGTCCGACGACGGTCAAGTTTCCGATCTCACACCCGCGCCGTTCAATTCTCGAAACGCCGTGCACGAGTATGGCGGAGGGTCGTACGCGGTTAGGCACGGCACAGTTTTTTTCACCAACTGGGACGACCAGCGGATCTACATTCAACGAGATGGTGGGGAACCGGTGCCGTTGACGGAGGCTCCTTCGATACCGAGGGGCTCACGTTACGCCGACCTCACTCTAACGCCCGACGGCAAATTCCTGCTGTGCGTTCGAGAGTCGCACACCGATGATGGCGTGGAAGCTACGAATGAGATCGTGGCGGTCGACACGGCCTCCGGCGAAGCGACTGTTGTCGCCAACGGGCGAGATTTCTATTGCGCCCCAAGAGTTTCTGCTACGCATGACGGGATCGCATGGACCGAGTGGAACCACCCGAACATGCCTTGGGACGGCAATTATCTGATGTCCGGCTCGTTCAACGCTGCCGACGCGTCAGTGAGCACGACAGCCGAGTTAGCAGGCGGACAGGACGAGAGTATCGTCCAACCGACTTGGAGTCATGATGGCACGTTACATTTCGTCACGGATCGAACCGGCTGGTGGAATATCCACGCTTGGGTGGGAGGTAGTGCGAGAAACTTGCTTGAGGAAGAGTCTGATCATGGACGGCCGGACTGGCAGTTTGGTTTCACCTCGTATGCTCACTTGCCGGAAGGAGAAATCGCCATCGGAAAGGGTGGTGTCACTTCCGGTTCAATCACGATCATTGAAGCCAATGGCATTACGCGCTCAATCGAGGTTCCCTATAGCGAGGTCTCCTTTGTCACTTCGGATGCAGAAGGGGCATCAATCTTGTTTGTCGGCGCGTCGCCGACGCAGGAGCCGGCAGTCGTCCGACTGGATTTGGCATCCGAGGGATGTGAGGTCATATACGCCCCTAGCAACGTCGAGGTAGATCCCGGGTTCCTTTCGTCGCCGCAACACATTGTTTTTCCGACAACGGACGACGGTTCAGCCCACGCGTTCTACTACGAACCATGCAATCAGGATTTCGAAGCTCCCGAAGGTGATTTGCCGCCGTTGGTAGTGATTTGCCATGGGGGGCCGACGAGCGCGTCGGGGACCGGGCTTGACTTGTCGACGCACTATTGGACTAGTCGAGGGTTAGCTGTCGTGGATGTCAACTATCGCGGGTCATCGGGGTACGGCAAGGTCTACCGCGATGCTCTCAAAGGCAAGTGGGGCATTTATGACACGGATGACTGCATCGCGGCGGCGCAATACCTGATTGATCAGGGGCTGGTTGACAAGGACCGCGTAATTATCCGCGGCGGTTCGGCGGGAGGATACACGACGATTAATGCTCTGACTTTTGAGGATTTCTTCGCCGCGGGAGCCGCGCTCTACGGGATTGCCGACCTGATGGTCTTCATAGGCGACACGCATAAATTCGAGTCGCGATATCTCGATTCATTGGTCGGGCCCTATCCGGAAGAAGCGCAGCGGTATCACGATCGATCAGCGATCAACTTCATGGACCAACTGGCGACGCCGATGATCATCTTGCAGGGTCTCGAAGATGAGATCGTTCCGCCATCGCAGGCGGAGATCATGGTTGATGCTCTGGAATCGAAGGGGCTGCCTTACGCCTACATCGGATTTCCGGGTGAGCAGCACGGTTTCAGGCAAGCTGCGAACATCATTCGGGCGCAGGAGGCGGAGCTTTACTTTTACGGGAAGGTGCTGGGCTTCGAACCAGCTGACGACATCGCGGATGACGTCGTGGAAGTTCGAAATTTAGACTGAAGCTGGCAAGTACCGATGTCCCGCGCTTCTCAGGTCGCGGCGGATTTCGCGGCTGAGGTCGATTCACTACCACATCAAAACACCGCTGCCATCCGGAAATTGCGTAGGCGACTGTCCGCTTCTTTGTCGAGCGAACAGCCTTCATTGGTGTTCCAAGTGGCGTCGGAGCTGTTAAGCAATTTCAGTAAACGTTGGGTTGCGTATGAATTGATTGCGAACCACACGGCAGCATATCTTCAACTCAATGACGAAGACGTGGAACAGCTAGGATCCGGCATCGACAGTTGGCATACGGTTGATGCGTTTGCTCGCATACTCGCTGGACCAGCTTGGCGAGATGGCTTAATCGGCGATGAGACGATATTCCGATGGGCACAATCTACAGATCGTTGGTGGCGAAGGGCGGCCCTAGTGAGCACTGTGGCATTGAACATGCGAACCTACGGCGGTAAAGGCGATGCCAAAAGAACATTGACCGTTTGCCGTATGCTCGCGTCCGAACGAGACGACATGGTAGTTAAGGCGCTTTCGTGGGCGCTTCGAGAGTTAGTTGTTCACGATGCTGGAATCGTCGCCCGGTTCCTAGATGAGCACGATGAACAACTCGCCTCCAGAGTCAGGCGTGAGGTACGCAACAAACTTGAAACTGGGTTGAAGACCCCGAGAAATCGGCAGGCCTAGCCAGTGAGGTCGGTCATTCGCTCGACGAATTGTCGAACTCTGCGGCGATGCAACAGGTAGTTCCAGTCGTCGAGATCACCGTTGTAAAAGTTCGAGTGCAGTCGTTGCGCGGCGATGAACCAGTCGGACAAAGCGGGAGTTTCAAACTCTTCGGCTAGCATTTCCACGCCCTCAACCAAAGATCGATGGGTCCTTGATTCGATCCCGCGGTTCTTGAGTTCAGCAATGACGACGTGTGATGCGGCACCCCAGAGTTTTTCGGAGGCTTGGAGTATGTCGCCGGCATCGTATTCGCGGTCGGCATCTTGAAGAAACTGCCTGGCTGTTTCGATATGCTCCGTAGCTAACACAAGGTCTCCAAATCGACGAAAATCAACGGCCTACGAATCCAATCGTAGCACCAACGCCGTTAATAAACGATAGGTGTTGACAGCTAGCGCTATTCGCTTTGAACGGAGAGTGTTTCTAGCAGATCAGCCCGCGGCGATTGCGCTGCCATGTTGCTGAGTCACCCGAGGAACGTTGCATTCGTCAAGGAACACTTCCAACTCATCGAGGAGGTATTGCGAGGCTCGGACTGATGGTGGTCGCGGTGGCCCGGCCTTGAGGCCGACGGCCTCCATGGCGGACTTGATGAACGGTCCTTCGCCTCCAGTGTTGGCAGCTACTTTGGCGCGCCACTGGGTCCACTTCCATTTGAAGTCGGCGAGGCGTTGCCGCGCGGCTTCGTAGTCGCGTTGCTCGAGCAGGTTCCAGATTTCGGCCGGATACTGGGGCCAGAAGCCGCTGAGGTGGGTGATGAAGCCGCGAGCACCCATGATGTGGCTGAAGATCTGTTGGCCGGAGTTGTCGATGCAGACCAGGCGGTCGGCTAGGTTAACGAGTCCGTCTCGGTAGAGCGATTCGTTCGGCGCAGACCATTTCAGGGCGCGCACCTTCTCCATGCCGGCCAAATCGTCGAGCAGGCCAAGGCTCATGGTGAGGCCTTCCCACCAGGTGTGGTAGATCATGATGGACGCATCGGACTCGTCGGTCACGAGTTCGAAGAGGCGGTACACGTCGCCCTCTGTGGGTTCGTAGTAGTAGGTGGGCCCGAGTTGGACACCGCCGAGGCCAGCTTCGTGAGCGTGGTTTGCGAGTTCGATGATGTTGCGCCAGTCGGTGTGTTGGACGCTGGTCAGCACGGATGCCTCGCCGTTAGCTGCTTCCATAGAGGCGGTCATTACGGCTTTGCGCTCGTCGACGTTCATCGTGGGGTGCTCGCCGCCGGCACCGCCTACGAGCAATGTGCCCTGGCCGGTGTGGACGCCGTTTTCGACCATGTATCGGATGTTGGTCTGCAGGGCGTCTAGGTCAAGGGAGTAGTCCTCTTTGAAAGGTGTTGCGACTGCGACCATTGGTCCACACAGCCAGTCTCGGATGTTTTCAGCCTTCAATTCTTCGTCCTCTTTTGGTTCCAAGTCGCGTTGGCAATTGACTCTATATCAGTCGTTGAGAGCTTTCCACTCGCTCCGCAGAACTCCGTAATAGTGAAGGTCCCGCCGCATACCCTGGTTCACCCCGTGGCTTCGCAACGTCCCTTCGCGCTTCATGCCGATCTTTTCCATTACACGTCAAGAACCAACATTCTCAACATCCATCCGAGCATAGACTTTCTGCAATCCGAATTCATCGAAACCCCAACTCACGACGGCACTCACGGCCTCGGTCGTCAACCCACGGTTCCAGCACGGGCGGGCGATTGAGTAACGCAACGAGGCGATTAAAATCGGGTTTTCAACTGTTAGCTTCACGCTCCCAACAACGACCCCGTTGAATTCAATCGCAAACCTGGGTTTTGCATCCCAATCCTTCAATGTTTGGCGAGTCACGAACTCTTCCGCGTCCCTTACGGTGTACGGACTCGCAACAGGAATAAACCTCGACCATTCGGTATCGGAGGCGTAGTTGAAGACGTCGTTGACGTCTTTGAGTTCGAAAGGCCACAACAGTAAACGTCGAGTTTGTAGCGTCGTCGGAGCGGTCACTGCGCCTCTATCCGTCGCCAATCCCTTGGGGGTCGGAATCAAACTTGCTCACCCACTCGTTCCTCAAAATGCCATAGTAGTGGTAGTCCTGTCGAACTCCGCGGAGTATGCCGTGGCTACGCATGGTCCCTTCACGGGTCATTCCGATCTTTTCCATAACGCGCCAAGAGCCGACGTTTTCGACATTGGCGAATGAGTAGATCTTGGCCAATCCAAGTTTGGCGAACCCCCAATCGACCAAAGCCGCCGCCGCTTCGGTCATCAGTCCTTGATTCCAGTAAACCCGCGCTATCGAGTAACCCAACATTGCTCTCGAATTCGGTGAATTTATATGGAAACCGATGCCACCGATCACAGCGCCACCATACTCGATTGCGAAAACCAGTTCCTTCTGCCAGTCTAACGATATGTTTCTATCAACGAATGTACGCGCGTCCTCAAGGGAGTACGGGCTTGGCACAGGCAGGAAGCGGGACCACTCGGGGTCGGAGGCGTATGCCAGGACGTCGTTGGCGTCATTGAGTTCGAACGGCCGCAACAGTAGACGTCGCGTTTGTAGCGTCGTCGGAGCGGTCACAACGGCTCTACCCCTCCCCGATCCACTCGCGCCTCAAAATGCCGTAGTAGTGGTAG
The DNA here is from genome assembly GCA_034423055.1 of Dehalococcoidia bacterium. Taxonomy (GTDB): domain Bacteria; phylum Chloroflexota; class Dehalococcoidia; order Lucifugimonadales; family Lucifugimonadaceae; genus Bin127. The sequence continues at coordinate 32,672 of DAOUJE010000004.1, read as the reverse complement.
TCCTGTCGTACGCCTCGGTTGACACCCTGGCTTCGGAGGGTTCCCTCACGGGTCATGCCGATCTTTTCCATAACTCGCCAGGAACCGATGTTTTCGACGTCTGCCCAGGAGTAAACCTTTTCTAGTCCGAATTCGGTGAAGCCCCAATCGATCACTGCCTGCGCCGCTTCGGTAGTCAATCCTTGGTTCCAATGGTCGCGGGAAAGGCTGTAGTGCAATGAACCAACGGCGATGGGTGCTTCGATCCGCAGGTCAATCCCGCCGATGACGGCAGCGTTGAATTCGATCGCGAATCGGAGATTGCCATCAGGATCGCGCAGAATGCATCTAGCGATGAATTCTTCGGCATCTTTCAGGGTGTACGGGTTAGGTACCGGAAGGAAGCGCGACCATTCGGGATCGGAGGCGTAAGCAAGTACGTCGTTGGTGTCTTTGAACGAGAAGGGACGGAGGAGGAGGCGTTTGGTGCGGATGGTTTTCTGCTCGGTCACTTTGCCTCTACCCTTCGGCCATCCATTCGGGTTCGGATAGGTTTTTGACGACGGACTGGAGGAATTCGGCGGCTGGGGCGCCGTCCCAGGCTCGGTGGTCGAAGGTTAGGGAGAAGTAGCCGATTGATCGTGCTTCGATGTCGCCGGATTTGGTGACGGTGGGTTGCTGGACGACGCGTCCGACGCCGAGGATGCCGACTTCGGGCGGGTTGATGAGCGGGTTGAAGCTCTCGATGTCGTATGCGGATAAGTTGGTGAGCGAGAAGGTGCTACCAGAGAGTTCGGCGACGCGTAGTTCGTTGGCTTTCGATTTGCGTGCGAGGTCGCGCACTGCGAGAGCGAGTTCAAGGGGAGATTTCGAACCAGCGTCGCGGATAACGGGCACCAGTAGTCCGTCCTGTACAGCAAGGGCAAAACCGAGGTTGATGGTTTCAAAGAGCTGGACCTCTTTGTCTGTGATGTGGGCGTTCGCCAACGGGTGGTCTTTGAGCGCTTTGACGGTTGCGGCGATTGTGAGGTCTTGGTATTGAGGGCGGACGCGGGATCGGCGCCATTCTCTGGTAAGGCGTCGTTGTATGGCGACGGCTTCTGTGACGTCGGCGGTCGTGTTGAGTGTCACCAGTGCAGCAGACGCGCTATCAGACATCCGCTTGGCGATGACACCTCGGATGCCGGTGAGGGGGATGGTGCGGCTCGGTTCCATTCCGACATCGGAGGTCGAATCTCCGCCTTCTGCTACTGCTCGGATATCGTCTTCGGTAACTCTTCCACTCGGGCCCGTTCCGGTTTCAATAGCATCGAGATCTACGTTTAGTTCTCGTGCCAGACGGCGGGCTCGAGGAGTGACTACCGGTCCGCCTCGTCCGCGTCTAGCGGTTGCTCCCCGACGTGAAGGACCGGATGATCGCGATGCTCGTTCCCTTGGTGCTTCTTCGGCAGGTAGATCGCTTGGGGATTCTCCAGATTCCAAGAGCAAGCCAAGGATGGTGCCGACCGGGACTGTTTTTCCTTCTTCGACGATGATCCGGCCGAGGGTCCCATCAGCAGTGGCTTCGACTTCGGCGCTGACCTTGGTGGATTCGATTTCGACGAGAGGTTCGCCTTTGACGACAGGGTCGCCGACGGCTTTGAGCCATTTGACGACTTCCCCCTCGTTCATTCCCATGCCCCATTGCGGAAGTATTATGTTGCCCGGCATATCTTGACGTTATCCCTAATGTGGTCTCGATTGTAAAGTGAAATCCGAGAAATCATCTTAACAGGGCAACTTATCCAGCTCGTCTCATCGCCATGCGCCGCACTCGGTTTCGCGCTGCTTGACGGACCTTGGCAGCCACCCGGGTTTGGGATTCGAGAGTCATCGTCAGCGGTATGGCGATCAGCATCATGAGACCCATGATGGCGTATGCAGGTCGGTAGGAATCGGTGAAGTCGTACATAAGACCGACGAACAGGGGCCCGATAGTGCCGAAGATGGCGCTGACCGAGCTTGCGATGCCGACAACTGAGCCGTAGCTGCGTCGTCCGAAGTAGTCGGCGAGGATGGCGAGTCGGAGTGGGATGGATGCGCCGAAACCAAGACCGAAGCCGAGGACGAATATCGGCAGAGGGATGAGTCCCCACTCGATGCCGAGGAAGGTGTGGTTGATCAGTGCCAATGCGCCGACACCCAGCATCTGGACTAAGAAGGAGAGGGTTAGAAGTAGCTTCTTGTCGAAACGGTCACCGATGAAGCCGATGCTGACTCGGCCCAAGATGTCGCCGATAGCGACGGCTCCGGCAGCGGTTGCCGCAAGCCATGCGCTGATTTCGTACTCTACGAGGGCGGGTAGGTGAAACAGGTTGGTGGAGCTTACGAGCTGTCCCACACTTACGGCGATTGAGATCTGCCAGAAGGCCCGCAGACGCAACACCTCGCGCACGCCGATCGAGATCTCGCGCACCGGGCGGCGAATACCGCCGTTTGCGTCCGTGACTCGCAGCTCAGCGTCGCCGTCGGGCAACTGACCGTAGTCCTCCGGACGGCGTCGCATCATCAAGGCGACTGGAATGCCGATGATCCAGAATCCGACTCCGACTCCGAACAGCACGGGACGCCAGTCATAGGTGTTGATTGCCCATACGAGTAGCGGAAGCACGACCGCGCCGACCGCGGAGAAGGTCATGAGCGTGGAGAATGCCCGAGCGCGTCGACGCACGAACCAGTTACCGACCGTTGCGACGAAGACGATGAAAGTGCCGAACGACATTCCAAGTGCCAGCAGGAGCACTGACGCGTAAAAGTGCCACAGTGTCTGCATCTGACTCATCAGAATGAAGCCGAATCCGGTGAGAACTATGCCGAAAATCATGACCCGCTTCGGACCGAAACGGTCGAGCATTACGCCAACGAATGGTGAGATGAGTCCGCTCTCTCCGCGCTGGATAGAGACAGCGGCAGCGAATACGCCGTGGCTCCATCCAGTGGTGTTGAGGATGGGGTCTACGAAAGCTTGGAAACCGCGCCAGAATACCGCGGACGCGTAGAACTGGGTAAGACCGCCGCCGAGAACGATCCACCAACCATAGAAGATGTTGGATGGGCGTTTTTTAAGCGACGCGATGGCTCCCGATGATCTGTTTGATTACGAAGTCCGGGGCGCGGTCGTGCTTGGGTTGGAGCCCCTGATGCGCGAATCAGGATATCGCGCGGAAGCGGTGGAAATCTAGGATTTGGCTGCGGTTCGGAGGGGAAATGGGTTCGCGGATGCGGAGTAAACCTAAGTTAACGGATGGGATTCACTGCCCCAATGCTAAACGTCTCATGCGCGTGCGCGCTGTTTGACGGACCATCGCGGCGACCCGCTTAGGCGATTGAAGGGTGAGGGTCAAGGGAATCGTGGGCAATAGCAAAAGCGTCAGCACCGTGTATCCAGGGCGATAGGAATCTGTAAAGTCGGACATGAAGCCGACGAAGAGCAGCCCGCAGGTTACGCATATGGAGCTGAACGAACTGACGGTCCCAACGAGTGTGCCATAGCTTCGCCTTCCGAAGTAATCGGCAAGAATCAAGAGTCGGAGAGGTATCGAGGAGCCGAACCCGAACCCGGAGCAAAACACGTAGAAGGGCACGGGGAATAGTCCCCAAGAGATGCCAAGGAAGTGGGAGTTTATGAGTGCAAGGGAGCCAACGCCTACAACTTGGAAGGATAAGGCTATGGCTAGGAGTGTCTTGGCGCGGTAACGGTCGCCGATGATGCCGATTGTGATGCGTCCCAAAATATCGCCGATCGCGACTGCGCCCGCAGCTATCGAGGCTAGCCAGAGGTCGAGTTCGTACTCGATGAGTGCCGGCAGGTGGTAAAGGTTGGTCATCGCAACGACTTCGCCGATGCTGATGGCTATGACAATCTGCCAAAAGGCTCGCAACCGCAACACCTCACGAATGCCGATTGAGACCTCTGGCACTTCGTGCCGTCGCCGAAGCGAGCGGCTCGAATCGGCAGCGACGATTTCAGAGTCACCGTCCGATCTCATGCCGAAGTCTTCGGGCCTTCGTCGTAGGACCAGCAATGCGGGAGTAGCGATAACCCAGAACCCGATACCCACGCACAGCAATACCGTTCTCCAGCTAAAGGAATCGATCGCCCATACGAGAAGAGGAAGCGCGATTGCGCCAGTGGCCGAGAACGTCATGAACGCCGCAAGGGCGCGGGATCGATTACGGACGAACCAATTCACTATCGTCGCGACGAAGACGATGAATTCCCCGAAGGAGAGCCCGATGCCAAGCACGAGCATCGCGGCGTAGAAATGCCACAGCTCCTGCATTTGGCTCATCAGTATGAAACCGCATCCGGTTACGAACGCCCCGAACGCGAGAACAGGCCTCGGACCGAAACGGTCTACCGCAGCACCAACGAATGGGGTGATGAACGAACTTTCGGCGCGCTGGATCGCCATGGCGGCACCGAATACACCGGAGCCCCATCCGGTATACGTCCGCAAGACAGGTTCGACAAAAGCCTGGAAACCGCGCCAAAAAACGGCAGACGTGTAGAACTGGACCGTGCCGCTTCCGAGCACGATCCACCAGCCAAAGAAGATCTTAGGACGGCGCCAGTTTAACGTCGCGATGCCTCCCGACATCGGAATTGAGGACGTATCGGTCGAGGAATGGGGAGACAGCTTTGATGAAGCCGATGGGGTTGTCTCCGGGCACGCGGTGGCTCGCTTTGGGGACGTAGGTGGCGGAACTGCCTGGGACTGTCTCGACCATGCGGCGGACAGTTTCTGGAGCAACAAGCTTTGAGTTTTGACCAAGCACGAAGAGAGACGGGACGGATACCTTTTCGAGCGCTGCCCAGTATTCTTCCGGAGTGAAGCTGGCTCGATGGCGTTCGAGTAGCCGAGGGTCGTTCTTCCATTCCCAAGTGCCATCGGGCTTGAAGCGGGTTGCCCGCAACAAAGAACCTCGAACTGCTTCGCGGGAACGCATCGGGCTCATTTTGGCAACTTTGTCGATTAGCGCGTCGAACGGGCCGTCTTTGGGGAGGGCGGAGATGTAACGGCTAATGCCTTTTCGCGCCTCGCGGTTCGCCTCAGGAGCCACGTCTACCACTACGATCGCGTCTACGATGTCTGGATTTTCTGACGCGTAGATGTAAGAGAGACTACCCCCGAGTGAGAGGCCGCAGAGGCCGAATCTGTCGATGCTCATATCTTGCGCGAGGTGGTCAATCAATCGGTGGAGGTCAGAGAGGTAGTAGTGAGTCGAGTAGTCGGGCTCGACGGGCCGCCCGCTATCTCCGTGGCCGCGTAGGTCAAGGGAAATGCACCGGAATCGGGAACGCAAGGCTAGACACGTGAAGTCCCACGTTCGGGCTTGCTGGAGGAATCCGTGGATGAAGATCAGGGCCGGTTTTGTCCCGGTTTTGTCGCCCCAATCGATGAAATGCAGTTCGAATTCGTCGTTCTGGCGGATGCGATGTGAGGTGGGTGGCGATGCGTCATCGAAACGGACACCGGCGCGTTCCGCGGCTGCGATTGTGGTGTCGAATGAATCAACCATCTTCCCATCCGTTAGATTACATTTTGACGGCCCATCGAATCGTCTGAAATGTGAATTATCGGAACCGATCTGGGATGATTTCGTGGGCCCGACAAATATCAATCCCGCGTCGAGTCGTATCTTTAGACATGTAAACGGCTACGGTTTGCGCGTCAACTCGCCGAACTGACATCGTTAAAGAATTGATCCATGCACATCGGCACAATGTTCGATATCCCGATCCGAGTTCACTGGTCGTGGTTGATTGGATTCGCGTTGATCACGATGTTGATCGCTTCTGGCGGGTTGCCGTTCATTAACCTCCGCTTAACCGAAACCCAAGAGTGGGTCATCGCAGGCATCATCACTATATGCCTATTCCTATCCGTGCTGGCGCATGAGTTAGCTCATTCTCTGACGGCGAAGCATCTTGGCTACTCGGTTATCTCCATCACACTGATGATTTTTGGAGGTGTCAGCCTTATCCGAGAGTTACGATCTAGGGCATCGCATGATTTTCTGATCGCGGCGGCAGGCCCGGCTATGTCGCTAGCGATCGGGATCGTGGCAGCGATCCTCTACTTCGTTTATCGCGATCCGCTCGCGACTGGTTCGTCGGCGTTGTTGCAGGGGATTCTGTTCTACATCGGGTTGCAAAATATCGCGCTTGCGGTATTCAACATGTTGCCCGGGTTGCCGCTTGACGGTGGAAGAGTCTTGCAGTCCGTGGTTTGGGGATTAACTAGGAATCGTCGGTTTGCCGCGCGAATGGCTGGGAGAGCTGGACAGGTGTTGGCGATTGCGATGATTGTTGCGGGAGTCGTTCTGATAATTAGGAACGGCGATTTAACGAGTGGATTGTGGTTGATGCTGATAGCGATGTTCATTTTGCCGGCTTCAACTGCTGAAACGCGCCTTGCGAGTCGCAATCGTCGTGAGAAACAGGTGGTGAGCATCCCTGTACGCTCCGTTATGACGTCGGTACCGACTGCGTTAAGTGCCTCGACACCGTTGGACGCTGCGGTCAGGAATGTGCTTTCGCGGCATCCAGATACAGACATACCAGTGGTTGATGGAGGACGCGTGACAGGAGTCGCGTCGATGCGAGATGTTCAATCGTTGGGTCTAAACGCGAATCAAGGTGTCGGTTTGACGGTGGCGGATGTCGCGCGTCCGGTATCGACGTTCGTGATTGACCCAGATGCCGACATTTCATCAGCGCGTGAGTTGCTGGCGAAACGCGGTATCGATCTATTGCTGGTTTTCGAGAACGATTATCTGTTGGGGACAGTATCGCCCACTGATCTAGAAGGCATGCGCGGTCGGCCGGGTAATCCCGCTTCCGCGGATCAGGCGCCGTTCTAGGGGAAGATCGCGGCGCGGCGGTGCGTACCGATGCCGATGAGCTTGCCGCTGTCTAGATCGCAGGCTTCAACGTGGAAGCGAAAGCGGGTGCCGGATACTTCGAGAAGCTCGGCGGTCGTCTTCATTCGGGCACCTGGAGGTGCCGGTGCAACGTGTTTGATGTCAACGTGGAAACCGACAGTAAATCCGCCGCTCGGTAGCAAGTGATCAAGGCCTAACATCGCGGTGGTTTCCAATTCGTTGATCATCGACGGACTCGAGAGGGTAGCGCGCGACGGGTCGCCGCCGGGCGAGTAGAGCATGGAATCGGCAACGACCCACTCCCGTTCGTGTTTGAGACCGGGTTGGACTTTGTCGGAGAGGTCAGGCATCAGGTTTTGTAGTTCTCATACTGCCAAAAGGTGGTCTGCCATTTCCGAGAAGTCGTGGACTGTCAAGTCTGGTTCATAACGTGGATCGGTGTCTTCGAAGGGCAGGTTGTAGCGGTTGACGTATATGCCACGGAGGCCGCAAGTTCGGGCGCCCATAACATCGAACGAGTTGGAAGAGACCATGATTAACTCACCCGGCTCCATGTCCAAGAGTCTGGCAGCACTGCGATATACGCCGGGATGCGGTTTGAACGCACCCGCAACCTCTACGGATATGACATCGTCGAAATCGAACTTGATGCGATTTTCAACTAGGTAGTCAAGAAACCATGGGTTGCCGTTTGATAGTGCAACGAGTTTATATGAGGATTTCATGCGTTCAAGTGCGGGCAGACAGTCAGGGAATGGGGAGAGTTGTCGCCACCCCTGCATGAAGGTGTCGACTTCGTCAGATGTCGGCCGGAGGTCGTTAAGCTTGGCGACGTAGACGAAGGCTTTCTGCGCGGTTTCTAGGTATCCGGTATGACCGAGTTCCACCAACGAGTCCTGGTACTGCTCGATGCGTTGCCGGTGCCTCAACTCTGCCCAAAACGCGCCGGAGTCGACACGATCTTGTACATCACGTCCGCGAATGAATTCGGCGATGAATGGTGTGAGGCTACCACCGAGGTCTAGGACGGTGCCGAAAAGGTCGAAGGTGAGAGCCTTGCGCGTGGTGAGATCTGTCATTTGCTGTGATTTGGTTTCAGGTGGCATGATCTTGGGTGTCGGTGTCATCAAATGCTGGAGTTCTGCACTTTAGCATCGTCATCGCTGTCGCATCAGATTCTTCCGAGCTGAACAAGTTGCACACCGCGGCAGGTTTTCCCGGAGTGACGTCTTGCACGATCGGATATAGATGCCAATATCTGCCATCGGTAATGGCGAAAATCGCGACTCCAGTTTCGACGCATCTTTGGAGGTGGAACTCGATGCCCGTGACGATGTCGGCGCCTAGTGCACGTGTCTCGACAACGGCAAGAGTCTGATCTGGGGTAGTATCGGAGTGCAACGCATGCACCATGCGCGCATCGGCGTCATCGAGCGTTGACGGAATGAACCAGAATTCAGGATGGCTGATTCGCCAACCGAGGAGATTCAGTATCGGAGCAACCAGAACGATGAAGGTGCGCGAGACACTTCCATGTGTCCCGAGCAGTTCGAACTGCTTGGTGCGGGCCGATGCGGATTCGGCGAGGATTCTGCTTTCGAGTGTCGGCGAGAGCTAGTCCACCGATTTGATCACCTTGATGTCACGGTGTGCCAGGTGACCACGGACGAGCGGCATGTTCTCTTCCCACCAATCTGAGCCGTAGAACGCCGCTTCCTTCTCTTCGAGCTCTTCCATCGTGTCGCCGTATGACCGGATCCAGATGAACTGCGATTCTTCTTCGTTGACCCAGACCGTCTCGGCCTTCATGCCGAAGCCATCCATAACGTCGATGAGAGTTTCATCGAAGAGTTTGAGCCATGAATCCATCATGCCTTTGTTGATGGTGTAGGTTCGCAGGTGTGCAATGGTCATCGTCGTGTTTCTCCTTCTTAGTCGGCAAGTTGGTTGATTGCCAATACAACATTATCTACAAACGCTTCCAACTACCGAATGTTCAGGTTCAGATGCGATAGTAACGCTCGGCGTTCGACTTGAACAGCTTGTCGCGATCCGAATCGGAGAAATCGGCAGTTATCTCGTCGTAGGCGTTCCAGATGGCGGCATAGGAACTGAAGAGCATGTCGACAGGGTAGTTCGAGGCGAACATGCATTTGTCCACACCGAAAATCTCGATAGTGTCAAGAGCGAACTGCCTGATCCGGTCGGCAGAGAACTCCCCCGAGAACATCCCGAGCGCCGAAATCTTTACTGACACGTTGTCGGTATCAGCCAACGCTTTCATGCCGTTACGCCATAGTTCGACACCTGCGTCGTCCCAATCACGTGGCATTCCAGTGTGGTCCAGAACTATCGGGACTTCGGGAACTCGATGTGCCAGGTCTGCGGCATCGGAGAGTTGCCACGGCCAGACTTGCAGATCAAACGAACCGTCGTGGTCTGCCAATGCACGATATCCGCGGAGCCAATCGGGATCGGTCATGAGGTCGTTGCGGTCGGTGAACCGCCACTTAGGGTCTTCTGCCCAATTGAGCATGTGCCTGATGCCGCGCCAGTTGGCGTGCTCGGCGTGGCGGGCGATTAGTTCTGGAGCATCAGGTTGCGACAAATCAGCGAACCCGATTATGGCGTGAGGCATGCCGCGCGACGATTCGGAATCGGCGACGATTTGCAGCCAAGCGGTTTCGCCAACGGGATCGGCTTCGTGATCCCACTCGGCTTGGACGTGAACCGATTTGATGAGCGGCAGGCCTTCCGCGTCTTGATGGAGGTGCGAGATCAAGTACGTTCGGCGGAAGATTGAGTAATCTCCGACGAAGTGGTCTATGCCCTCAGTGAGCCACGGGTACGGGTTGTTTTCTAGATCCCAGAGGTGATGATGTGTGTCAATGAACGGTGGCAAGGCCATGACTTTCTCCGATCTATCAGTCCGTGTAAAAAACCTGCGTCAATTCGATCATGAACTGGTCCGGACGTCCACCCTCAGGAATCTCGAAATACGGGGCCATGAACTCCTGCCAACGATTATTCACCTCTTCACCCGCCATCCCTTCCAACGACTTCTCGAATGACTCGTCCACTTCCACATACCCGAACAACGTCCCATCATCTTTCGCGAATATGCTGTAGTTGCGCCACCCGTGCCGACGCAACGCATCCAGCATGTCAGGCCACACGTTAGCGTGGTGCTCCGTGTACTCTTCCAGAGTTTCAGGTCTGATCTTCATCAGGAATCCGACGCGTTTCATATCTTGATCACCTCCGCACGGTGACACACCGCGCTGTATGGCTTCGGTACGACGACATGAATGACTATATCTGATTGGAGCGTTTCGTCGTTTTAGCTGTGAATTGGATGACAGAACTGTGTGGTTTGGATTCATCGTACTGGAATCGTTAACCTTTAAGGATGCTGTACATTGGCAAATACGGCTCTTGGGCGCGGCGCGGCGTCCTTTTCGCGCTCGCAATAGTGCTCAGCGGGGCGTTCTCGTTGATGGTCGCGTGTACTTCTGACGGCGAGACTGAAACGGCAATCGTTGAAACTGGCGAGCCCGAAGTAAAAGCGGTTGCTACCGATACACCGCCCGGATCTGCTGCTGCCGCAAAAATCACAACCCAACGCCCTCTTAGGGTTACTCGGACCCCCACCTTCACGGTTACAGCGACATTCACTGCGACCGCGACGCACACTCCCGTGCCAACCGATACTCCGAGACCGGAACCAACTCCGACCAAAACTCCGACATCGACACCGACTTACACGCCAGTTCCGACACCCATCGACACGCCCACACCAGTTCCAACCTCCACCGCGACTCCTGCCCCACCAATTCCCACATCTTCGCCGACCGCGACACCTACATCGACGGCTACTCCAACTAACACTGCGACTCCAGTTCCGACTGACACACCGTTGCCAACCGCGACACTCACGCCCGAACCGACGATCACACCAACGCCGACCGCTGAACCAACCGCGACTATTACTCCGACTCCTTCCTCAACGCCGACTGCCGAACCGTCACCAACCCCGACTCCGACGCCTGAGCCGACCGCTATTCCATCGCCGACGCCTACACCGACTATTACACCAACGCCGACACCCGAACCTGTAACGGATTTGACGCTCCGTTGGACATTCCAAACCGGTGTGTCTGGCAATGTCGCGACCACCGCATCTGATGCGGATTTAACGGTCCGTGACGGGGTGGTTTACGCAGGTTCAAAAGACAATAAGATGTACGCCATCTACGCATCCTCGGGCCAAGAAAAATGGTCTTACAACGCGGGTAGCGATGTCACGAGTGGCGGAGTCTTAAGCGAAGACGGAGCAATTCTTTATTTCGGCACCGACCATACCGGATTCTTCGCGCTAGACACCGATGACGGTTCTAGGCGCTGGAGTTATGAGCCGGATCGAATCCCTAAGTTTGAAGCTAAGCCTACGCTGTATCAAAACAAGGTAATCGGCGCGGCAGACAATCGTGTCTATGCGTTCAATGCTGACATCGAAAGCGAACAGGAGGGCAACCTCCTTTGGGCATATCCGAGAATCAACCGAGATAGCGAATTAGAAAGGTTCCGAGAATCCGGAGCCGCTTACCGGGATGCTTTTTACATCGGGAACGATGATGGAACGCTACATGGTATCAATATCAACGATGGAAGCCGAGACGGAAGTGCTCGGTACCGCGCTGATCAGATGCCGTATTGTCAAGATGGCGGAGGCTGTACAGCCGACGATTATGAGCCGTTACGAACGGCCGTCGTGCGAAACGGTACGGATCTCTACTTTGGTAACAACGCGGGCGAACTTATTCAATACACCGGGAATGTCATCAGATGGGTGTTTACCACATCATCACAGCGCAATGTTCAGGGAGACATCGCCGCAACTGACGAGTTTGTGGTTTTCGCTGATCGCTCAGGCGCGATCTACGCGGTGAACCCGGATCCCGAAGAAGCAACTAAGAACACTACAAGCAAATACAAAAAACCAGAACGGATATGGATCGAGTCCACCGAGGATCGAAGATGGATTGTTGGAGGTCCGGTGATCAGTGGCGACTACGTTTACGTCATTGACAGCCACGGACTCCTTTACATGATCGACCTAGAGCGGGGTAAGACTCGATATACGCTGGATCTCTGGGCAGGCGATGCTCCGTGCGTATCTTGCAGGTCAACTCCAGCCATCGAAGGCGATATGCTCTTCGTCGGTACGCAAGACGGCACTATCGTGGGTGTTCAACTGCCGATTCACGCCGATTAAGGTGAACATTGGACATGCCGGAAATCGGCCTCGAACGCAGTGATAAACTCCGCGACGAAAGCCCGCGTCCAGCACTCGATCAAAATCAGTACCAGACCGATAAAACAATGAAACGGTGTAACGTCCCATGAAATCATTCGCACAAGCTCTTGACCTGAAAGACGATCCGGCGATCATCGCCGAATACGAGGAGTATCATCGCAACGTGTGGCCAGAGGTGTTGGAGGCGCTGAAAGGCATCGGCATCGAACGCATGGAGATATTCCGCATCGGAAACCATCTGTTCATGTACTGCACCGCCCCAGACGATTTCGATCCGAAGCGCGACTTTCAAAGCTACACCTCAGCCAAACGGGCAGAGGAGTGGAACGACCTGATGATGACTTACCAGCAAAAGGTTCCAGAAGCGGGACCAGACGATTGGTGGGCTCCGATGTCTTTGGCGTTCGACTCTGAGTGGTTCGAGTAATGGCCGGGATTGCATGATAGGTTTGAGCCGCACAGCACGATGTCTAAGGACGAACCGGCCACTGCCGCCGAGTTGACTGAATCAATCGCAGAGGCGATCGAGACGGCTGAGGGTTTGGCGTTGACTTCTGTAGCGCGAGGCGACTATTCCCAGTCCGAGATCATTTCTGAACGGTTGACGCCGAATCTTATGCAGGCGAAGTTGTACGCCGAGATCAGCATGACTTCCGCGCCCGAGATCATGAGCGGGATAGCGGGAGCCACGTCGGTCGCATCGGATTTGGCAGACATGGACTCCAAATACTCGCCGTTGCTAAGCATGTTGCGAAGGCTGCGCGAAGCGGTATCAAGGAATCTTTCCTGACCACCTCGGCTATGGCGAAGCAAGTGGAGGTGGAGATCGATTTCAGGGCAACCGTGGTTTCAGCCGCCAATGTCGAGTTGATTCGGCAAGCTGTCGCAACCATCCTTCGTAGGGAAGGGTTCGTCGCAGAAAGATCCGTGTCAGTTGCGATTTTATTGACAGGTGACGAACGATTGCGGAGGCTCAACCGCCAGTTCGCAGGCGAGGACCACGTGACCGATGTGCTTTCTTTCGAGGCAGATACTGGAATATCGTTTCCGAACGGGGATGACGATGCGTTCATAAAAAAGATCGGCGACATCGCGATTTCAGTACCCCAAGCTGAACGCCAAGCAATCGAGAAACGGGTGCCATTTGAACGCGAGTTAGCGATGCTGGCAATACACGGAACGCTTCATTTGCTCGGTTACGATCATGCTACGCCCGAAGAGGAGCGCGTTATGTTCGGCAAGACTGACGAAGCTCTGGACGAGTTGTTCGAAACGGACACCTAGACGGCTGTCATTCCGGCATAAACCGGAATCCAGAGGGGATGAATAAAGCCTTGATCCTATCTGCTGTGCAGAAATACAGGAGCGAGCATCTGGTCCACTGGCACGAAACCATCGGTGAGCATAATCGGGTCTTCCTTGTGAAACCAGCGGAGGAAGACGTCGTCGGGCATGAAACGAGTTATCGGCTTGTGCCATCCGACGGCTTCATTGGCTTCCACTAGGTCCTCAATAGATATCGGCGTAGACGAACCAACGACAACATAGGTAACGTTAGTCCGTTCATCTTGTTCCCAAAGATCGTCGTCCCGCAGAACATATACATAGTCGAACGTGTGCTGCATAGTGTTGACGTAGGCGCGAAGGAATTGACCAATTTCGATGTTGTCGACGATGTTGACGATGTAGATCCCGCTCGGATTGAGGAGCTCCTTGACCTGTTGATTGAATTCGTGGGTCGTGAGTTGGTATGGCACTGAGAAGTCGTTGAACGCGTCGCCGACAACCAAGTCGTAGGTTCCTTTTGCGAGCTCGCGCGCCTTCATCCGTGCATCTTCGTGATAGCTGACGATGTTTGTGTTCAAGGGCAGCCACAGGTATTCATGTGCGATTTGAGTAACGACAGGATCGATCTCGACCACTTCGACTTCCCAGTCCCGATATCGGTGTTCGATCAGCCGAGGCATCGTGTATCCGCCACCCCCGATGAACATAACCTTTGGTGTCTCTCGCCGATACTCTTGCAGCGCCACGAAGTCTGCAGTTATCTTCTCGTACCCGTATACGAGGAATGACGGATCATCCTTGGCGACGTAACTGTGCAAGAGTTGATCAAGGGTCAATGTCCTGACGGTCTGGTCCTGGATGGTACGCTCGCGGACTTTGATACAGAAGTAGTTGCTCTCTTCGTCGCAACCAGAATCCACCCAACCATCAATGTCTTCATAAGTGAAACTCAACAAGATGGCAACCAACGAAATGACTACTGGCAGAACAACCGGCAACTTTCCTCGGATTTTCCACAAATCTCCGAAGAACAACGCCATCGCGAATAGCACGATCGCCACAGCTAAGACTATGGGGCGAGTGCCTATCCATTGAATGAGGACGAATCCGGTGAGAAAGACTCCCAGAATGGATCCCGCAGTAGAGACCGCGTAAAACCTGCCCACGATATCGCCAGTTCTCGATAGTTCCTGTAGTTGTAGCTTGATCACTATCGGTGTCACCATCCCCAAAATCAAACTGACCGGCAGGAACAGAACCGCGGTCAATGTCACTATGCGCGGTAGCAACGGCAAATCGCTGACAACATCGCCAGCAATGGATATCAGCGGGAGGATGATGATCGTGAAGGCACCCGAAACGAACAGTATCAATCCGAGTGTCTGACGCGACGGATACTTGTCGGCAACGAGTCCGCCGATGTAGTTGCCGACGCTAATGCCAGCGAGGACGACTCCGATGATGCTCGTCCACGTGTACAACGAAACGCCGATAACTGGAGCGAGGATGCGGCCAGCGACTATTTCAAGGATGAGCGTGCATGCGCTCGCGGTAAAGACGATGAGATACGGAACGACTGATGTAATCGGTGCGAGACGGTCTCTCATATTCGCTCCAATCTATCCTTTCCGGCGCGTTGGTATTCGGGTATCAAGTTGGCGCACCCCGAGATCTTGCTGGCAGGGATAAGGATACTCGGATTTCGGGTGCTGTCGAATCAACTATCGTGTTGAGGAGTCGAAATTCGATTACGGTCGTCGCTGTGTTGGTCAGCCGTTTCGGATCGGGTTGAAAAACCGTATCACTCGATCAGCGAAACGTTCTGGAAACGAATTGTGCATGCCGTGCCCAGAGTCGTCCCACTTCTCGTACTCGGCCTGCGGCAGCAACCTCATCGCTTTCTCGGACTCATCATCGAACAATGCCGAGCCAAGCGACGGCTCGGCTTGCATCAACAGGCCAGGAGCTTGAGCGCGTTGAAGCAAATCTTCGGACCGCCAATTGACTCGTGCTCGACCGCTCAAGGTTGATCGGAACACATCGGGATCCATGGCCATCAACTTTTCGGCACGGTTACGGCAATGGTCGTCATCGAGGTCAGGGTTGGTCTCCCGGACATGGGCGAAAACGGTGTCAAAATCCGGTTTCGTGTCCAAAACTTCTAGGGTCGCTGTGAAACTGATGCGGAACTGGTTCCCCTCCCATCGCTGGTGGACAAATAGGGGTGGGTCTTCGTAGACCGCCGCTCGCACCAAGTCAGATCGCAAAGCGTTAAGTCCCACTGCGGTAGCCCCGCCGAGAGAGTGTCCGACGACGAATACCGGTTCACCGATTACGCGCTCGATGAATTCGACTTGATCCATCGCGTAGTTGCGCCAGTGATAGTCGTTGTTCACCCATGAAGACTTGCCGTGCCCGCGAAGGTCTACCGCGTAGACGTGCCAATCGGGGATGAAAAACGGTGAAACGGAGTCCCAGTCCTGCCAGCGACCGCTTATACCGTGTATCAACAGCATCGGCGGACCGTTTTTCGGGCCGACGGCATAGTTGATATGACGGTCGTCAAGTTGCAGTTTTGACTCGTGCATTTCTTCGGTGCTCTTAGACTTCATGAGCGAATATCGATCCTATGGTGGTGGATTTGGACTACCAAATGATATCTCTGAGGGGTGCAGGCACATTCACCGCGAAAAAAGACTTCGCGGTGCGAGCATTCGTGCAAATGCGCGCCCCGCAAGTTACGAGCAGGTTCATTCGACCACGATCACTTCGCCTTGCCGGAAATGATCCAACGCATCTTCGTTTACTTCGATACCCAAACCCGGACCTTCGGGAACGTCGATGTATCCGTTCGATTGCTGGAAGAATGGATCGGTCAGCGCCTCTCTAACCGGGTGTGATGTCTGATCAAACTCAGTGACTGGTTCGTTAACAAAGGGCTCCTTGGGATGTGCAGGCGGCGCTTGAGATATTGTCGCAAGAGTGTGGAGGATGGCTGCGAGACTGATGTGCGTGTTGAAGAAGTGCGGGAAAAACCGCACGTTGAACGCCTCGGACATATCCGCGCACAGCTTCAGTTCCGAGATGCCGCCTACATTTACGACTTCGGGCTGGATGATGTCGAATATCCGTCTTCCTAGCAGATGCGCCACATCGCGACGTGTGCTCGCCGATTCACCGCCAGCAGTCGGGACCGGCGACTGAGATGTAATAAGCAGGTTGTCTTCCAACGCCCGTGAGCAAGTCGGCTCTTCAAACCATGTCACGTCGAAATCCGCGATGCGACGCGCCATCGAAATCGCCGTCATCGGATCGTATGCTTCGTTGGCGTCAACCATAATTCGAACGCCGTCGCCGACTTTGCGGCGCAGAGCCCCGACGCGGTCGACATCCTCCGCAAACGTGAACCCGCCGATCTTCATCTTCATCCCGACAAATCCAGCTTCAACGTATCCCTGCGCTTCGCCTAACAGACTGGACCATGTCAGATCGGTGAGATCGGCTTCGGTGTAGAAAAGACCGGTCGCGTAGGCACAGATGCGATCGCGAACCTTCCCGCCCAGCAATTCGTACACCGGTAAACCCCTAGACTTGCCTACGAGGTCGTGCAAGGCAATATCGATCGCGCTCGCGGTCTTGGATGCCAATCCGCCATATCCACCGCTTTGATAACGAGGGTTGATGATCGATTGCCAGATACTGCCAAAATGCGCGGGATTCTTCCCGATTACACTCGTAGCTATCCCGGCGATTGCAGACGCGTCTCCTCCAGTTTCTCCCCAACCGTACGTCCCGTCGTCAGCGACCACACGCACCGCGACAGTCCCTCGATGTGTCTTCCATTGCATCGATGACTTGTACGGTGCAGCGACCTTACCGTTTAGTTGGTGAAGTTCGATTCGTTCAATCTTCATAGCAGTACACGTTGGATTCCTTCGAGACGGATGCAATAAGCGTAAAACGGCGTTGCCATCGCAACCATCGTACGCTGATTGTTTGAAGCGTACGGTCAGTGTCGAGTGGAATTCTGCCGCTAAAATACCCACATCAAACTCCAACTTGAGGCGAGGAAATCATGGCATCACAGTCCGGCAACGGCAACACCTCCAAGAACCGCGGTGTCTTCTCGATACCGGTAACGCCGTTCAACGAAGATGGTAGCGTCGATTACGAGTCGTTGCGTCGTTGCGTTGCGTATTGCGTCGAAGCTGGCGCGCATGGCGTTGTGATGCCGGTAAACGCAAGTGAAGGGCCGCGATTGACCGACGAAGAACGCGACGAAGTTCTGCGGGTCGGAGTCGCCACAGTCAATGGCGCGGTGCCTGTTGTGGCTGGAGCGAGCGGCATATCGATCGAGCACTGCATTGAGCGAGCACTGGTCGCCGTGGAGTGCGGCGCGGACTCGATCATTGCCATGCCTGCCAATGGTATGGGCGGGGGACAAGAGACGATCGATCTTTATGGAGCGCTGTGGGAGGAGACAGGATTACCTGTCTGGCTCCAGAACAACAAACCGCCCACGGGTCCGACTATTCCGACGCCGACGATCATCCGGATCATTGAAGAAATCCCGGGGGCACGACTGCTGAAGGAAGAGAGTTTGTTGCCGGGCAACGTGATGACCGCGGTGTTGGAGGCGTGCGGTGACAAAGTGGAATCGATCATGGGCGGCATGGGTGGACGTTTCCTGCTGGCCGAGTATCGCCGCGGCGGTGCAGGGACAATGCCTGCCGGACATATCACCGAGGCACACGTCGCGGTCTGGGAAGCGCTGGAAGCAGGCGGGGTGGACGAGAATGGCCAGCAAGTGGTGACAGATGAAGCAAGAGCACTGTTCAATAGGATCTTGCCGTCTCTTAACTTCGAGTTCTTCTTCGGCGTGACGACGTACAAACAAGCCTTCTGGCGAAGGGGCATCATCAAGACGCCAGTTACACGCCAACCAGGTTCAAAGCCGTTTGACCGTCACGATGCTGAAGAGCTGGACATCATCTTGGACGAGTTATCAGGTCTCTTGACTTGGCGCGGGTGAGAAGGACGGTTTGGAGCGCCGTGGAAAGTGATAGAAAAAGCCACGATTGGCGATCGTGGCTGCAAATAAACTGCGTGTGGCTGCTGTTAGTCGCGTTGCTGATCTTTGTCGGTGCGCTTATCTTCATCGGTGTCAGAATCTATAACTCGATCAATGACGAAGTCGGAGTGTTGCGTCAACAGATCGACAGGGCGCAAAGCCAGTTCGATCACGCACTAGATAACAATGACCGTGCACTGAAGCTATACGACGAGATACTGATCGATTTCGATGTCAACAAACGCGTGCTCAACGAGCAGTTGACTCGCACAATCGAACGAAACGATGAAGCCCTGAAACTCTGCGCCGAGATGCTGAGGGAGGCTGAAACTGCAATCTTCGAAGCAGAAAAATTGCCATCCGATCTGCGGGATTTCCGCACCGAGGTTGCCCGCCTAGCAGTCGAGACGCACAAGCTGAACAATGAGATCGGGTTAGTCCAGCAGGATGTACGAACTCTCGGTCAAGAGATAGTCGGAGTTGCGAACGACATTGAAAATTTCCGCGATATCCTCAGCCAAGTGCTCGAAGCAGTTGCCGCCGCTCGATGATTGAGGTGTCCCTCGCGCTATCGAGCGGTGCGCCGGAACGACCGGGCGTACTTCACACCTCCGGCAAGGATCGCTAATCCGAGGATAAGCAAGAGTGCCACCAACTTGCGAGAAGGCGCGGAACCACCAGTAACCGGAAGCTCAACAATCTTTACCACAACCTCTGGTGTTGGCGGTAGAGGCTGAGGAGCACCCTCCAATCCGACTGCCAAAGTGATCGGCACCGTGCCGATGTTGGCGCAAACCCTCAAACTCGCACTGCCGACTCTCGTATCTGAATTCAGCACCGTCTGAGTTAAACCTTCAGAATCCGTGGCTATCAGAGCCAAGGAATCGATGTTTGCCAAGGAATGTGAAGGTGTCGGCACACAAGCTACTGGCGGGTTTCGGAACCTGAATGCAGGCGAAGGTGTTTTGCCATTCTCATCAACCGCGTCGATCGTGTAGTAATTACCACCGAGCGTGTATCGGTGGTGCGTCATGCCAGCATTCGAGGCTTCGCTTCCTTTGGACATTCGCACACCAACGATGTACGCGCTGGGTACATCACCAGGCATCGCAGTGAACGAGTAATCTTCACCAGCGATCGCTCCGCCTTCTTCAGGCGTGAACACCTCATAAGTGTTGCCATTGGAATCCGACAGGACAGCCGGGATAGGCCCACGCGGGTTGACCGGAGCCGGGTCGGCCGCATTTGCCGGGGCGTATATCAACACAACGGCAAAGAACATAGAGACGCCCACGAGCGTTAACACGATTCCAAGCCGTTTGGGGATAGTTGCAGTGACATTGCTGATATTTCGCATGGTAAACACGGAGTTTCGATCGATTTCTGTGCCGATCGCGCAAATCGACACCTACCGCCTTTTCAATTGGTGAAGTTCTAACGCCCAAATTCTAATGCGAACCCCGCTACGAATTCGCGGAAGCTACTGGAGTTGCTACCTTCCGAATCTCGTCGCCAAACTCATTTCGCGGGGTTGTTAGATACGTGTAAACTGAAAAACACGATACAACCGCTGATTCGTAAGATACAAGCGGTGCACGAAGCTGGAAATGGCGACCATCCAAACACTCGTCCCTCAAACCTCAAAATCTACGCGGTATTCAAGCCGGAACGGGTACCAGCGCTCGCTGACAAATCTAATGAAGGAGGTACAGGGCTACCTCCCGCCAGACGAGATCGAATTTATCAAGGCCGCGTACGAGTACGCTTACCTGGCTCACGACGGTCAGACGCGGAAGTCGGGCGAGCCTTACATCATCCATCCGATCAGCGTTTCGTTGCGACTGGCGCAATTGGCCCTGCCTTCCGACTTAATCGCAGCTGGTCTGTTACATGACACCGTCGAGGACTGCGGAATCGAGGTGGACGACATCCGTAAAGAGTTCGGCGACAGCGTGGCACTCCTCGTTGACGGTGTTACGAAGTTGAAGCAGATCGAGTTGGCCGCTTCAAGTGGCGGGTCGAGACAGCGCCGACACTACGAGGACCGCAAACAGGAGCGAATCGAAAGCCTCCGCAAGATGTTTGTAACCGCCGGCGAAGACCGCAGGGTCCTGCTGATCAAGCTTGCTGATCGCATGCACAACATCGAGACGTTGCGCTACCTGAAAGCAGAACAACAGGAACGTATCGCCCGCGAGACCATGGACATTTACGCTCCGTTGGCCGACCGACTGGGTATGAACGATTGGAAGTGGCGCCTCGAAGACAAAGCGTTCTACTACCTCGACCACAAGGAATACCGCACGATTTCGGGTCTTGTGAAACGCAAGCGGCGAGAACGCGAGGCGTACACGAGCCGGGCCGTCAAGACCCTCCAGGATGCGATCATCAACCAGAACAAAATCGAGGCGTCGATAACTGGGCGTGCCAAGCACCTCTTCAGCATCGCACGCAAGAAGAAGCGCTATGAGGAGCTGGGGCGAACATTCGACGAGATCCACGACCTGATCGCTTTGCGAGTAATCACGCAAAACACCGCCGATTGCTACAACGCTTTGGGGGTCGTCCACGGCTTGTGGCCGATGATCGAAGGCACTTTCGACGATTACATATCGAAACCCAAGTCCAACGGCTACAGCTCGTTGCACACCACCGTCCTCGGACCCGACAACACTCCGCTGGAAGTACAGATTCGATCGCGTGAGATGCACGAGGTCGCCGAACAGGGCTTCGCCGCACACTGGGCTTACAAACAAGGCGGAAACAACGAGGGCGGCGGGGATTCTTCCGACCGCACGATGTCTTGGCTGAAAGACATGCTGTCGCTCACTGGCGATGCGGACGATACAGATGAATTCATCGATCACGTCGACGAATCGCTCAGCACGGACCGCATCCAAGTCTTCACGCCGGCAGGCGACGTGATAGAACTTCCGCCCGGTGCCACGCCTTTGGACTTCGCGTACCGGATTCACACCGAATTGGGGCATAGCACCGTCGGCGCAGTGGTCAACGGCAAAATGGTTCCGCTCAACACCGGTTTGATGCCAGGCGATGTCGTCGAGATCCGCAAGGCACGCGCGCCGCGCGGCCCGAGTCTCGATTGGCAGGACACTGAGAAAGGTTATTTGGCAACCAACAGCGGTCGCGCCAAGGTTCGTCAGTGGTTCAGTCGGCAAGCGCGCGAGACGAATCTGCAACAGGGCCGACAACAACTCAAGCGAGTCGTCGACCAACTCAACCGCATGGGACACTCCGTGGACACGGAGGAGATTGCCGATCTGATGGGCTACACCTCTAACGAGGAGTTGATTACCGATCTAGGCAAGACGCGACAGCAACCATCAGTGATCGTACGAACAGTCGTAAAGGCCATCGACGACAACCGACCAGAAAACGTCATCGCGGAACAGCTAGCCGCCGGCGAACGCGAAGCCAACAAAAAGGGCGTCTCCGATCTCGCAAAAGGCGTGGTGGTAATGGGACTGCCCGGCGTTCAGGTCAACTTCCCGCGCTGTTGCAACCCGGTTTACGGGGACGACATCGTCGGCTACCTCACCCGCGGCCGGGGCGTCTCCGCGCATCGCAACAACTGCCGAAACCTCAGCAATGACATTGACCACGATCGCCTTGTCGAAGTCGCATGGGGCCACATGTCGGGCACCTACCCAGCGCGACTTCGAGTCGAAGGCTCCGATCGCATCGGATTGATACACGACCTCTGCGGCGTAATCCGAGACGAACGCATGAACCTCCACAAGATGGCCTCTGGAGAAGACATAGGTCGGGGCAGCACACGGATCGATTTCACGGTCTACACGAGCGGTTTAGAGCAATTAGCGAGACTCTTCGACCGTTTGGAAGCGGTTCGAGGCGTGTCATCCGTCATGCGTATCAACTGAAACGCACTCTCTTCATCGCAGATCAAACCCTCCAGTTATAGAATCGAACGAGTCTGAACCCGAAGTTCCGTCATTCCCGTGTAGGCGGGCGCTTCAGCGGACGGAACGTCCATCCAGCCCCTAAGCCAACCGAAAGGTCCCAAATGCCCGCAGCCAAGTCAATGCGCGTTCAGCGTCGCCGAGCGACGCGAAACCGGTCCGTGCGATCGTTCGTACGTACGCGCGTAACGGCCGCACGTAGCGCGATCGATCAATCCCCGTCGGACGAAGCGACCGTCGAGACTCTCCGAGCAGCGATCAGCGCGCTGGATGTCGCCACCCGAAAAGGCGTCATTCATCGCAACCAGTCCTCCCGCAAAAAGAGCCGGCTGGCCAAACGCCTCAACAAAGCTCTCGCGAGCTGATGCTCGGAAATCACAACGATCCGCCACACGGCCATCTTCACCAGCACAACGACGCGACAGAGCACGCGCACACGCACAGTACCGTCTCGTACGACGAACCTCAGTCGCGATTTCGTTGGCAGATTCATCACCCGTTCGAAGGCATCCACGATCGAGCGGCGATAGAGGTATCGCCATGGAGCGGGTTATTGCCGCGGTGGCGCTTCATCATTCCATCCGACTACGAAGGCGTAGTCAGGTGGGGTGTCGGACCTCCCGGTGCCACTGACATCAGCTTCGAAGCTGTCAGACGCCCGTTGCGGTACGGCCCGGTTCAACTGACCGATGGCCCCGAAGTCGAGTGGCTCGGCGGACACAATCCCCTATCGAACTCACTCAGCGCATACATCGTCATCGACGGTGACCCGCCGCATTATCTGGCATTCGGGCAAGCCGACGAACCCGAAGCTCCCCCCTCATCTCTCGAAGGCATCTACTTCAACGCCCACCAAGCTCCGCATCCGCATTGATGCGCGTATCGTGTCACCGTCGTAACCCACTGTTAGACTTTCTCCCACACTTGCGATCTTGTGGGAGAGACGATGACCGAAGCGGTCAAATGTGATCTCCGCATCAACGGCGGAAAACTCCTCAACACCGACACTTCTCAACTGGAAGTCGGCGATGTCGCCATCAAAGGCGACCAGATCATCGCAATCATCCAGTCTCCTTCGCGAAGCGAGGGGGACGCGGGAGCGAAGCGACAGCAGGGAGTGCCCAAAAACTACGTGGCAGATCGCGTGATCGACGCCATCGGCCTCGTCGTAACCCCCGGCATCATCGACATCCACACCCACGTAGCCGGAGGCCTCCGACGCTCTTCGCCCTACGTCGAAGACATGATGCAAGACGCCGACACCGCAGGCGTCAACTCCGGAGTAACCACAGTCGTCGATGCCGGCTCATGCGGCATCGCCAACATCGGCGGGCTCGTCAACCACGTAATACCAAACGCAAAAACCCGCGTCCTGGCCCTCCTAAACGTCGGCGCACTAGGTGTAAACCGCATCCCCGAAGTCACCTCCGCCCTCGACATCGAACACGACGCGGCCGTCGAAACAATCCAATCCCGAAAAGACGTCATCATCGGCGTCAAAGCCCGCATGGTCTCACCCGGCATCGCCGAACTCGGCATGGACCTACCCAAAGCCGCCAAATCAATCGCTGACGATGCCGACGTCCGACTAATGGTCCACATGGGCGACACCACCGGCCAATCAGACCAAGCCCTAAAC
This sequence comes from Dehalococcoidia bacterium, assembly GCA_034423055.1. GTDB lineage: Bacteria > Chloroflexota > Dehalococcoidia > Lucifugimonadales > Lucifugimonadaceae > Bin127. The sequence goes on along the minus strand of DAOUJE010000004.1, from coordinate 8,511 downwards.
GCCGCACCCAAAATCCTCTCCGAACTACTCACCAAAAACGACATCGTAACCCACTCCTTCAGCGGAGCAAGAGGAGGACTCCTTTCCTCCCTTCCCTCGTTTGACGGGGGAAGTGCCGCAGGCGATGGGGGCAGAACCCTCCTCCGCGAAGCCCTAGGCGCCCGTGCCCGCGGCGTCAAATTCGACATCGGCGTTGGCGGCAAAAACTTCTCCTTCGACGCCGCAAAACGAGTCCTAGACGGCGGCCTCACACCCGACACCATAAGCTCCGACGTAACCCTCCAAAGCCGATACGTCGGCACCGCCTTCTCCCAAATGGACTGCATCGGCAAAGTCATCTCCCTAGGCATCAGCCTCGAAGACGCACTCGTCATGTCCACCCGCAACCCAGCAGCGGTCCTCGGCCCCCAAACCGAACAAACACTAGGCTGCATGGCACCCGGAACCCACGCCGACCTCACCATCCTCCGAATCCACGAAGGCGAATGGGAATACATCGACGGCGACGGCGTGATAAACATTGGCCCATACGCCCTCGAACCCGTATCCTGCATCCGCGCCGGCCAAGTGATGCCCATCGACTACGGACCCAGAGAAGGCGGCTGGCTGCCCAACCGGAGGCAAACATGAAAACCCAGACCATCCTCGACCGAATCGACGAACTCCCCCGCATCAAACTCGCCTACCTCAACACCCCCTTCGAGGAAGCACCAAATCTCCGTGCCGCCATCGCAGAGTCGATGGACGCCGACACCGACTCCGTCCCGCAACTCTTCATCAAACGCGACGACGCCACTGGCTTCGCATTCGGCGGCAACAAAGCCCGACACATGGAGTTCCTCTTCGCACACCTCATCGAACGCGACTTCGACACCATCGTCAACATAAACCACTACCACTCCAACCAAGCCAGATTCATCGCCGCCTCAAGCGCCAAAATGGGCCTCAAGTGCCACATGGTCGCCGTAGACATGATCGAAGCCCCCGTAATGGGCAACCTCCTCATCGGACACCTCACAGGCGCCGAGATACACCGCGTCCCATCCGAGTACTCCCGCTCCATCGCCGAAAAACTCGTCAACGACGAGAATGAAAACGGCCGCAACGCCACCATCCTCTCCGACAACGAATTCTCCGACATCGCCGGCATGATCGGCTTCCTAGAAACCGGCGCGGAAATCGACGCACAAATCTCCAACTTCCCCTCAGCCGGGCGCGGGTTTAGGCCGAAGAACTCCCCTTCCCCCGCTCGCGGGGGAAGTGCCGAAGGCGATAGGGGCCTAACGCCCGACACTCCGATCCGCATGTGGGGCCTCGTAGGCCGCTCTATAGCCGGCCTCCGCCTATACGCCCGCAACACCGGCAAAGACTGGTCCGCTTCCGCCACCGCATACTCACACACACAACCCGACAGCTACGAAGCAATCTACATCGACCGATCAACACGCGTCGCCGAACTCCTCGGCTTAGACACCGCACTCGAGCCCGGCGACCTCGACACCATCACCGGATACACCGGCGACGACTACGGAATCCCCACCGAAGGCGTATTCGAAGCCATCCACCTCGTCGCCAAAACCGAAGGCATCATCCTAGACCCCAACTACACCGGCAAATCCATGTCCGCCCTCATCGGCGAAATCCGAGCCGGAAACCTAGACCCCCAAGTCCCCGTAGTCTTCATCCACTCCGGCGGCCTACCCCAAACATTCGCCTTCGCCGACCAACTCTGGAACTGGCAAGCCTAACCTCCCCTTTTTGCGAAGCAAAAGGGGGACGCGCAAGCGAAGCGAGCGCAGGGGGTTCATACCGCCCCAAACCAAACCACTAACCAATCACACCTCAAAATGAACCCCCAAACCATCCTCAACTCCATCTCCGATCTCCCCCGCATCCAACTCGCGCGCAAAAACACACCCTTCGAAGAGATGCCCCGACTCCGTGCCGCCATCGCCGACTCCATGGGCGCACACCTCGACACCGTCCCCCAGCTATTCATCAAACGCGAAGACACCACCGGCTTCGCATTCGGCGGAAACAAAGCCCGACACAAGGAATTCCTCTTCGCACACCTCATCGAGCGCGGCATCGACACCGTCATCAACGTCAACCACTACGACTCTAACAACGCCCGACTCGCCGCCGCCGCATGCGCCAAAACCGGCATGAAATACCACTGGGTCGCATACCACATGGTCGACGAACCCATCATCGGCAACATGCTCATCGCACACCTCGCCGGCGCAAACATTCACCGAGTCCAAACCATCGAAGAAGCCAGAGAACTAGCAGACAAACTCCTCCAACAAGAAACCAAAAACGGACGCAACCCCACAATCCTCTCCCAAACCCCCTTCTTCGACATCGCAGGCATGATCGCCTTCCTAGAAACCGCCGCCGAACTAGACACCCAAATAACCCACCATTCCCGCGCCAACACACGTCATTCCGGCGAAAGCCGGAATCCAGAGGGGAAGGGCCGGGTTTCCCCCGCTCGCGGGGGAAATGTCCGAAGGACAAAGGGGGCGCGCGCTTCGTCCCTTTCGCGAAGCGAAGGGGACGCGGGAGCGAAGCGACAGCAGGGGATGCCCGGGGAGGACGGGCGACCTCCACTAACTTCCAACACCCCCGTCCACATCTGGGGACTCTGCGGACGCTCCCTAGCCGGCATCCGACTCTACGCACGCAACACCGGCAAGCCCTGGTCCGCAACCGCCGTCGCTCAACCCCACTACAACACCGAAAACTACCAAGAAATCTACCTCGACCGCTCCAACCGCGTCGCAAAACTCCTCAACCTCGACACTCCTCTCGAACCCGGCGACATCACAACCATCACCGGCTACACCATCACCTACGGCGTACCCACCCAAATCGGCATCGAAGCCATGCACCTCGTCGCAAAAACCGAAGGCATCATCCTAGACCCCACATACACCGGCAAATCCATGTCCGCCCTCATCGCCGAAATCAAAAAAGGCAACATCGACCCCCAAACCCCAGTAATCTTCATCCACACCGGCGGCCTACCCCAAACCTTCGCCTTCCCCAACCAAATCTGGAACTGGCAACCCTGACGTCCCCCCTGTCATTCCGAGCGCAGCGAGGAATCTCTCCTCCTTCGCAAAGCGCAAGGGGGACGCGGCGAGCCCAAAACGTACGACAACAGAGACGCGGGGACGCAGTGGAGAGCAACCAGTACAATCAACACATGGCTACCACCACAATGTCGCCCAGAGAGCACCGACAGGTCGCTCTCGGTTTCCTCGCGGCTTCCGACGAGGAATTCGAACGCGGCGACGTGTTGCAAGGCGCGGAAAAGCTGTGGGGCGCAGCCGCTCACGCCGTAATGGCAGCCGCGCAAGAACGAGAATGGCCCCACGAGAGCCATCGTTCGCTCAAAAACGCCGCCATCAACCTCTCCGAAGAAGCCGAAGATCCACTCATCCAAGCACATTTCCTAGCCGCCGAAAAATTCCACCGACACTTCTACCACGACTCCATGGAAGACTGGGAACGCGACGCCGACCGCCCCCTAGTCCACGATTTCGTGCAACGAGTGCTGGCGTTGAGCTAGGACGCGAAGACCATCCACTTCCACCCCTTCCTTCAGGAGGGGCAGGGGGAGGACCGCCGCAAGGCGGAACCACCCCTTGACAAAACAACCTATGTTCCAATATACTCATAGGTAAGGCAAGCGCAGGAGTTGTAGAGGTCGTTCGTGAAGAGCGGCAGCCCGCAAGGGTGGGATCCTCGGAACCTGGGGCCTTAAAGCAAAAAATCCCCCAAATCGGGGATTTGGGGGATTTTGCTTTTCAGCGCCTCGTACTCCTCCGGCCAGAACTTCATCCCATAGCTCAAAACCTTGCCCTCGTGCCGATAGAGCGTCCTCGCAAGATGCCGGAAATACGCAGATTCCGTCTCGCCGTATCGGTTCGGCCTCAACGCAAAGTGTGTGCTTGTAGCCACCGCGTCCGCCACCTGCAATCCTGCCAACTGCGAATGTTGCACCGAACGCACTTGGGTCGGATCGATCACTGAACCATCGATCTGCACGCCGGATGAGGCGCTTTTCGACTGCCGAATCAACCGTCCGAGGTACGACCGAATCTCTTCGTACGACATGTTCGCACGGTCAGAGAAAATGATCTCAGCAGATCGGTTCTGGTCTTTCATGCCCCGTTCGGCACGACTGAGCATCCACGACAACCGCTCAACCAAAAACCGCGTTGTGTATCGATATAGCAGATGCTTCGTGCCTTGAAACCTAGATACCTCTCGGATCGACGGTTTATAGACCGCGATGTTGACTGTGCGAATGTCCAAGCTGCCCACACGCCGAATGTACGGTACTCGCTGCTCGTGCTTCAAATCAGCGAAATGCAACGGCGTCTTCGGAGCCTTGCCCAACACCTCGCGCACATCCCTCAGACACTCAACCATCTGTAAGTCATTGATCCGCCGCGTAACGACCGCTGACAAAACAAACCAGCGCGAACTCCCTGAGCCATCCGGATTGAAAACGAACCCCTCATCGCCAGATTCATCCACGTAAGCCACGAACCCCGTCGGTTCTCGCGCATCATTATTGTTATTCACAACCTTTGTATCATATCATCCCGTCACCACCCTCCTAGAACAGTCCTAAACCCAGACCTCCCCTTCGTGAAGCGCAATGGGACGCGAGCAAGCGAAGCGAGATCGCAGGGGATGACCAGGGCATCCTCATCGAAGAACAGCCTCAAAACCAACTCCAACTTCTTCAACCACCTTGTATAAGGCTGCCAATGCAAAACTTGATCGTCTCAATCCCGCAACGTAGAGGAACGCGGGCCAGAGCAATCAATCGCCAATCCCGTGTTCTCGACGCCAGTTGCGAATAAACTCCTGAGAATCCACGGTTTGCTTGGGACGCCGACGATTGCGCCGTGACGATGCCCTCGGATTTGTCGTTCCATTCGCAGGTTCGATCCGTCGTGGCTCACGCCTCTTCGCCCTGGCCTTGTCTTTGTCGGTGTCGGGTGCGTCCAAACCAAAAAGGCCATACAGATCTTTGTCCGAAAGGCGTTGAAGAACGGTATCGTCGGTCCGCCCCCTTCTACCGATTACCTGATCGAAAAGTTCTCTCTTCTCCTTGAGCAAGTTATAGATGCGCTCCTCGATTGTGTCAGCCACATAAAGCGAGTGTACGAACACTGGTTTGTTTTGTCCGATACGATGAGCTCTCGCAGATGCTTGATCAACGGTCGCAGGATTCCACCAATGATCGAAATGAAACACATGATTTGCACGCGTTAATGTGATACCTACGCCTCCAGCCTTAACTGACATCAGCATCACGTCGTTGGCATCTGAATCCTGAAACTTGGCGATCGCTTCATCCCTTTTGTTCGCGGACATGGAACCATCAAAGGATATCGGATTAAATTTCTTGAGTTTTGGTTCGATCTCTTTCAAGGTTTTGTTGGGATACTGAGAAAACACGAGGGCCTTATCATTATCAGCAACCAGTGCAATCAGCTCATCGTTCAAGAAATCTAACTTGCAACTTTGACCAGAAATGATGTCATAATTACAAATTTGTTTAAGTTTTGTAATCAGAGCGAAAATTTCAACCCTAGTAGCTTCGAAGCCGAGTTGACGCAAAGTAGCAACCGATTGGCGTTCCAGAGCTGTGTATGCACGACGTTGCGCAGGTTTGAGATCTAACCAGTGATCTTGGTGTGTCAATTTTGGGAGTTCTAAACTTGTCTCAGCAATCGTCCGTCTCAACATATGCGGTCCAATCTCCCGTCGGACGAATTCTGCACTGTACCATCTGGATGTATTGGCCATCAAACGAGAGCCGAATAGATCTGGTTTCAAGACACTGAACAGTGCCACGACATCGTCGATTGAATTCTCGATTGGCGTCCCAGTCAGTGCCCACCGGAACTCAGCCTGAAATCGTTTTACGGCCCGATGGTTATTAGTACTAGGGTTCTTGATCTTTTGAGCTTCATCCAATACATAGAGATCGAATTTCTTCGCTGAAAGATCCTCAGCATCCCTCGCTAGAGTTTCATACGAAACGATGTGAATTTCGCACGGTGCTTCCCACAAGGTAGGACGAAGTGCCGGATTGCCCTGTATTCGTTGCGTCCGCAACTCTGGAGCCCACATTCGGACTTCGCGCTCCCATGTGTTGGACATGCTGGCTGGACACACAACCAATGCATTTTTAAGTTTGCCTCGCCTGAAAAGTACGCGCATCGCTATGATTGCTTGCATGGTTTTGCCCAATCCCATTTGGTCGGCCAACAATCCACGCTCATGATCAATCAACCACTTGATTCCCGCAATCTGAAACGGATAGGGACTTTGTTCAAAATTGATTGGTTGACCATCGTAAGAAAATACAGGTGGTTGTAGTATCAACCGCAGACGGTCAAACAGATTCATGCTCACTCTACCAGATCTTTGCGGCCTTCGGCTATGACGACCGAATCCAGCAGAATTCCAGTTGCGGTTCGAACGATTCTTCAAGCGATTCACCTGAGGTGCAGGCTCAGAATCGGCGAATACTAAACCATGCATTCTAGGTGGCGTAAGGGGGCGAAATTCTGGATATAGTTGAGTTTCTCTTGCCGAATTTTCATCATTTATAAGCTCGGTATCCACTTCATCGATATCTGGAATGATCAAATGATCGAAAGAGCAAGTTGTAAACGGGGGTTCGAAATCAATTTTTGTTTCCAAAGTCACAATATGATCGATCTCAATCCGATTGAAATTGAGAATCGACGGTTGTGGAACTGGACTGAATCTTCTGGCAGTCCGAGCTCTTAAATTTCCAAATACCATCCCGCGTAACGAACCTTGCTATTAACTGGGACGGTAGTTTTCGCTAGACAGGGTCAGAGATCTAAGGGCTGTTTCAACACGATCGAATGGTTCCAAAAGGTCAATTGAATCAGAGATCGTTTCAATCAAATTTTGGACATATCTAATATCGTCAAAGCTTGGATGTCCATTGGCAACCAGGGTCTTCGCTCTGCCGCGGCTGTTGGAGACCCGAATTCCGTCTCCCATCAAGCCATTCCCAATGGGAGCATTGTCAACCCGAGACAAGTGAATTACCGGAATCTGGGACGACTCCCTAATCTCGAACAAATCTGGTGATTCTACGAAACAAATTTCCGGTTTCAATTTTAGAGATCGGATCAGGCGAACACCTATGAGTTCGTTAAACGCGAAGGGTTCAAGGCTCTTTCCGTACAAGGCTCTTTGCGCGACGCTCGGACGCAATGGCGATGTGTTTCGAAATTCCTGGGGCAAACCTTTGGAATCGATTACCAAAACGCCACCAACAAAACCGGAACCGTCTTGCGTCTTTCTTACAGCGAAATAGGCTATTAACGCATCTTGCGACACTACCATGCGCTCTATCACTCCGCATTCAATACGATGGTGTCAACCTAATACATTCTAAACCAATGGCTCCTCTAACGTCCATCCACATCCGTCAGATCCCACGTATCCTTGAACGCCGCTCCCGCAGCCTTGCTCCCGATCGGTGCCGCATAGTCCCGGTTCGAGTTGAACGGCGGATCGAGATAGATCAAATCCACACACCCATCGTTCATCCCCCGCATCACATCCAGATTGTCCCCCTCGAAAATCGTCCGATTAGGAACATTGCAAACATCCACCTGTGCCGTCTTCGTCATGACATCCAGTGTACGCCCCACGCCCCTTTCGCTAAGCATTCCCTTCCCCTCGCCCTCCCAAGGGGAGATTGAGAGGGGATTAAACGAAGCGAGTGAGCGGAGTATGCCCGGGGCGGCGGGGCAGGGCATCCCCTCTCCGCGGCTGCCGGTAGAGGTGGGGCTGTGCCCCTCCCTCCCCTTTTTGCGTCAGCAAAAAGGGGACGCGGAGCGAAGCGAACGCAGGGGGTCATACACCCAATACCACCCCAAACGTTCCTTCCATCCTTCAAATCCCGAAAATCTGCGGTTCAGACAAAGGGCCCCCACCAACCATCACACCCCATCATCACAAATCACCGCAATCACAGTTCAAAAACCCAAACACCCACAACACACCCATCCTTCGCATCCTTCCCAATCCTCAACATCCTAGTTCACATTTGACACTCCCGCAACATCTGTAGTAATATAACAACCAAGGGCGTCAAACGGGACGCCCAGACACGAAGAATCGCCGCGTCGAGAAGGGTCGTGCGCACACCTTTTAAGACGTAGCAAGCACAATTGAATGAAGTACGGCAGCGGGCGGGGTAGCAGGGGTCGCCAACATACGACCCGCCGGCGATGTCCCGCCAAAAGCCACTGAAAGACGTCTTCCCTTCCGATGAATGGAGACGGGCGAAACGCTGCCACAACCCGGTTACGAAGACCGTTGTAGCTGTAGGGCTCGGATGCGGAGAGGTAACTGCTGGCTCCGACGAAACCATAGCAAGCCAGACGGTCATCCCAAGCCGTGGGGGACGCTCCAAACCTTTCCCCTCTC
>DAOUJE010000003.1:0-11036 GCA_034423055.1 Dehalococcoidia bacterium | reverse complement strand
TACCAATTCGACGACTTCAGCGAGTACAACTGTGCGTTGGTTGGCTGATGTCATCCCACCGGCAGGATTCGTGCTGACTAGTAGCTTTGTTTCGGGAAGAGCGGTTCGCAGGTTGGCGGCGAACTCTATCGGATGGGATTGATCAGTTGAGACGAGGGTTGTATCGCCGATTCTTAAGGTTGTCGAGTTGCCGTCGCCAGATGTCGCGGTTTTCACTTGTGCGTTGCGGCGGGTGTTGACGTTTGATGCCGCGCGGATGGTTTGCGTGGCAAGTAAGATGGCGAAGGCTTGGGCGTCGGACCATTGGCGTTCGGCATGGGAAATGTCGGTGTTGTCGTCGTACCAGTCGAACGGGCGTATATCGGCTGAAGCGCCTTGGATGAAGATTGCGACATCGGCACCTGCTTGTTCGAGTGCTGTCGAGGCGATGCCGGGAAAGTCGGCGGTCCATGCTGTGGTGTTGCCGATTATGGTTGCTGTACAGGCGAAGTTGTAGAGAATGCACGCGGTTTGGTCGTCAGCAGTGCGGATGGCGGTTAGATGCAGCGACTCTCGTTCGGTTTCGAGGGTTTCGTCGTCGGTTGGCTTGGAGAAGCAGCTGAGATTTGGAAGCGACGCGGTGACGGTGCCGACTGCGGCGGGTTCGAGGGATTGTGCGGCTTCTAACGCGGCACCTGCTACGACATCCGGTAGGTATGCGACGTAGTTGCGATATTGGTCTGGGATGTCGGATTCGGAACGCCCTTCGTCGTACCATAGGGGGGGAGATGTGCCGTTGCCGGTGGTGAGGACAGTGATGTCATTGCGCGGGATGCCGGTGGATTCTGTGATTGCTTGAGTGATTTGTCTTTTGAGCCATTCGGTGATGCCGTACACGTCGAGTGAAACAAGCGCGGCGGTTTCGCCGTATGACTTAAGGACGATGCATCTGACGGTTAGGTCATCATCGATTGAGCGGGCAGGTCGTTCTGGGACCTCTGGACCGGCGATGCTGAATCCTATTGGTGGCGTGATAGGCGCTTGCGAAACGCCGACGTGAAGCAGATTATCGACAGTTGAGAGGGTCAATTTCGATGTTGGTCGGCGTTAAGTAGGCAAATGGTATCACTGGTAATTGATTTTCCGAACCTTTCGGGCATACCCCGCTCGCTTCGCTCGTGCCATTTTCGCAGGGCGAAAGGAGCAGAGGGGGCTCAGCCTTGATGGCTAAGAGATTAAACGGGGGCTCAGGCACCCCCTGCGTTCTCGCTTCGCTCATCCGCGTCCCCCTCGCTTCGCGAAGGGGATGAGAGGCTTGGGTAAGATTGCATGTATCGTATTGTGCGCCGTTGAGGTGCGTTGAGATGGACTGGAAAGATCGATAGGACCATGTCTATGGAATTGGCTGGGGCGTCCCGACATCTGTTGGAGGTGAAGAACCTCGAGACGGAGTTTCATACCGATTACGGCGTGGTGCGCGCGGTCGATGGGGTCGATCTGCATATCGATGAGGGCGAGACGGTCGGGTTGGTTGGTGAGTCGGGATGCGGCAAGAGCGTAGCGGCGCTTTCTATCGTTCGGTTGGTGCCCGATCCGCCTGGGCGCATCGTTGGCGGGCAAGTGCTGTTTGAGGGTACGGACTTGCTGCAGCTCGATGTTCGAGAGATGCGACATGTGCGGGGCCCTGGGATCGGCATCATCTTTCAGGAGCCGTTGACATCGTTGAATCCGGTGTTGTCGATAGAGCGTCAGATCGTGGAGCCGTTGCAGGAGCATTTAGACATGACGCGACGGCAGGCGTCGTCTCGGGCGGCTGAGCTTCTCGACCTTGTGGGTATACCCGACCCGTCGGCTCGGATGCGCGACTACCCGCACATGATGAGTGGCGGGCAGCGTCAGCGGATCATGATCGCCATCGCGTTGAGTTGCAATCCGCGATTGCTGATCGCGGATGAGGCGACGACGGCGTTGGACGTGACGATTCAGGCTCAGATATTGGAATTGATGAAGGACCTGACGGAACGGTTTGGCACGGCGCTGCTAATGATTACGCACAATCTCGGAGTCGTGGCGAGGTATGCGGATCGGGTGTGTGTGATGTACGCCGGGAAGATACGGGAGATGGGGCCGTCGGAAGAGCTGTACGGTAATCCGAAGCATCCGTACACGCTAGGGTTGTTGGGGTCGGTTCCGAGATTGGACTCGGCACGGGAGTCGGGTAAGTTGATGCAGATACCGGGGGATGTGCCTGATCCGACTATGATGCCGCCAGGATGCGCGTTCCACCCGCGGTGCGACTATGCGGTGGATCGGTGTTCGACGGAGGACCCGTGGATGGAGGAAGTGGGTGTAGGGCACGTCGCGGCGTGCTGGGAGAAGGAGAGGGTGGGGTGAATCTGTGGACGATACGGCACATACCGATACAATGCATTCCAACTACGAAAACACTCTTGTGGGCATGGGACAACGATGGCACTAGACGAACTTGCTGCAACGATAGACACGCTCCGACAACGGATAATCGATCATCGCGAATCGATAGCGACAAATGAAACCCGTACGCGCCAAGTTCTGATTGATCCGTTATTGAACTCGTTGGGATGGGACGTGACTGACCCTACATCCGTTGAGTTGGAATACGACGTAAGGGGAAAACGGGCAGACTACGCGTTGCTGATCAGTGGCAAACCAGTTGCTGTGATTGAGGCCAAGCGATTGGGCAGACAATTGATCGACGATGATACGATGCAGGTTTTGAACTACGCCAATTCTGACGGGATTGACTACATGGTGGTTACGAATGGCGACCAATGGAACATGTTCTCGGTCTTTGAACGAGGTGCTATCGAAGATCGGATCATCATGGAATTGAACTTAACCGCAGTCGCATCGCACGTTAACGCACTCAAGTCTCTGTCGATGTGGCGTTCTAACTTAGGTCCGGGAGAGAGCCCTGTCGCCGCCAGTGAGCCAGTTCTGGATGTTGAGGAAGGGCGAAACGAAGTAGACCATCCAACAGATGATGAGCCGTCGCAAATCGATAACGAGGGTTGGATCCGATTGGACGAAGCCAGATACAACGCCCGAGACCCTAGACCTACTCGTATCCGATTGCCAGATCGATCAGAAATCCGAATCGCTTCTTGGAAGAACGTGTGGATCAGCATAGCCGAATGGATGGTTGAGCGCGAACCACAAATGACGGCGTGCAGTTTCGGCGACACGAAACCAACGGTAATCAAAACGACAGATGAAGGATTTTGGGGAAGCGGCGGCTATCAGTTGAGAAACGGGCTGTGGATCGAACCTGGTGTAACTGGTAACACGTTGCTAAGAACGGCTCGCTCGTTTTTGGAGCATTTCAATATTGAACCGAGTTCGGTCGCGATTAGGTTCGATTGACCCGTTTGATCCGAATTCCTGATCTAAATGATTGGGATCTAAGAGGAGCATTTTGATCGTATAGCGGTCATGGAGTGATGCATATGGATTCGCCCTTCTCGACGTCTTCATTGCCAGAGCCTGAAAGTGTGACACGTCAACTGAAATGAGGTTGGATGGTGGTACTAAAATCCGTTGATGGCATTGGATAAACTCTGAAGCAAGGGGTTAAGGAAACTTGGCAACGATGGCTTTTGACACATACAAAGCGGTGAAGGACCTTGAAGCGGCCGGCGTGGACGAGGCAGTGGCACGCGCGATAGTCGAAACGGTCGGCAGTGCGGTCAGCGAGGGAACGGCAACGAAAGCCGATCTAGTCGGCCTTGCCGCAAAGGATGACCTCTCTGATATGGCGACACGGTCGGACTTGGCGAATTTGCGGTCTGAGATGGCGACGAAGACTGACATTGCACAGCTCAAGTCAGCAACGATCGCGGACATCAAGGACTCGGAGGCACGGTTAACTACTCGGTTCATCTGGATTGGTCTGGCGATAGTAGGCCTGACTTCGGCGATCATGGGTGCGCTTGACCAAATCTTGGGCTGATCGTCCGACGAGTGATTGGACAGGATTTCGTTCCGCAACTTGGAGGCGGGGTGTTCCGAGTTCTGAATTTGCTGGAAAATGAATATCATCAGAGTCGAGCGGAGTCATCCATGACGATTGGTCAAGAACGTCGCGAGCAGGCGAATGCCAATGGAGCGCCTGCGAATGAGTGGTCGTCGCTGGTTTCGGTGTACCCCGAGTTACTTGGACCCGAACCGACGGTGATCCGATTTCCGAACGGAGACAAACGTGAGGCCGGCACGTGGCATGACCTGTACGCCCAAGTAGCCTCTTGGCTCGTCTTGCAAGGCAAAATCGATCAACCCATACTGATGCCAGCGGGTGGTTCATCTCGCTATCTGGTAAACCTTTTGCCACAGCATGATTATGAGAGGTTTGATCGGAGTTTCGAGTTGCCAAATGGAATGTGGTTGGAAGGTGGCGGAAATTCGCAATTGGTGTTGGACCGGACGGTGATGTTGCTAGAGATGTTTGAGATCGATCCAGCCACGGTTGACGTATATCTTGAGCAGCGCGGTGAAGACGGTTGGATTCGTTAGCAGTCCATGGCAATTCAGAATGTTCGATTTGGTCGTGATGGTCGCTCGCTGTCCCCAGTAGCGGAGACCACATCCCGCGCCACAGCCGTCGCAACGGCTCCTGACGCGGTTGGCGCGCTTGCGTCGATGAGCGAGATTGCGGCGGTGAATCTTAGTGCGGTGCCGTTGCTTTCGGTGCAAGATTTGCATGTGCACTTTCCGATCACGCGAGGGTTTATCGTTCAGCGGACGGTTGGGCATATTCGAGCGGTGAACGGGGTTTCGTTTGATGTGAATCCGGGTGAGACGCTGGGGGTTGTCGGTGAGAGCGGGTCGGGTAAGACTACGGTCGCGCGTGCGGTGATTCAGCTGGAGAAGCCAACTTCGGGGAGCGTGATATTTCAGGGTGATGAGTTGGTGGGGGCAACTTCGGATGTGTTGCGAAACGCGCGACGGAACATGAGCATGGTTTTTCAGGATCCGTATGGTTCGCTGAACCCGCGGATGCGAGCGGGCAATATCGTAGGCGAGCCATTGCGGGCGCACGACGTGTTCGAGTCGAAGAACGAGTATCGGGATCGGGTTGCGGAGCTTTTTCAGATGGTGGGAATGCACCCGGGCGTGGCGAGTCGGTATCCGCATCAGTTTTCGGGCGGTCAGCGGCAGCGTATCGCGATCGCGCGGGCGCTGGCGTCGAACCCTAATCTGATACTGCTCGATGAGCCGGTGTCGGCCCTGGATGTGTCGATTCAGGCGCAGGTGATCAACTTGCTTGAAGATCTGCAGGATGAGCACGACTTGGCGTACGTATTCGTGGCGCACGATCTATCGGTAGTGCGGCACACCGCGCATCGGACCGCGGTGATGTATCTGGGCAAGATCGTGGAAATCGCGGATGGCGACGAGATCTACGACAACCCGTTGCATCCGTATACTCAAGCGTTGCTGTCTGCGGCTCCGATGCCAGATCCGGTGCTTGAGCGCAATCGGGAACGCATCGTGTTGACGGGCGATATACCTAGCCCGGCGAATCCGCCTTCCGGATGTGTGTTTAGGACAAGGTGTCCGATAGCTATTGACGACTGTGCGGAGGTTGTGCCTCAAATGCGGAGCACGGGTTCGTTAACGCGGCGGCATGAAGTGGCGTGTATTCGGGCGGAGTTTTAGAAATTTCTCCCGGTCATGTCATTCTGAACGGAGCGGAACGGAGTGAAGAATCTGAGGTGGAAAACTCAATGCGGGTTGATCAGATTCCTCGCTGCGCTCGGAATGACATGTTGGCTATACCCCTTTGTCCTTCGGACATTTCCCCCGTGAACGGGGGAACCCTAGCCCTTCTGGATTCCGGCGAAAGCCGGAATGACATGTTGGGTGCCTGCCCCCTCTGCAGGCATACCCCGATCACTGCGTTCGCGCCCCTTTCGTTTTGCGAAAGGGGCAACGCAGAAATGTTCATCAAAGCGTGTAAAACGGTGCGCGATTGGGGTAAAATCGGTTGCCATTAAACGACATGAATCCGAATATGGAGGATTGACATGGCTGTTGCGACGAAATCCGTCGTGAGCGATTTCCAAGAGCAAGGTTTCGTGAAGGTCAAGGGTGTTCTTGACCCGGCGACAGTGCTCGACCCGATCATCGAGGAATACGAGGGCGTGCTCGACAATCTGGCGCGCGATTTGTACGAGGAAGGCGAGATCGAGTCTGAGTACCAGGAGTTGCCGTTCGACGACCGCATCCTGAAGATTTACCAGGAAACTGGCCGACAACACGCGCAGTACTTCGACTTTTCGCTGCCGTTCCAGGACGTGAAGGAAGACACTCCTTGCTGGTTCGGTCCTGCGGTCTTCAACGCGTTCGTGAACGAGAACCTGCTTGATGTTCTCGAGCAACTGATCGGGCCAGATATCTCATCCAACCCAGTGCAGCACGTTCGCATCAAGCCGCCGGAAAAGTACCTGCCGAAGACCGAGCAAGGACAGCCGCTAATCGGAGCCACGCTTTGGCACCAAGACCACGGTGTCGTGGTTCCCGAGGCGGATGAGACGAACATGGTTACCGTTTGGTTCTCGCTGACGGACACGCCGGTCGAGTCGGGTCCGTTGAACGTAGTTCCGGGCACGCACCGCGGCGACCTGTTGACGCATTGCGACAACTACGCGCACAACACGACGATGGTGCAGGGTCGGCAGATCCCCGAAAAGCTGTTCCCGTTCCGAGAGGCCATGCCGTTGCCGACCGAGCGTGGAGACGTCATCTTCATGCACAAGCGAACTGTGCACGGCTCGTTGGCGAACCTGAGCGAGAACATGCGCTGGTCGTTCGACCTCCGTTACCACAACACTGGCGCGCACTCAGGCCGCATCGCATTCCCGGAATTCGTTGCTCGAAGCCGGTCCAACCCTGAGTCGGAACTGCGAGACCCGGTCAAGTGGCACGACATGTGGATGGACTGCCGCAAGCAGATGTCGAAGATCAACCAGGGCGGACAGCACGACATCCCGTTCGGCCGTTGGGAAGATGGTCACCCCGACTGCGAGAACTAGGCGTCCGACGCCTTCGTATTGGCCCTTGTCCCCTCATCCGCTCGGAGGGTGGGGGGACGATTCTTACGCTCCTAGTTGTTTACGCGTTAGCTCGTTGCCGAACCGCTTCGTAGAGTGCGATTCCGGCGCTCACAGAGGCATTCAAGGATGCCAGTTGCCCATGCATGGGTATCGAGATTATGGATGTGCAGCGTTTCCTTGCTAGGCGCGAGACGCCTTTCTCTTCTGACCCGACCACGATCGCGGTTGGGATGGTGAAGTCTGCTGTGGTGTAGTCGGTATCAGCGTCGGCAGCCAACGCAAGCGTCTGAAGGCCCAACTGATTCAGATAATCGATGGTCCGTGGGATGTTGACCACGCGTGCGACAGGAACATGCATCAACGCCCCAGCCGATGCCCTGATCGCACCCGGCGTAATTCCAGCCGCCCGACGTTGCGGAATTACGATGCCGTGTCCACCCGCGGCATCCATCGTGCGCGCAATCGCCCCTAGGTTGTGCGGATCCACGATCCCATCGAGAACAGCTAACAACGGAGCCTGAGAACGGCCGTCAGCCTCGAAGACGAGATCTTCAACGTCAACGTACCGAGTGTCCGGCAATACTGCTACAACGCCTTGGCTCTTCTTCGTACGCGACTGGCGATCCAGATCGCGGCGATCAAGACGCTCAACTTGAATGCCGATCGATTCTGCAAGCGCAAAAATCTCTCGCATCTGCGGTCCGACATCGATGCCGTCGGCGATCAAGAGACGATCGATATTGCGCTCAGCGCGTAGTGCTTCCAGCACCGCACGACGTCCTTCGACAGTGTTGGCGTGAACTTTTCTTGCTCTGCCGTATCGGCTCATGGATTGCGCAATCGGGAATGTGGTTCGGAGTGAAGCGTCGGCATTTTGGCATACAATCGCTTGATGAGCGGGTCGTTGAGCAGACCAGAGAATCGATTAAAGGAGACCCGTGACAGCACAAACAAATTCTATTGCTAACGATGTCGCTGGCGCGGTGATGGAGGTAATCCGAACTCGCCGCACTGTCCGTGAATTTAGCCCTCAACCTGTACCGCGCGAGTTGATCGACCAGATAGTCGAAGCAGCGACTTGGGCACCCAATCATCGACACACCGAACCTTGGCGTTTCATAGTCCTCGAAAAAGACGGCGATGCGCGCAAGAAGGTCGCCGATGCGGTTTACGAGTGGACATGGAACAACATCAAGAATCCAAATCCCGCGAACCGCGAACGCAGTTCCGCCGATGCTCGGGACGAGGTTTTGCTGACGCCGGTACTTATGCTGATGTACTCGGTTCCTGGATCGAACGAAGAGATAACGGAAGAGAACTTCTCAGCGACATGCTGCGCGGCACAGAACATGCAGCTGATGGCGCACGCACTCGGCCTTGCAGTAGGGTGGTCAACTGGACGTCTTTGCAAGGCTGAAGAAGTGCACCGGACCCTAGGTGTGGATCCTGATTGGGCTGTCGTAGGTGCTTTCTTCATCGGCTTTCCGACAGCATTGCCGGAAGCAGAGCGCCAGCCGCTCAGCGATGTTTGTACATACTTGGGATGATGTTGAAAGTCTGGCGCTGATCCGCTGGATTAAACGAGACAGGAGATCAATTGATGGCAGAACGAGACACGTTTCTGAACTACGTAGGCGGACAGTGGCTCGCTGCGTCGACGAGCAATGTATCGCAGAGCAGCAACCCTGCGGACTTGAATGATGTGATCGGTGAGTTTCAAGCTTCTAGTTCCGCGGACGTGGAAAGCGCGGTTGCCGTTGCATCCGACGCGGGCCAGGCATGGGGGGCCATGTCGGCACTAGCCCGCGGCGGTTACCTGTTGGCGGCGGCGGAATATCTGAACCAGAACGCCGAGCGTTACGCTCAGGCGATCACTCGCGAGTGCGGCAAGGCGATCGTCGAGGCGCGCGGCGAAGTTGGTCGTGCGGTGGCGTTGTTGCAGTATTTCGGCGTTGAGGGTTCAAATCCGGTTGGCGATGTCGTGCCTTCGGTCGACCCCAACATATTGCTGTACACGAAGCGCGTTCCGATCGGGGTAGTAACACTCATCACGCCGTGGAATTTCCCGCTGGCGATTCCCATATGGAAGATGGCGCCGGCGATGGTCTACGGGAACACGATTCTGCTCAAGCCGGCTTCGGCGACTCCTCACCTCGGCGTATTGATAGCGGAAATGTGGGATGCGGTTGGATTGCCTGCTGGGGTGTTCAACTTGGTGACTGGTTCCGGCGGCGCGATCGGCGACTCGTTGATCACTTCTGACGGGGTCGCAGCTGTTTCGTTCACTGGCTCTACGTCGATCGGCATGGGCATCGCGTCGTCGGCTGCGAGTCGAGGGGTGAAGTTCCAATTGGAGATGGGCGGCAAGAACCCGGTCGTCGTGATGCCGGATGCAGACCTTGAACAAGCGGCTCAGGTCACCGTTGACGGTGCTATGAAGTACTCAGGCCAGAAGTGCACGGCTACTTCGCGTGCTATCGTCATCGGGAATGTCATCGAAGACTTCACGAATCTGGTTGTTGAGAAGACGGAGGCGCTGGCGATTGGTCCGGGTGCAGACGCGGATTCGGTGGTCGTACCGGTGATCGACGAGGCATCGCGCCAAAATATCGTCGCCTCGGTTGAGCGAGGCGTAGGTGAGGGCGGAAACGTTTTGACTGGTGGCGGTGTCCCGGCGGGCGGAGGTTACGACAGTGGCACTTACGTGCAACCGACTGTGTTGTCGAAGGTTTCGCCTAACGACTTCGTGGCTTGCGAGGAGATCTTTGGGCCGGTCCTCGGCATCATTCCGGCGGCGGACATCGACGATGCCCTAGATATCGCCAACGATGTGCGTTATGGACTGAGTGCGGGGATATTTACTCGCAACTTGAACGCGGCGATGCAGTTTGCGGATCGAATTGAAGCTGGGATTGTGAAAGTAAACGGCGAGACGGCGGGCGTTGAGCCTCAGGTTCCGTTTGGGGGCATGAAGTCATCCAGCAGCGGTTCCCGCGAGCAGGGCAAGGCCGCGATCGAGTTCTTCACGGAGACCAAGACGATTTATGTCAATCAGAGCGCTAGCTGACGAAGCGATCTGTATCCGACTTTGAACTGGCCAATCCGTTGTGCGATTTCGACGCGATTGTTGCTTTGCTGCATCGCGTTCGTTAAGATTCGCTGATAAAGTGCACACTATTCATATGTGATTGGAAATCCAAGAGGTAAAGAGATGGTACTTGCCCAAACCAAGACCGACTTGGACTTGGTTGCCCACTTGCTTCGGCGCGCAGGTTTCGGGGGCGACCAGGCGGAGATCGAGCGGTACGCTAGAAAGTCGTACGACGACATTGTCGACGATCTTGTGAATCCGGAACGTTTCCCTGAAGTTGAAGATGATCTTCTGGGACGGTTCTATCCGCATCTGGCAGCGAACAAGGATAATGGTGCGGTGTGGAATGGTCGGTGGATGTACCGGATGGTGAACACCGAGCGTCCGTTGCAAGAGAAGATGGCGCTCTTTTGGCATGGAATTCTGGCTACTGGCTGGACAAAGAGCGAGCACACGCCAAGCATGGTGAACCACGTTCAAATGCTCCGTGACAACAGCATGGCCAACTTCCGAACTATCCTGCTGGAGCTGTCGAGAGACCCAGCGATGATCTTCTGGCTCGACAACAACGAGAATCACGGCTACTCGATAAATGAGAACTACGGTCGGGAAATCCTTGAGCTGTTCTCGATGGGCATCGGCAACTACACCGAAGACGACATCAAGAACGCGGCTCGAGCGTTCACCGGTTGGACGTTCAAGCAACCATTGCCGCTATACCCGTTTGGTCACTTCGAGGCCGAGTACATCTACCGCGAGGATGACCATGATGCGGGCGAGAAGGAGTTCTTGGGTCACAAGGGCAACTTCAACGGCGAAGACATTATCGATATCATCGCTCGGCAAGAGGCGACGGCACGATTCATCGCCCGACA
>DAOUJE010000002.1:0-21741 GCA_034423055.1 Dehalococcoidia bacterium | reverse complement strand
TCCATGTCATTCCGAGCCCCTCGCGCTGTCATTCCGAGCGCAGCGAGGAATCCAAACTCCCCTTTCGAGAATCGAAGGGGGACGCGCAGCAAAGCGAACGCAGGGGGATGCCCACCCCAAACACCCACAATACACCCATCCCTAAAACCCTTCCCCATCCTGCACATCCTAGTTCAGATCCCTAGAAACCTCCACAGTCGCATCCTCCACCGCATCTCATGTCATTCCGAGCCCCTCGCCCTGTCATTCCGAGCGCAGCGAGGAATCTCCCCTCCCTCCCCTTTTGCGTCAGCAACCCTTCCCCCTCCCCTTCTAGGGGGAGATTGAGAGGGGGTCCAGCAAAGCGAACGCAGGGGGATGCCCGCCCTTGAACACCCAAGACCAACCCCCATCCCTAAAATCCCTCCCCATTCCGTCCACCCTAGCTCAAAAACCAACCTTACAATCAAACCATGAGACACCCGAAAATCTCCTCCGAAATCTTCGAAACCGCACTCGGATGGATCGCCATCGCCGCTACCGAACGCGGCATCCTCCGAACCTCGCTCCCCGAACCGAAACCCGATATCGCCCTTGAAGCCATCGCTGACATCGCGGACCGTTCGCCCGCTGATTCCGCCAACGCACTTCAAGAAACCAAGCAACTATTGACTCGCTACTGCAATGGCGAATCCGTTGCACTCGATACCATCCCCATCGACGACTCCGCTTGGACCCCATACACCCAACGCGCCCGCGCCGCATGCCGAACAATTCCACGCGGCGAATTCCGCACCTACGCATGGCTCGCCGAACAAGCATCCGGCAACCCCAAATCCGCACGCGCCGCAGGCAGAGCAATGGCAACCAACCCCGTCCCGATCATCATCCCCTGCCACCGAGTAATCGGCTCCAACGGCAACCTCCACGGCTTCGGAGGCACCATCGGACTCCCCCTAAAAGCCCGACTCCTACAAATGGAAGGCGCCACCAATATCCCTCCCCTTTTTGCGTCAGCAAAAGGGGGACGCGGCGAGCGTAGCGAGACGCAGGGGGGTCATACTGGCTAGCCCCGTCATACCCGCGCAGGCGGGTATCCAGAGATGTGGGGTGGCGGTGCAAATCCCAACTCCCGTTTTACGATTGAAAGTTGAGGGCCATCGCCCACCCAACCCCTTCAATCAACACCAATCAGGGAACCCATCAAACAATGGCCAGAGACAAGTGCGTGCTCGCTTACAGCGGTGGAATGGACTCCACCATCTCCATCGTCTGGATCCGTGAAAACTACGACCTCGATGTCGTAACCCTATCCGTCGATATTGGCGCCGGACCCGAACTCGAAGGTGTCCGAGAGCGTGCCGCATCTGCCGGTGCCGTCGAATCCCTCGTCTGGGACGTCAAAGACGAGTTCGCAAGCGACTTCATCGTCCCTGGACTCAAAGCCGGTGCAATGTACGAATCCGCGTACGCGCTCTCCACCGCATTCGGCCGCCCCCTCATGGCCAAAAAACTCGTCGAAGCCGCTCGCCAAGTCGGAGCCGTCGCCGTCGCACACGGATGCACCGGAAAAGGCAACGACCAAGTCCGCTTCGACGCCGGCATCAAAACCCTAGCCGCACACGGCGAACCACTACGCATCATCGCTCCCGCACGCGAGTGGGACATGACCCGAGACGAGGAAAAAGAGTTCGCAACCCGCGCCGGTCTCGAACTCCGTGAAGTAGGCGACGACCAGCGCGTATACTCCATTGACCGCAACATGTGGGGCCTTGCCATAGAAGGCGAAGACCTCGAAGACACATGGTTCGCACCACCAGAAGACGCCTTCTCCTGGACACAAGCCCCTGACCAGACCCCCGATGAATCCGAAGAGATCTCAATCTCATTCGAAGAGGGCGTACCCATCGCGCTCAACGACGAAAAGATGGACCTCGTAGAACTCATCGATCAGCTCAATCTCCTCGCCGGATCGCACGGTGTCGGCAGAGTCGATCACCTCGAAAACCGACTCGTCGGCATCAAATCTCGCGAAGTCTACGAAACACCCGCCGCCGTCGTCCTATACCAGGCGTTATCAGCCCTCGAAACCGCAACTCTCTCACGCGACCAGCAACGCGTAAAAGCCCAACTCGCACAGCTCTACGCCGACCTCGTATATGACGGACGCTGGTACACCGGGCTCCGCGAAAATCTCGACGCTTTCGTCAACTCCATCATGCGCTACACCACTGGCGATGTCCGCGTCAAACTCTACAAAGGCTCATCCACCGTCACCGGAAGACGGTCACCGTACTCCCTCTACGACTTTGAATTGGCTACCTACTCCACCGAGGACGAGTTCGACCACGCCGCCGCCGTCGGCTTCATCGACATCTACAGCCTCCCGGCTAGAACCCAGATGAAGCGACAAACTATGCGCGACGCACGATAACGGGTTTCTTCGGAGCCCTCCTCGCCGCGATCCATACGGCGTTAACATTCGATGGTGTGAAGTATTATCGACCTATTATCAGCGCGTCCCTCGCGATCGTCGCGATACTGACCACCAGCGCAATTGGGCAAGTCGCCGCCGCAGACGTCATCACTACCACGTTCTCCGACGGCTCTCACCGCGTCGGCATCGACATCGCCCCCGGCACATACTTCGCAGAATTCGAAGATGGCATCTGCGCGCTGAGCATCACCGATATCGACGGTATGCAACGCACTCCAACGTTTCTAGGGAGGGCGATCGTCACGATCACAGAAAGCGACACGCTCGTGCAGTCTAACGGCTGCGGTGAGTGGAACCCCCGTGAAACGCGCAGACGCAAACCTCCGCTAAGAGAATTCGGCGAGGGTTTGTACGAGGTCGGAGTCGACATCGCTCCCGGCATCTACACCGCAGACCAGAACCAAGGACGTTGCCTCTGGTTCACGCGCACCGACTTCACATATCAGCCGAAATTCGACGGTTTGGTTACGTGGTGGAGAATTGGCGAGCCGACCGTGGAGCTAAAGATCGGCGACGGCGGTTTCTACTCGATCCGATGTGGCACTTGGCAGATTCGAAAAGGAGGCCGGCCGGCTGAGCCGTTATCGGAATTCAACGACGGTTCGTACCTGGTCGGTGTTGACATCGAACCGGGCGGCTATGTGGCCGATTCAGGTGACAGCGTTTGCAGATGGTTTCGGAACACGCCTTTCAGCATTTCGGTGCCGGACTTCAGCGGCGGCTACCAATCCATCGGACGGCAGATCGCAACTATCCTACCGTCGGACACCGGCTTCTACAGCGATGGGTGCGGACCCTGGACGCGATTCGATCCTAGCGACGTGCATGATGAACCAGAGCCCATGATAGGTGCCGGAACATTCGCTGTGGGGATCGACGTGCAACCGGGCGTCTACATTGCAGACGCCGTGACGGAGGATAACTGTCGATGGTTCTTACTAGGAGGATTCACTGGACGCGACGAAGACATATTGAACAGCGGTAGCGGTATTTTGCGGGGGATCGTCGAGTTGCCCGACGCCCCGGTTGGATTCCGATCCATCAATTGCAGCCATTGGACACAGTACGATCCCGACGCTGACGTTGACCCGGCCGAGACTTTCGGAGAGGGCGAGCACGTCGTCAATCTGCACATATCGCCGGGCATTTACGCATCCTCGGGATCGGATAAAGGACGATGCTCGTGGCGTCGGTTCACGGGATTCGGCATCGGGCCGGGCACCAACCCCGCGGTGCGTATTCCGACGGGACGCAACATCGCTGAGATCGAAACGACCGATACCGTGTTCAAGAGTTACGGATGCGGTGGCTGGGAGCCGTTTGTCCCCGATGATCAATCGGAGGCGCTATCAACTTTCGAACGTGGCACGTGGGCGGTTAACACCGAGATCTTGCCAGGCACGTATGTCGCCAAAGAACCACATGGCAGGGTTTGCTATTGGAGCCGATTGTCCGCGTTCACCGGCGAACCGGAAGACTACACCGTTTCTGAACAGTCAGTCAACCAGTCGATAACGACGATCCATGGTCACGATGTGGGTTTTTACTCCGATGGATGCGGCATTTGGACGTTATTGACGACAGAATCTCTCGTTTTGACAGAAAAACTCCCCGATTCGTTTCAGGATGGGATCCACATCGTCAATCAGGACATTGGGCAGGGCACCTACATCGCGGACGCGGTCGAAGGTTCGGATTGCTTCTGGAGCCGACTCTCGGGATTCGACGGCGACACCTTCAATCGGATCAACGATTATCGTAGCACCGGGCAGGCAATCGCCACCATTCTCGAATCTGATACAGGATTTCGATCGCGCGGTTGCGGAACTTGGAACAGACTCGACGTGGACAATGCCATCGTCGCATCAACGTTCTCGGACGGGACTTATCGAGTCGGCGTAGATATCTCGCCCGGCGCGTACACCGCAACAAGCACAGGCACAGCGGCCTGCCGGTGGCGCCGATTGTCCGATTTCACCTGGACCTCTGGCAACATCGTTGAGGTCATCGCCGCCGGGCCTAAGATCGCGACGATCCTCCCCACCGATGTCGGCTTCGCTTCGGCGGGTTGCGGTGAATGGACTCCGCTAGACACGCTTCAGTCTCCGCAATCAGAGCCACCGAGAAGATTCAGCAACGGATCCTACGTCGTTGGCGTGCATATCGAGCCAGGAACATACTACGCCACGCCTCGCAGACTCGGCAGTTGCAGGTGGCACATTGCAGACGACTTCACTGGCGACGTTACCGCCGCTGTCATCGCCGGAAAAACAAACGATCGCTGGATCGTGACGATCGAACCGACGGATGTAGCGTTCGTCACGTACGGATGCGGCATTTGGCGCAATATCGAGGACAGACTCCCCCTTGCCCCGTACGAAAGTTTCGATGACGGAGTTTACCGCGTCGGTACCGAGGTCATCCCCGGCAACTATGTCGCAGAAGTGCCGACCGCGCGGTTCATCGATGGACGCCCGAGGCTGACTTGCCGATGGCAACGAATATCAGGATTCAGGCACGCCGAATCTGACGTGATCGAGTCCGGAGACGAGTTTTCGACAACGCACCGATCATTCACCACTATCAGGATAGAGGTGACGATCGATCCGGCAGATACCGGCTTCGCCTCCAGCGGTTGCGGCAGATGGCGTCGCGCAGTTGGATAGTTAATTCCCCGCTACTGCCTTGCTCAACGCCGACGAGACTATTTCGACTGCCTCGTCGATCTCTTCCGTGCTCGCGTTCAACGGAGGCATAAACCGCAACATATTTGGTCGCACAGCGTTCAGCAACAGCCCGTTATCGAGACAATCGGCAACCAGCCCCGCAGACAATTCTTCCGACATCTCAACTCCGACCAGCATCCCCATGCCGCGGACCTCGGTGATGACCGGGTGCTCTTCCCTCAACGCATTGAGCTTGCCCATAAGGTACTCGCCGTTCCGCATGGCCTGTCCCGGACCATCTTCGTCCAACAAAGCCTGCGCGCCCGCCGCGCCCGCCGCAGTCGTAAGTGCATTGCCGCCGAACGTCGAGCCGTGATCCCCCGGCTCAAGCACCGAGCAAAATTCCTTGCAAGCAAACGCCCCTAGCGGAGCACCAGAACCTACCGCCTTGCCAAGCATTATCACATCAGGCTCGACACCATTGAAGCGCTGGTACCCGAAAACCGTCCCCAATCTCCCCATGCCTGTCTGCACCTCGTCGAGCATGAAGAGGATGTTCTTCTCCTTGCAGAAATCCTGCACCCGCTTTAGGTAACCCTCGTCAGGGACGTTCACTCCACCTTCTCCCTGAACCGGTTCGAGCAGAACCGCACATGTTTTGCCCTCGACGTATGCACCCTCGATCGCGTCAAAGTCGTTGTAGGGCACATTGACGAAGCCTGGCATTAGCGGCGTCCAGTTGTCTTGGTAGTGCGGTTGACCCGTCGCCGCCATCATCGCCTGCGTCCGACCGTGAAACGAGTCCAGAGCCGTGATGATCTCGTAAGCACCGTCCAATTGGGTGCGACCCCACTTGCGCGCCAATTTACTAGCACCTTCGTTCGCCTCCGCACCAGAGTTGCAGAAAAACACCCGATCCACGTCCGAGTTCTCCACGATGAACTGCGCCAACGGAAGTTGAGGTGTGGTATAGAACAGGTTCGACATCTGCATAATCTTGCCGGCCTGCTCGCTGACAGCTTTAGTCACCGCCGGATGCGAATGTCCCATGTTGAGCACCGCCCAGCCAGCCGTGAAGTCAAGATACGACTTGCCATCGTTATCGAATACCCGCGAGCCTTCGCCCCGCACCAACACCGGCGGCATCCGTCGCACCACCTGCATGTAGTACTTGGCCTCTAAATCCTTGTATTCCTGACTCGTCGTCATCTTTCGGGTCTCCATACGGTCCTTCGCCGCTACTCGCAACACCAATCCAATATATAACGGACATCCTTACCCGAATGCGGTACGCCCCTTTCGCAAAGCGAAAGGGGCGCGAGCGAGTGCAACGATGCGAGCGGGGTATGCCCGGGTTGATGGTCTGAAACCTCTTCAGCTCCGCACATGCGGCTCCGGCCGGTCGCCTCTTCGATCCCGCGGAAACTCCACCAGAAACAACCGCGCCAACAAAAGAACCAAGATCAACGCGAAACCGCCAAGTGCTATCCAGTTCGGACCCGTAGCTAAACCGACCACAACAGCGACGACGAGAGTTACGGCGGCTGATCTCGGTCCGTCCTTGGTAAGAGGCAGAGACGCTAGTCCCATTGCAGTCGGAATCAATCCCCACAGCCCGAGCAAAGCCACACCTACACCCAAACCCGTCGCCAATCCAGCACCACCCTTGAATCGCATGAAGACTGGCAGCCAATGGCCAACAATGGCGAACGAGCCCGTAACCGGCAAAAGAAAGTCCGGGCAACCCAGCAACATCCCAACCAGAACCGCAACAACCCCTTTTAGGATGTCCAGCGCAAATACAACCGCGCCGTGTATTCGTCCGACCTTGCGAAACACGTTGGACGCTCCGGGATTGCCCGTTCCGATCTTGAAGATGTCCACACCTGCGGTTCGGGCGACAAATACTGCAAAAGGTAGGGAACCGAGGAGATAGGCAGCAGCGGCGGTTACGATCGCGGCAACTATTTCGTTGGGAATCATCGAGGTGTAGAAACTGACCTTTGGACGTTCGCCACGTCAACCAGCGAAGATCGATTTCGGTGTATCCTAACCGATTATGGATCAGCGAGGCACTGCAAAGTGAGCGATAACGGTCGCCTTGGATATGCGGATTTTCCTGTTGAAAGGTCGCTAGCGATATTGGACAGCGACGCTTCAACCGAAACCAAACGCGAAGCTATGTCGTCGTTAGGTAGGCGACGCGACCCAAGTCTGAAACCGATACTCTGCAAGTACATCGGAGACAAGAATCCTGAAATCGCTATGCAGGCGATTCGTGCTCTACTCGTATTCAAATCCGATCCTGCGGTACTCAGCATCTTAGAACCGCTCTGCAACCATCCCAACGAAATGATCAGGGATGTCGTTCAAATCGAGATCAACGGTACCAAGCAACCCGAAGAACGAAATCACGCATCATCGCCTGACTTCATGAAAAACGCCGTCGTACACGGCGATGTATTAAAGACACTCAAGTTCGTGCCTGATCGTTCGATTCATTTAACCTTCACTTCGCCCCCCTACTACAACGCCAGAGACTACTCCAAATATCGAAGCTACGAAGAGTATCTAGATTTCCTTGAGCAAGTGTTCGCCGAGGTTCATCGTGTTACCAAAGAAGGTCGATTCTTCATCTTGAACACATCGCCTGTGATAATCCCGCGTGCTGGACGCAAATACTCCAGTCGTCGTTATCCTGTGCCCTATGACATCCATGGTCGCCTGACCAAGATCGGATGGGAGTTCATCGACGACATCGTATGGGCCAAACCGGAGAAGAGCGCTAAAAATCGTGTGGCAGGCTTTGAGATGCATCGTAAACCGCTGACCTACAAAGCGAACGCAAGGACTGAATGCGTCATGGTTTATAGACGCAAATCTCACAAGTTAATCGACTGGAACCTACGTCAATACTCCCGTCGGGTTGTTGAAGAGAGCAAGATACTTGAGGATTTTGAGCGATCTAACGTGTGGAACATCGCACCGGCAACTGATCGGGTGCACAGCGCGGTCTTTCCGATTAGGTTGTGCGATCAAATCGTCAGGCTGTACTCTTTCGTCGGAGACCTCGTATTCGACCCATTCGCAGGTAGCGGCACATTCGGTAAATCTGCCCTCGCGCACGAGCGATTCTGCTTTCTAACCGAGTTGTCGGAAACCTACGTTTCGCGGATACAAGAGAACATTGGTGGCGCAATGGTGCGTGCTGAACATCCAGTTCGTTACCTGTCAACCGACGAATTCGGTCAGGGGTCTGAACGTTGCCAATAACCTTGCAACGCGCGCCAATCGCCGAAATCATTCGCCTTGCTTTGTTGGGCGAAGATCATCGAACCATCGTCAGCACCATGATTGATGGCTTGTTTGTTGCCGACGTGTTGGAGTTTTTCAAAAAAATCGTCAACGCTAAGATCTCGAGCCAGCAGATAACTAGAGATTGGTACGAACAGGAGTTCATGTCTGGAGATTTAAGTACGAATGACATCGCTTGGAATTCTGGCACCAACGTGAAAACCATCAGTAACAGCAGAGGCACCACTAGAAAATCGATAGTCTTGGAAGAGGCATATGCCCATCATCGCAGGTTCGTTGAACTACTCGACGCGTTCGACGAAGGAGATGTTGGGATCACTCTAGGCCTGTCATTCAGAGACGTTACCGTTGAGTTAGATCTCAATGAGAGTCTCGTCGTGATCAACGCGCTGGCCGTTAGGCGCGCAGGTATTAGAGGAGGCGCGTGGAGCACTGTAGGCAAACAGGTTGAAGGGCCTTTGATGGAAGTTCTATGTGCACTCCACGGTGTCCAACCGTCGTGGTATCGTCAGCAAACTATCGACGACAGACCGCTCAGAGAAGTCGACTTCTATCTTGTCGCTGGCGATGGGCACGAAGCAAAATGTGAAGTTAAGTTAATGGGACGCGGCAATCCAGAAAGTGCGGATGCCGTGATCGCGCGGGCTAGTGAAGTGTTTGTAGCAAGCACTCTGTCCGAAATCAACAAGGTGCAACTGGACACGGACGGGGTTCACTGGACAGAGCTGCAAACACCGAACGGATTCGTTCGATTCGGCGAGACACTATCCGCACTAGGCATACCACATGTCGCTTTGCATCCTGATGAAGACCACACGGAACAGATTACCAGGGCTGTTGACGACTATTTGTTGTCTGTGTCGTAGGTCGCAACACGTTCCAACGCCGTATCGATGTACCCCGCTTCAATCTCATAACCGACAAAAATCCGCCCGACTTCCACCGCCGCCACTGCTGTCGCGCCTGAACCCATGAACGGGTCCAGAACCACTTCACCAGAGAACGTGTAGAGATCAATCAACCGTCTTGGTAGTTCCACAGGAAATGGTGCTGGGTGTTTGACTCGTTTCGCGGATGCAGGAGCCATGCTCCATTGGCTTTTCGTATGTTCAAGAAACGCTTCACGCTCTATAGTTGGGTCTCGCCCTTCTAAACGTTTCCGGCCAAACGGCGGCTTTTGAAACACGAGAATGTATTCATGTGTGTCTCGGAGAGTTGGGTTTGAAGGCGACATCCAACTGCCCCACGCCGTTGACGATCCGCTCATCCCTTTGTTCCAAATGATTTCGCCTCTCATGAAAAATCCGATTTTAGCCGCGATCTGAATTACGTATGCGTGCAAAGGAATGTACGGTTTGCGGCCAATATTGGCCACATTCACGCAGGCCCGCCCTCCGTCCACGAGCACTCGGAAAGTTTCTTGCATAACGCGTTCGATCAATCCCAAGTAATCATCCATCGACAGATCGTCGTCGTATTCTTTGCCGACGTTGTAAGGAGGCGAAGTAACCATCAGATGGACACAGCGATCGGGCAGGTCGTCCATGTTTTCGCTACTCTTGAGAAAGAACCGATTCCGAGCCGACTCGGGTAGAGAATTTTCAGGTTGCGGTTTAGGGTTGATGTCAGCATCAAGCCCGATCGGCATCAACTGACGCGAGTAGTACGCACTGGCATCATGATTCTCGCGCGTTCCCGCGCCGAAAGACCTAGTCTTGGTGCCCTTATGCTTCAAATCTGTTTGTAACAATCAATCCCGTCAATCATTCCAATCACAGTTCAGACATCACCCCGCCAACCCGCCAGTGCAGCGCATCAACGTCTCCTGCACCAACAGCTCGTGTTCCCGGCTTCGAAGCGGCGGCGCACCGTTCTCGATCGTCTCCACAAAAGCCGCGAAAGTATCGACGTACCGCCTTCTATCCTCCAGATCGAGCATCGTCACACCTTCGTCGTATCCGTCCTTCGCTTCGGTCAAGCACAACCGAAGCTGTTCCGCGGGTTCGAACGGCTCCATGATCGCTGATCCTTCGGTGCCGTAGATCTCGAACCGCCTCGCCATCGGACGCGGTTCCATCGCCGCGATATCGAGCGTAACTAGCGCGTTCGAATACTCAAGCACTGCCAATGTGTTGTCCATGAAATCGCGCGTATCCGACGTTGCGTTCTGCAGAAAAGGCATCACGCGCTCAGGTCGTCCCATCATCCATACGATCTGGTCGAGCATGTGTCCGCCGAGATCGTATAGAACGCCGCCTCGGTGGTATGACAACCCTTGTCGATCCGTGTACTGCCCGCCAGCCGAACGTTCTGGCAGCCAAGTAGACATGTGAGCTCGCACTTGGAAAACGTGGCCCAGGAATCCCGATCTTACCCAATTCGCCATTCGCTCGAATCCGTCGTGCTTGCGGAACATGTAACCGAGCGTCACCTGCAAGTTCTGTTCGCGGGCATCCTCGATAACGCGCATGAAGCGATGGAAATCATCCCCGGCCGGCTTGTCGTAGAAGCAGTGCTTTCCGGCGCGGACGATCGCTTCGGTGTGGGCTAGGCTTTCGCGATTCGCGCCTTCAGAGGCTACGGCCACGATCTCAGGGTCATCGAGGATATCTTCTATGGAATCCAGCCAAATTGCATCGTCCCACGCGCCGGACCCGACGCAGTAGGCCTGGCGACCTTTATCTGGTTCGAAGCAACCCACGACCTCGACGCCGGGATGCTCGAGCATCACTTGGTAAACGCCTGCCGCGTGCCCGTGTTTGGTACCGATTTGAGCTACCTTCAAGACTTCCCTCCGGGCGCGTAGCGCCGTCTCTCGGAATCAGTGCATGGAAAGTATAGACGGGTTGAAAGAGTCCGTCATTCCGGCGGAAGCCTGAATCTAGAGGGGAAGGGTAAAGGGGCAGTCAATCAGAAGCTGCCACTACCCCGATTTCGCGGCTTCGATGAATGCTCGGATCTTGGAATGATCCTTGATCCCGTCGGTCTCGACGCCAGTTGAAACGTCGACGCCCCAAGGATTCAACTCCTGCAATGCGCTGTTGACGTTGCCGGGGTGCAATCCGCCGGCTAACAACACCCCTTCGCGGTCGGCGATGCCTTCAGCGACGCTCCAATCGAACGTCTTCCCGGTGCCGCCCGGCTGAGCTTCGTCGTATGAGTCCAACAGAACGATGCGATCCAGAGAGAGGTGGTGGTCGACCAAGTCGCTCAGCCGTTCGCGCGACCAATCGGATCTGATTCGGACTTGACGGATAATGGGTTTCCACATCGCGCGCATGTAGGCTTCGTCCTCTTCGCCGTTGAGTTGCACGTAGTCAACGTCAACCTGTCGAGCGGTTTTATTTACCCACCGGGCGTCTTGGTTTCGGAATAGTCCGACAACTTGCGGCCCTTTTTGGCGGAGTCGTCTGACTCGGTGGTCTCGAGCTCGGATGCGGAAGTCTCGAACCACTTCTTGGGCGCGGAAAGGTGTGAGCTGTCGGCGGACACCTTCAACTAGGACGACGCCGAAATAGTCTGCTCCGGAACTTGCTGCCACGAACGCGGCATCGCCGTCACGAACACCACAGATCTTGACCTTGGGTTGATAGCTCATGCCGTGATGTTGGCCATCTGCGCGATTAAGTCGGATGGACCGCCCTCAGACGTCATCAAGGATTCCCCGACGAGGACCGCATTTGCTCCTGCGTCGGCCATTCGTCTCACGTCGTCGGCATTCTTCATGCCGCTCTCTGCGACTTTGATCACGTCGTCGGGAATAAGCCTTGCAAGCCTCGGGAATACATCCAATGACGTGGTCAACGTTTTCAGATTCCGATTGTTTACGCCAACGATCCGGGGTTCAACTCGTGTGAGCGCGATCTCGAGTTCCGCCTCGTCGAAGACCTCCACCAACGGCTCCATTCCGAGCCCAACAGCCACGTCGTAGAGGTCGGCGTACTGCACTGGATCCAGGATCGCAATGATTAAGAGAACGGTATCCGCGCCAGATGCCCTTGCCTGATAGATCTGATAATCGTCGATCACGAAATCCTTTTCGAGCACCGCGACATCGTGTCGATGTGCCACTTGCGACGCCACTTCAAGGTCCGAAATGGAGCCTTGAAAGAAATCCTGCTCCGTCAAGACCGAAATCGCTGCGGCACCGGCGCGGCTGTATACCTCGGCACGTTCTGCTGGATCCAATTCGGTATCCATCACTCCGGCAGATGGTGAGGACCGTTTCATCTCCGCTATAACCGAGACCGAATCGCGCGACCCGATCACCTCAACGAAACGCAACGCGGGCTCATGCCGCGAAGCCATTTCCGCCGCACTCACCATCGCATCCAACGACACAACCGCCTTGTCCGCCTCGATACGTTTCCGCTTTGCCGAAACGATGCGGTCAAGGATCGAGGTGTTTCCGTTTTCGATGGTCACGAAAAGCCCAGAATTGCGGCAATCAATGTCAGCCTAATTTTAATCACTCTCGCGATCATCGCCGCCCTTAGGCCAGTGGCGAAACTGTCAGGCTACCCAGCCGCCGCTGGAGCCGCCGCCACGCCGCGGTAAATGTTCCGCAATGGGCCGATGGCTAGGCTAGCGATGACGATCACTGCAAAACCCAAGCCCAAGACCCACAACACGTTCGAAACGCCGAAGATATCCGCCGCGAAGCCGTTGACGAGGTTCAACACCGCCATCGTCCCACCAATGATGATGTGGCTGAAGCCGGTTATCCTCCCGCGCATCGCATCTGGAGTCAACGACTGCACCATCGCTCCAGCGATAGCCATAAACGCCGCCTGTGTGCCGCCCATGGCTGCCGCGCCAAGCATAGCCGACGGCAGATCGTTAGCCGACGCTAATATCAACATCGAAGCGCCACTCAAGGCGCCGGTGATAAGGAGTATCAAGCCCCGGCTGTTCGCCTTGCGCGTTCCTGCGATGGCTAACACGCCGATCAATGCGCCTCCTCCCACGGCCATCATGAGCGTGTTGGCTTCTTCGGGATTGTTCAACACCTCTTGCGCAAGCACCGGCAATGTTGTCTCGAATGACATCGTCATCGCGCAGTGCAGAGCGATCAGGAAGAACAAGACCCGCAACTGCGTATCTGACCAAGCGTAGGCTCCAGCTTCCACGAGGCTCTCCAACATCCCAGCGCCCTTGGTCAATGCCCCAGTGGACCTAGTCTGAATGGCAACTACGCAAATGATGCTAACGACATATAGACCCGCGCACGCAAGGAATGCAGCACTCGTGCCGCCAGCGATCAACGCTGGTGCAATCAGTGCCGGTCCCACGAGCCGCGAACCCTGTAGCGACATCTGATTAAGGGCGATGGCGTTCAGCAGGTCCGCTTTCGGCACCAGATTCGGCACCAAAGCCTGTGTCGCCGTCATCTGGAACGCCCTGAAGGTGCCATTGAGCAAAGATAGCGCGATCAGAATTCCGACGGTCAGCAGGTCGGCGAATGCTAATCCGGCCAGAGCCAACACGTTGAAGAGCTGGAGGACGTAGGCGATTACGAGGACCGATCTTCGATCGAAACGATCGGCTAGATAACCAGCCAATGGAGGCATCAGGAAACGAGGCACCATCGCTGCGAAAGTCGCTACTCCTACTAGCCCCGCCGAACCCGTCATCTCCAACACCAGCACACCGCGCGCTATGATCAGCGCCCAATACGCCGACTGACCGCCCAAACTTCCGAGCATCACCCATCGGAAATCGCGGTAACGCAACGAGTTACCGTAGCGGGTGATGGCGGGTTTGGCTTTGGTTGAGATCATGAATCCGCTCGGAATGACCCCGCGCGGATGGGCACTGCCGAGAATCCCTTAAAGGGTTTAGGACATGTTATACCGCGTAAACCGTAGACGCCCCGCAAAGGCTTTTCAGATCCGCGGTTCCTGATCAGGCCCGGATCCGCTCACCCCAAGCCGCTGCTGACCTTTGCGAGTGCAGCGAGTTTGGCGGCGGCGGCTCCGCTGTCGATGCTGTCTTTGGCCATCAATGCTGCGTCGTTGAAGCTCTCGGCTTTTCCGGCGGCCAGAAGTGCGACGGCGGCGTTGATTGCAACGACGTTGTATCGTGATCGTTCCGGGCTGGGCGGAGCGTTGTGTTCGCCGCCCTTGCCTGACAAGACGGTGCGGATGATCTCGGCGCTGTGCTGGACGGAATCTGCGACCAGATGCTCGCGGTCGCCTTCGGGTAATCCGAAATCGGCGGGGCGTGTGCGACGTCGCTTCAAGATGTCGGGGGTCACCTGATACATCAGGGTGTGGCCTTCGATGTCGACCTCGTCGGCACCGGACTCGGCGTGGACGACCAATGCGTAGTCGGTGCCTAGCAGTTGGAGCGCTTTCGCGATCTTCTCGGCGGTCGGGCGGTCGGCGACGCCAAGGACTTGGCGAGTTGCGCCCGCTGGGTTGGTCAGCGGGCCAAGGATGTTGAATACGGTTCGGATACCGATCTGCGGTCGGAGCGGACCTGCGAAACGCATGGCGGGATGGAAAGCCTGAGCGAACATGAAGCCGATGCCGGCTTCGTTGATGCAGCGGAACACACCTTCGGGCCCAAGCATCACGTTAACGCCTAACGCTTCTAAAACATCCGCGCTTCCCGTCGATCCAGACATCGCCCGGTTGCCATGTTTGGCGACGTGCACACCTGCGCCGGCAACCACGAATGACGCCGCGGTCGATATGTTGAACCAGCCCATGGCATCGCCGCCCGTCCCGCACGTATCGACAGTATCGACACCCGGACTCACATGCAATGAGACATCTCGCATCGCCGACGCCATCCCTGCGACCTCATCCGGCGTCTCGCCCTTCATCCGAAGCGCCGTCACAAACGCCCCGAACTGCGCTTCCGTGGCCTCACCACCCATGATCTGTGCCATCACATCGGCGGCTTCGGATTGGGATAGGTCGCTGCCGTCGACGGCAGCTTGGATGCCTTGTTGGATGTTCATGGGTAGGCTTAGCGTGCAGGTTGAGATGATTTCTTCCGGTTCGATCCTAATGATGTTATCCGCTGTTAGGGACGCAGTTTCAGGTGTTTCTCAAAACCCCAGGGCGGCATGTCAACGCTCGAAAACATGGCTCAGAGTAGATGAGAAGGGTATTTTCGTTTTCGGCTAGGGCTAAGAAAGGTGACGCGGTCGCTGTCCGGATAATGCCAAAGCAACGCCGCCCAATTCACGCCGCCGCTGAGGGGTCCATCGTTCTCGCGTGAGTTATGTCAGAACGTGTCAAGGCCCGTGCTTGGGACCGGAGCACCGTTGCGATCGCTACCGTTTCGCCCTGTAACGACACGAATTCAACTACATAGGCCTCTCCACCCGGATGAACGTGGATCACGCAACCAACATCGCCGGGGTGAAGCTTTTCGCCATCGTCGCCGTCGACGTAGTCCGTGAGGACGATCCGCTCGTGCTCTTTGAACATTTCTCAATCCTCGAGAAGGTCGCCACACTGTGATATCTTGGAACCAAAGGTTCCCCCCTGATGACAAGTATGCCAAGGGTGTACTCTCCTTAAAGGCGGAGTAGTCAGGGGGGTCATTTTGTCTAGGGGCGCGCAGAACAACTGCCGACGGCCTCACTTTCGATCCAGAATCGTGAGTTCTCGGCGTATCGCTGACTGGATCTGTTCGTACCAGGTATCGTCACCCAAATCCCACTTGCGGAAAATTGCCCAAGAACAGTAGTCCGCGATCTGTAACCCGTAGTGGGAGCGCGATTGATGGTGTAGTGTGCGGTGCCGCACCCGCGGCAAGGCTCGCAAAAGCGTCGTTTGGATACTCTTCTCAACGGCGCGCCGTCCCCTGTTGATCGGGACGGTGTCGCTGATCACAATGACCTCCGGGTTTTCAGCATCACGGGTGCCCATTGGTTGGGCTATCTCGATTAAACGGGCGAACATCGTCGGATAGAAACTTTCGCCCATTGTCAACGTGTCCGATACCGCTGGTTTGTCGATGACAAGGCAATCTATCGTCATCGCATCTAGGTGCTCGGATATCAGGTCAAAAACGCCACGACGGACTCTTTTCGTGTCGTTGTAACAGTGGAAATATTCGAGGTCGATTCCGCGCTCAATGCAATCGTACGCGTAACTGTCCAGCACGTAGTTAAACTCAAAAGGCCTCCGCATACTCACGCTGGTCAGCACGAAGTAGCGGGTGCCACGCGGACCAAAGTCCAAGTTCCCCGACTCATCTAGGAATATGTACAACCGATCGCTCATGGTGTTGGCGCTTCTGTTGCGGTACAGATTCGAAGTCTACTCACTCGCTCAAACCCCCATCTCCAAAAAGTTTCGGAGCAGATCCTTGCCCGGGCGCGTCAGTATCGATTCGGGATGAAATTGGACACCTTCGATGGGCATATCGGGATGGCGCATGCCCATGATGACGCCGCTTTCGGCGGATTGTGCGGAGACTTCGAATCCGGGCGGAACTGCGTCAGGCTGGACGGCCAGCGAGTGGTAGCGGACAGCTTCGAACGGATTGGGCAGGTCTTTGAAGACGCCTTTGCCGTCATGTTCGATCATCGATGTCTTGCCGTGCTTCAACTCGCCGGCGTGGTCGACTACCCCGCCGAACGCCTCACCAATCGCCTGGTGACCGAGGCAGACACCGAGGATGGGTATCTTGCCGGCGAAGTGCTGAATCGCTTCGATCGAGATGCCCGCGTTGCGCGGATGCGATGGGCCCGGCGACACGACCAAACGTTCGGGGCCCATATCGTCTAGTTCTTGAACACTGGCCTTGTCGTTGCGAATTACTTTCACGTCCGCGCCAAGTTCCGACAGGTACTGGAACAGGTTGTAGGTGAAGCTGTCGTAGTTGTCTATGAGTAGTAGCATGCTCGTCTCCTTTGGTGAACCCCCTTTAATTTCCCCTTGGTCTCAAGAGGGAGGGCTCATCAACGACTCGGCGTGGTCGATGGCGTGCATCAATGCGCCCATCTTGTGTAGGGTCTCTTCGTATTCGGTCTGCGCGTCGGAATCGGCGACGATACCGCCACCGGCTTGGAGGTAGGCAACTCCATCGCGCAGTGTCATCGTGCGTAGTGAGATCGCGGTGTCCATGTTGCCGGAGTAGGAGAAGTAGCCGA
Source organism: Dehalococcoidia bacterium (assembly GCA_034423055.1). Classification (GTDB taxonomy): domain Bacteria; phylum Chloroflexota; class Dehalococcoidia; order Lucifugimonadales; family Lucifugimonadaceae; genus Bin127. The sequence continues at coordinate 4,169 of DAOUJE010000002.1, read as the reverse complement.
CGGCTCCGGAGTAGGGGCCACGTTTGTCGGGTTCGTACTCGGCGATGATCTCCATCGCCCTGATCTTGGGCGCTCCCGAAACGGTGCCCGCTGGGAAGCCGGCTCTTAGCACGTCGTAAACGTCGTAACCATCGTCAAGTGTGCCTTCGACGTGTGAGACGATGTGCATGATGTGCGAGTAGCGTTCGATCTCGAGCTGCTGTGTCACGCGCACCGTGCCGGGTCTGCTGATACGTCCGACGTCGTTGCGACCCAAGTCGAGAAGCATGACGTGCTCGGCGGTCTCCTTTTCATCGGCGAGCAGTTCTTCTGCCAGAGCATCGTCTTCTTCCGGCGTCAACCCTCGAGGCCTGGATCCTGCGATGGGATGGACAGCCACTTGGCCATCTACAGATTGGACTAGCAGTTCGGGCGAGGCACCGATGATTTGGAAACCATCGAGATCCAGATAGAACATGTACGGCGACGGGTTGATTGCCCGAAGGGAACGATAGAGGTCGAACGGTTCAACCGCGGTGCGTCGGGTCAGACGTTGCGACACTACGACTTGGATGATTTCACCGTCGTAGATCGCCTTCTTGCAGGCTTCCACCATCTTCCGATAGTTTTCGCGCGACATGTTCGGAACGTATCGATGTCCGATCGCCTCGTCAGTTCCATCGGTATACCAACCTGCCGGCATCGCCGCTGCTGAGCCCACGAATGTGTAGTCGATGTTGGCGTCGTCAGCACGGGACAGCGCGTGCGTGGGTGCGCCGGAACGTCGCATCGCCGAGACTGGCAATGGTTGGTTGAGCCGATCGATCAATGCCTCGATGCGTTTCGTCGCTGCGGAATAAGCAACTTTCACGTCGGTTTCATCGTCGATCGTTGCATGGGCGACAACCACAATACTTTGGCGGACATGGTCGAATATCAACATCGAATCGGTGAGCATGAAGACCGCTTCAGGTACCCCCATGCCTAAGGATTCGTCTGATATATCCGGGACGCGAGGTTCGAAGTATTTGATGGCGTCGTAGGCTACGTACCCGACAGCCCCGCCATCGAATCTCGGTAATCCGTCGACCGATGGGTATCGAAAATGTTCGAGCCGCTGTTTTAGCACGGACAAGGGATCTACGTTGCCGTGAGGCGTTGACTCGCCTGTCCGTATCACTTCTGACGGCTCGGTGCCTAAGAACGAGTATCGGGCGACGTGCTCACCACCTTCAACGCTCTCGAAGAGGAACGAGTTTGAGCCGCGTGCGATTTTGATGAACGCCGATACCGGCGTTTCTAGGTCCGCCGCGATCTCGCGGTAGACAGGTATGAGGTTGTATCCTTCACCCGCCAACCGCTCGAAAGAGGGCAGGTCAGGCGTGTATGCGTATTGGTTCGTCATTGGTCGTATCCATGGTTTGGTCAGTGGTAATCGCTGAATCCGCCGAAGTCCCCCACGTCTCCCTTTCCCCTCTGGGGGGAAAGGCCGAAGGCAATGGGGGCACTCCGGCTACGACCAAGACGACGTGTATGAGCTGATGCGCATCGCGTCGCGCACTCTCTGCATCGTTTCTTGGGCAATCGTCCTGCCTCGCCGCACACCTTGCATCAAGACATCCTCTACAAAAGGCATGTCTTGTTTGAAATGCTCGCGGCGCTCGCGCACCGGATCAAGGAATTCATTCAGGGCCTCAGCGAGCGCTACCTTCACTTCGACATCGCCGACTTTGCCTTTGCGGTACCGATCTTTGAAATCGTCGATCTGCGCGATGTCCGGATTGAATGCGTGGTGGTACTCGAAGACGGGGTTACCTTCAACTCGCCCCGGAATGTCAGCCCTTATGCGATTCGGATCGGTGAACATGCTCCGCACTTTTTTGTTCACTACGTCGGCGGGATCGCTGAGCATGATTGCGTTACCCTTCGACTTGCTCATCTTCGAGTCGCCATCGATGCCGACCAACCTGCCAACGTCGCCGATGAGTGTGCCCGGCTCTGGGAACACGCGGCCGAACATGCGGTTAAACTTGCGTGCCACTTCCCGCGTCATCTCGATATGAGGTGCTTGGTCTTCGCCGACTGGGACGAGGTGAGCGCGCGGAAGCAAGATATCGGCAACTTGACTCATCGGGTAGTTGTAGAAGCCGACTGTGCGCCGTTCGACGGGCAAGCTGTCTAACTCCGATTTGAGTGTCGGGTTGCGTTCCAACATGCCCAACTGGGTGATGAACGAAAGCAGCATGGTCAGCTCTGCATGTTCCGGCACATAGCTCTGCACCACGAACGATGATTTCTCAGGATCGAGGCCGACGGCTAGCCAGTCCAATGTGACTTCGATGACCGATTCTCTGATCAGATCGATGTCGTGGAAGTGGTCGCCGAGGGCTTGGTAGTCGGCGATCAAGAAGTAGCACTCGTACTCGTCTTGCAACGCCAACCAGTTTTTGAGAGCCCCCACGTAGTGCCCGAGATGCAACGCGCCGGTGGGGCGTATGCCAGTTAGGATGCGAGGCTTGGCGCCGGGTTTAACGTCGAAATGCTTTCGCTCGGTGGTTTCGGTGGTTGTCGCGGTCATTGTTTTGCGGTCTCTATCTGAGGTTGGGATCCCTCCAAAAAGAAAATCCCCGCCCCAACTTACTTCAGTTTTTTGGGACAGGGACGAGCGTGGCCCGCGGTGCCACCCTGTTTCGACGCGATTACACGTCGCAACTTGATTCAGGATTCTTAACGGATCCAACTCCGGCTTCGGATACTCAGCCCTTGAGGCAGTTCCCCGAAGCGGCTTCCGGGTCCAATTCAGTTTCGTCTCGCCATGCCGGACTTTCAGCGGGTCGTACCGGCTCTCTGGTGATGGTGAGAAACGAACCTACTTATCCCGTTCGTTGCCTCTAAATCATCGAAGATTTACTTCAACAAGTGTAAGCACCAGTCAACACGCGCGTCAAATCGGTGTTTTCCAATCACCAAGATGAAGGTTTGGTGATGGTACCGTTGGTGTCGTTTATGGTTGGTGCAAATTGGCTGGCCCTCAAGTGGTTTGGGCGGAGTTTTTTGACGTAAGTGGCGGCGTTTACCAAATCATGGTGCGTAGGTGACTTGGACGGATTTACCACGGACACTTTCAAACCCAACTCATCCTTGACGTAGCGCATCGGGGTAGCAAGATCGGAATCGTTGGATACAACCACAGCATGCTGGTATCCACTGGTGAAGCCATCAACCAAAAGGCGTGTTGCCAAGTTTACGTCGGTCCCCTTTTCCTCTGGTTTTATTACTTCAGCGAATTTGTCGCCGTCAGCGGTTGGGCGCACCAAAGGCAACCATTTTTTCCGCTCGCGGAAATCGCCGAAGTAGATGTCCAATTGGTCCAGTGTCCTCAAAGCCCTGAGGTAAACCTGCTGGCGTTGTGGTTGAGCTGGGTCGTTCGGACGTGGCTTTACTCGGGCCGTAAAATAACATACTCGCTGTATATCGTCGTTAGGAAACAAGACTGTAGCGAGCACACGTAAGTCCAACCACTTGAAGCCCGTGGACTTTAGAGCACCGTAGTACAGGTTGAACCCGTCTATGTAGACAAACGTTCTCAATGATGCCTGTCAAAAACAGAGACCGTCGGCGTACCGACGGTCTCAACCCTGTCGCCGAAGCTTCAGGGGCAGTATACACCGTAGTGTATACCGCCCTTACTGCTCCTGTCAACAGTTGTGGCGATTATGCACTGGACACACCGTGGTCCTCCTCCGGTCGGAGATTCATGCGGTGCTTCCCGTCATTCCGGCGAAAGCAGGGGCGGTTCGCGAACCGCCCCTGCGTGTGGTCGCATGTCGCGTTCAGCCGGAGGACATCCGTGCGCGGCGTACTTTCAGCAGGTCCCAGATATTGAGGTTTCCGTCGTCGTAGTCGTCTAGGGCTTGGATGTACTCGGCCTGGTCGATGTTGCCGTCGCCGTTGACGTCGTAGCGGGCTACGACGTCTGAAGTTTCCGTTTCCGTCTCCTGCGTCTCCGGTTCGGGCGCGGGTGTCGGCGTTGGTGTCGGTTCGGGTGTCGGCGTGGGGTCAGGTTCGGCGGCCTTGGTCACCGAAACGTCGAAGTTGCTGCTGACACGGTTCCCGTCGGAGTCCTGCGCCGTCGCCGTGACGGTCGCCGAGCCGACCGAGCCGCCGATTATCGTCAACGTGCCGTGGAA
>DAOUJE010000001.1:0-38686 GCA_034423055.1 Dehalococcoidia bacterium | reverse complement strand
CCGCACAACCCCCGTCACACCCGCGCAGGCGGGTATCCAGAAGGGCAATGCAAACAGGGCCACATCAACGAACCCTCCCTCCCCTTCGCGAAGCGATCCCTTTCCCTCCCCCTCTCTGAGGGGGAATTGAAGGGGTGCCAGCGCAGCGAACGCAGGGGGATACCCACCACGCCCGGACACCAAAACACACCCCAACCAACCATCCTTCCCATCCTAGTTCAAAAATCCCATCATTTTTACATCCAAATTAGACACAACCCCGCTTTGGTCAAGTTCAACGCAATGCACCGAAAATCATGCCCTTACTTTCACGTAAAAACCCGCCGAATCCCACCCATTTCCACACGAAACAAGACACTGCGAAGCCAGCGATCAGGTTTTTCCACAACGCCCGAGACCATCGCAAAACCATGATCTGTCCCCTTTCGAGAATCCCAAAACGACCGACGACCGAAACGCGCAGCACAGCGAGGAATCTACCTCCTCCTTAGCGAATCGAAGGAGGACGCGGAGGCAGCGAAGAATCTACCGTCCCCTTTCGAGAATCGAAGGGGGACGCGGAGCGAAGCGAACGCAGGGGGATGCCCACGTAAGCCCAGACGCTCCAACACATCAACAGGCCTCACACCGGCCACACCCACCACCACCCCTAACATCCCGACTCCCCATCCACCAGACCGACCCCGAAAACCCGACCACCCACCCACCAAATTTCCACCACCCCAAAACCCCCGACTCCCGCCAGACAACCGCCCCGAAAATCCCCCGCCAACACCCCCGAAACAGCCGCCACACCACACAAACACAACTTAACAAGTATTAAACTTCGTCAAAAAATCATCTTGCTACCAAATTGCTACCTCGACAGCAGAATCGTAGCAAAATAGGGCTGATTCTGCTACAACTTGCTAAAACTTGCTACAGATTGCTACAACTTGCTAAAACCTGCTGTAAAATGCTACCCACATGGCAAGACTCGGGAAATACGAATTCCCTCAAATCGGACTCGCCGAAAGCATCGAATTGGCGCAGCGAATCCACGAGGACCTCAACGGAAAAGTCCGCAGAGACGGACTCGCAATCCTTCTGGAATTGGCCCCCGAAGGCGGCACTTTCGGATACTGGGTCGGCGCACTGAGGATGTGGGGACTCGCCACCGGAGGCGCGGTCATCAATCTGACGCCAGACGGCACCCGCATCGCCGCAACAGCCAGCCCACTCGAAGCCGCACAACTCAGACGCAAACTCGCAACGTCTGTTCCCCTCTTCAACGAACTACACGAACGTTTGGGCGATTCCGGCGCCGATCAAAGCGTTTTAGCCGCAATACTGCAAGAAATCTCCGGCGCAGAGACGGAAAACGTCATGCAAAGAGTAGCACTGGTCGAGCGAATATTCGGCGGAATACGCGGCTACCTGGACGGATCCGCCGACGCCGAAGTCTTTGCATTAGTCGAAAAACAAGCCACAGCCCAAGCCCGAGAGAGCGAGACATTGCCCCACGGCTGGATAGAACTACGCTACGACGACGGTGCGTTGCGGGTGAAAGAAACCACGACGAATCTAGACGTTCTCATCGCCACCCTCGAGTCCCGCCGAGACCGCTTGATCGGGGACGAATGAACCTGACCCAACCTACACACCCGCATCAGCTGGAAACTTTACAAGTAATCCTTAACCTTCTCAGCCAATCTCTGAGTCATCCCCGGCGTCGACGCGAGCTCCAACTCCGAAGCTTCCCGAATCGCCTTCAAGCTACCAAATCGACGCATAAGCGCACGTTTGCGGGACGGTCCGATACCCGGAACCAAGTCTAGCGCCGACTTCAACGACGTCCGCCCCCGTGTCTTCCGGTGATACGTGATCGCGAACCGATGCGCCTCATCCCGCACCTGCTGCAACACAAACAGCGAAGGCGCATTCCGCGGCAAACGTATCGGATCCGAACTGTCCGGCGTGTAAAGCTCCTCTTCCTTCTTAGCAATCGAAGCCAAAGGAATGTCCGCAACACCTAGATGAAGCATCGTCGCCAACGCCGACGAAAGCTGGCCATTACCACCATCGATAAGCACCAAATCCGGCGTGATTCCGAACGAATCGCTCGGTTTCGTAGGATCCGACTCTTTAGCAGCCTTTTCTCGAGCCGCGTTCAGTCGCTTGAATCGCCGCGTCAAAACCTCCCGCATCGAGGCAAAGTCGTCGTTGCCGTCCACCGTGTTGATCTTGAACCGCCGGTACTGCGAAGTTGCCGGCGCGCCGTTCTCGAACACTGACATCGCTGCCACCGACGACGTGCCTTGGATGTGGGAAATGTCGTAACACTCGATGCGGTAGGGCCGCGCAGGAAGGCTCAACGCTTCCTGTAAATCGTCCAAAGCACGCCCCATCAAGTCCGAGTTGGACTGCCACTTCAATTTCAGCTGCGAAAGCCCCTGTACGGCGTTCTCGTGCGCCATATCGACGAGTTTCCGCTTGGGACCACGCTTGGGAACATTAATCTCCATCTTGGCACCGCGATTCTCAGTGAGAAGCTCTTGGAGAACATGGGAGTCTTCGGGTTCGGTCTGCGTCAAGAGGCGGCGCGGCATGTGCGGGTTACCGGCGATGTAGAACTGCTCGATGAACTTGGCGATGATGTGCGAATCGGTGTCATCGTACGTTCCAGCCATGATGAAGTTGTCGCGGCCCACCATGCTCCCGCGACGAATGAAGAAGACATCGATCCACGCCTCATCGCTGCCTTTCTCACAAGCGATGACGTCCATGTCCTCCTGCCCGATACCGACGACTTTCTGGTCCTCATAGACGATCTTCATGGCGTTCAAACGGTCGCGAAGCGCCGCCGCACGCTCGAACTCGAGGTTTTCAGCCGCCTCGGTCATCGCCTCTTGAAGTTCGACCACGACCTTGTTGGTATCGCCTTGCAGGAATGTGATGACCTGTTCGATGACCTTGTCGTACTCCTGCTTGTCGGCATAGCCGGTGCAGGGAGCGACGCAGCGCTTGATGTGGTATTCCAGACACGGACGCTCCTCCTCACCCGTGATCTTCATCGTGCAGGAACGGTAGGGAAAGAGCTTTTTGAGCAGATCGAGAGTGGTTCGAACCGAGTATGCGGAGGCGTAGGGGCCAAAATAACGGGCCCCGTCGCGCTTGGAGCGTCGGCGGGTGAAGTAGACGCGGGGAAACTCGTCGTCGAGATCGACCTTGATGTATGGATAAGTCTTGTCGTCCTTGAGTCGAGCGTTGAAGCGGGGTTTGTGCTGCTTAATCAGGGAGTTCTCAAGGAGCAGGGCCTCACGCTCGGACTCTGCGACTATGTAGTCGAAGTCGTGGATCTGCTTGACTAGCCGTTTCGTCTTCCCGCGCAGTTTGGTTTCGTTCGAGAAGTACGAGCGGAGCCGATTTCGGAGGCTGATGGATTTGCCGACGTAGAGAATCTGTCCGCTTTTCCCGCGCATCGTGTAAACCCCAGGCTCACGCGGCACAGCAGCAAGCCGATCAGCGAAGAGATCAGCGCGACTGGGGAAGTCGGTGGTGGTAGAGGTAGACATGAAGGTAAGTCGATTTTACGGGGTTGAACTAGGATGCGAATGATGGGCTATGGGGCGATGAGTGCTGGATCGGGATAGTAGACCCAGATTGCTTCGCCGATTTTGACGGGATCGTCGGGCTGGAGAGTGATGTAGCGTTGGTTTTCAGCGTCCCAGCGGTAGGCGGTTTCATAGTTGTCGGCGGCGTGCACGTGATCATTGAGATATGCTGCAACCGTAATTGTTTCATCGTGTGTACCGTTGAGTAGCGATCCATAGGTTACCTCGAATTGATGATGGCGATTTTCTGCGGTTATGCCTATCAACTGCCAACCAGTGAACGGGTAATATATGGGACCGGTTGATCTATCGAGGCCAACCAGGGTAGGCCAATAAAGTTGGACTGGAAGTTGCACGAACTCGGAAGAATATACCCAATAGCCATTGTTTTGACGCTGTGGGATGCCAGGCCAGATGGCGTGCAAAAACGGAAAAGATAGCACAGTTTGCCATCCGTCATCTCGTTGAGAAGCTACATGCCATTGGGTCGTCCCAGTGTGTCCGTACCAGTGGTGCCCGTACACGATCTGGATAGCCGTATGGTCAAAAACATCTCCGACATCTTGGTAAAAGGGAAAGGGCGTTGCAGGGAACGAAATCGCGTTCCAGCCCGGGTACAGGTTTAGCACGAATGGATCGCGTTGATCCGAAACGATATGAGCATCGAGCACCTCGAACGTAAATTCGAACTCCACCGAGTTGCCAGCGGCATCAGACGCGTCAACGACGACGTGTCGAAGTCCGGGCGCGAAGTCTTCGAAAGATTCGTTACGCCAAAGCACCCAGCCGTTGCCTATATCTTCGAACTGCTCGATCGCCGGGATGCCGTTGTAAATGAGAGAGTTCAAAGCTACAGTTGTACTTTCTTCGAACTCGATGTAAATAAAATTCCTCAGAAAATCATCATGTGTAACTGACTGGTCTTCTGGGAATACCCGTCCGCCGCCGGGTTCCAACGGCGATTTGAATCTGGTGTCTAGGGTGAAGTTCGCGGATGCGGTGTTCCAGTTGCGGACGGTTACGCCGTCTTGGATGCTTTGGTATTCGGATTGGTCGCGAGCATGGGCTACGACGGTTAGGAGGCCGTCGCTGAGTTTGCGGGGAGCTTTGGCCGGGTTTCGCCATTGATATGTCCATGATGTTGCCTCGGTAGCGGTCATGGAGTGTGTTTCGAGGGATATGATGTCGGTATTTTCGCCGCAACGATAGTCAGGGTTGGCGGATCGGACTTCGCTAAGCAAGCCGGTTGGATTGGCGATGAAGTCGTCGATGCCACGTTCGACTGTCTCGCCGTCAACAGTTTCTCGCCATGTGATGTCGTTGCATACGACAGTGATTTTGGGCGGCTCGTGCAGAGGTTCGTCGGAGGTTACCGTGATGTCGATCTTGTCCCTGGTTAGACGGTCAGGGCCTTCGTCGCCGGTGCCTGTGCCGGAGCCACCGCTGAGAGTCATGGTGAGGGTTGGCGGCGTTTCGACGGTTTGGGCTTGTGATTGCTCCGTAGCGATGAAAAGCGCTGTAGCGAGAGCAATCAGCGTCGCGATTGTGAGCGCAATGCGAGACATGAACAGATGGCACGAGTTAGAGGCTAAGTGAATTGTAGTAGGTTGAAATTTGTAGAGAGGCGATTGCTGGAGAGCCCAATAATTCTCGTATTGGAAATTACGAGGGTTGAGGGAAGTGCTTCAGTCTAGTAGATGATGCGCCCACTCGTGTATGATGGGAGTTGGGATAGCCATCAAATGATGGATTCCGGAAGGCCGGAGGAAGGCGACGGCAGGGTTCTTTCAAGAGGCGCCGTCACCAATTACGCTTGCTAGGCAACCTCCGGCCATCTTCAATCGTACCCCTTGCCGCCCGCTCCGATGTCTCTGACAGATTTTGTCAGCTTTTAGTTATAAATTTCATGGAGATTACCCGGTGCAGAGTTTCATATGTGATGGCTCATCCTCTGCGAGCATCGCTTCGCTTGCTCGCCCCCTTCGCAGAGCGAAAGGGACGATTGTCGTTTGGAAGCCGTAGTAAACGGGCTTAAAGAACGATAGTAAAGATGGTTAGGGCGACCACGATGCCGGCGGCTAGGATGCCCATTTTGCGGATTTCGCGGGGGAAGGTGCGAGCGTAGACTTCGGAACGGGTGCGTTGGGTGCGTCGGGCTCCGGCGGGGTGCTGTCGGGCGACAGCGACGGAGGTTGCGGATAGGACGGGGGACGGTTCGACGATGGCGGCGTTCTCAGATTCCGGCTCGTCGTTGGTCTGCCTCCGACCTGTGGGTTGTTCGGATTGGACGAAGACGTTAGGTCGGCGTCCTGAGCGTCGTCGGTTGCGATTGCGAGGTGGCATGTGTGAGTTGCGTTGGCTTTGGTTGGTTTCTGGTCGAGCGTTCCTCCCGCCGCCCCTCTGGATTCCGGCTTTCGCCGGAATGACATTAGTGTGTACGCGGGAATGACGGAGTGCGTTGTTTCGATTCTAGATGACGGCTAGAGTTTGCCGTCGTCGTCGAGCGATTCGGCGGCTAAAACGGTCGCTCTCGCGGCGTATGAGATGGTGACGTCGGAAGTGTTGAACATGAAGTGGTATAGAAACGGATCGATTGGGCTTGTGCCAAATGCTTTTTCGAAGTAGCGGTGCTGTGCGGCATCTGAATGGGTGATGAAGTCTCGTGCTTCGTCCATGGAGATGTTTTCGCGTTCGGCTACTCTCTGGGCGCGGTCTTCCATTCGCCCAACAACGCCGACGCGCACGACATCGTTGCGTTCTCGAAGGATGGCGGCTCCGCCACGACTGAGGATTACGATGTTTCCTTGGTCGGCGACATCTTCGATGACTTCACGTGTCGTGGCGATGAATCGCTCATCGTCGACTTCCTCGGCAGTTGTATGTGGTTCTTCCTCGTACTCGCTGTATTGGCGCGAGATTAGGTCTTCGACGCCGGGGCCGAAGTAGGGGTCGCCCCCCATGCCGGCGACGGCGGATCGTTCGAGGACACGCTGGACGCGCAGAGCCAAACGGTTCACCAGTGAAGGCACGCGGCGCTCCTGGTCGACTAGGGCGCGCATGGTGGCGTTTACCCTCCTCGCGATCTGGGCAAGGATGAGACGATCGACGAAGTCGATCTCCAACTCGCGAGCGACGAGGCGACCCAGGTCGGGTGCTCCTGCTCCAACTCTGCCTTCGACAGTGATTATCGGCATATTTGCGGTCTTTCCTTTGGATGGTCGTTCCGCCCGCTGAAGCGCCCGCGTTCGCGGGAATGACGGGGGACTAGTGTCGAATAGTTACATTATCGCTTGAGATGTCAAACTCCGTTGAAACGAGTGTTTTTAACTAGGGTGGATATGATTTTTAGGAGTGGGAAGGATGGGTTTGTGTGGCGATAACACTCAATAAAGCAAGAAAGTGACTAATCTCGGATGCCAGCAGGCGCGTTGACTTCTCAGCGGTGGCGCGAGAACGCCCCGGTAACGTTCAGTCCGGAAAACCGGCCGGTGGTCGGGTACGACGGTGTTGTGGCATCAACGCAGGCGTTGGGATCGGCGGCAGGTGCGGAGATGCTGACGGCTGGCGGCAACGCCATCGATGCGGCGGTGGCGACGATGTTCGCTTTGTCGGTCGTGGAGCCGATGAAGATGGGTGTTTACGGGGCTGGTTTTATGAACATCCGCTTAGCTGACGGGCGTCGGATAGCTATTGACAACTACTCGCAGGCGCCTGGCGCGGCGACGATGGCCATGTTCACGCCGATCTCGGACGAGTGGCCGAACTACATGCGTGCGCGGGGTGATCTTAACCAGACGGGAGTGCTGGCGTCGGGCGTGCCGGGATCGTTGAAGGCATGGTGCGAGATTCAATTGGAGTTCGGGAAACTTTCGCTTTCAGAGGTGATGCAGCCGGCTATCAGCCATGCGGAGAACGGGTTTCGAGCCAGCGAGCACTACTGCGGGTTCGTAGCGGACAATGCCGATCTGTTACGGCAGTACAGCGCGACCAGCAGCATCTTCATGCCGGGCGGAGAGGTGCCGAATCCGGGCGATCTGGTGGTGCAGCGTGATTTTGCGAGCACTTTGAAGCGGATCGCTTTGGAGGGTTCGGACTACCTGTATGGAGGTGAGTTGGGCGAGGAGATTGTTCGGTATTCGCAGTCGCAAGGCGGGATCATCACGATGAATGATCTGCTCGGGTATCGGACACGTCGCGGGGAGCCGGTGACGGGCGAATATCGAGGCTACACGGTTACCGGGCCACGGCCTTCATCTGCTGGCGGATTACACCTCATCGAGTTTTTGAACGTACTGGCATTGCGAAACATCGGCGATATGGGCTTTGGACGCAGCGCGACGATTCACTTGATGGTCGAGGCGATGCAGTTGGTGTTTGCGGACCGCAACCGGTATCTGGCGGATCCCGAGTTCCAGGAGATTCCATTTGATCGACTGCTTTCAGAGTTTCACGCGAAGGAGTTGATGAGCCTGATATTGCCGAATACAGTGATGCCGGACCTGGCATCGCCATTGCTGGCAGAATCGGATGATACGTCGCACATCACTACCGCGGACCGAGAGGGCAACATCGTATCAGCGACGCAGACGATCAACCACATCTTCGGCTCGAAGGTGGTGGTTCCGGGTACGGGCGTTTTGCTTGATAACACCATGGCAAACTTCGATCCTCACCCGAATCTCGCCAACTCAGTTGAGCCGTACAAACGAGTTGCGAGCAGTATGGCACCGGTGATCGTGTATAGAGGGGGACGACCGGCGTTTGCACTCGGTCTCCCAGGCGGTATACGCATCTGGACATCGGTAGCGCAGGCGATTGTGAACATCATCGATCACGGGATGACGCCGCAGGAAGCGATTGAGGCTCCAAGGATGTTCACGCAGGGGCAGGAGGTTGAGTTGGAGGAGGGGTTTGGCTCTGAAGCAGCGTCATCGCTACGGAACATTGGCCACGACATCACGATGGTCAAGAATGTTGCTGGCGGAATGAACATCATCGAGTTCGGCGACGATTCGACGCTGGCCGGATCGTCCTGCTGGCGTTCGGATGGCGGCGCGATCGCGGTGAGCCGAGGTAAGGCACGCAGGGGTGTGGGACTGAGTGTGTTCGAGCCCAGTATTGCGTCAGAAGTGACCGAGTAGCACTTCGGGGAGGTTGCAGCTTGTCAAAGGTGCTTGACGCTCGTTCGGAGCGATTTGAGTTGGTCTGTGCTGATTCTGGAGCGGTCGCGGATGTGCCGTCGGTTCGGAACGTCTATAGTGACTGTGGTGGGGTGTACGACATCCGGTATTTCGATACGTCTGATGCGGTACAGGGATTGCCGTTGGCGTCGTCGCATATCACCGTAGACCTCGGTCAAGGCAATACTCCTTTGGTCAAGCTGGACCGATTGGCGGAAGAGTTCGGGATCGAAGCATTATGGGCAAAGTTGGAGTTCTGTTCGCCTACCGGTTCGTTCAAGGATCGTGGTAGCGCGGTTTTGGTATCGGCGGCGGCAGAAGAGGGGATTGAGGAGTTCGTCGAGGATTCGTCGGGCAATGCCGGGGCATCGATGTCGGCTTATGCGGCTAGAGCGGGGATGCAGGCGCACATATTTGCACCGTCGAGCGCGGCTCAAGGGAAACTGGATCAGATTCGGATATTCGGAGCGGAATTGCATCTCATCGACGGTCCGAGGCAGGCTGCGACGGATGCTGCTATGGAGTTTGCAGAACAGGAGGGCATACCGTATCTGTCGCACGCGTTGAGCCCTTGGTTTGCGGAGGGCGTCAAGTCGATTGTTGGGGAGATCGAGCAGGACTTGGAAGAATCGCCTACCGATATCGTCGCTCCAGCTGGGAATGGGGCGTTGCTGATCGGATGTTTCGCAGGGTATCCGATCGGCGATTCTCCCCGGATCCATTGTGTGCAATCGACAGGGGTTCAGCCTCTGATACGGGCGATCGAGGGTGAGGTTTGGGACGTGCGCGAAGCACATCCTACGGCTGCGTCTGGGATTGCGGTAAGTAATCCGCCGAGGGCATCTCAGGCGGCTCGCGCAGTCAACGATTCTAGCGGTTCAGCAGTTGCGGTCTCAGACTTTGCGATGGGTTTTTGGCAGAAGTGGTTGGCATCGGAAGTAGGGATATTCTGCGAGGTTACGTCTGCCGCGGCATTTGCCGGTTTGGAGGAGATGGTGAATCAAGAGTTGATCAGCGAGGATGCGCGGGTGGTGGTGCCGGTTACCGGCTCGGGGTTGAAGGAGCCTGTGTAGGGAGCGGATCACTCTCTCCCATCAAGGATCCTTTGCACAACTTGACGATCCGTCCCTTTCGCGCAGCGAAAGGGACGCGAACCAGCGTAGTGAAGTTCGCAGGGGATGCCGTATCTGTCTCTAAACCCCCTTCATTCCCCCTTGTGCATCGAGGGGGAGGGTTGTGCAAACATTCAAAGGAGAGGGGACGATACCTGTCTATCCCTCGGCCGATTCGGGGATTTCGAGGTGGCTCAGGTCTGGGAGGTCGCCGCAGGTGGCTACTTGTGAGAAGGTGCCGCCGGGGATGGATACGGCGATGGCGTGGTTGCCGTCTAGGATGGTGCTGACGTGGCGTTCGGTGAGAGTGGTTTCGGAAACGCCGCCAATCGCAGGGTCTAGAGTCTCGACCCATTGGAAGTTCGGGAGGTCGGTGGCGTTTTCGCATCGTCCTTGACGGATGCTTATCTGTTGAATGGTGCCGGGTGCCGGGCGAACGGTTACCTTGATCCAGGTTCCGCGGTCAAGTTGTCGGACAACACCAGCGCCTTGCTGGGAGTAGCCTTGCAGGCCGAGATTGAAACCGACTTGCACCTTCTTGTCGTCTTCGTCTTGGAGGATCGTTGGAGTAACCGTGACGGACATGGTTCCTGGAGTGGCTGTCGGCAAGACGATTGCTGTTGGTTCCGCGTCCTCGCTACATGCCGCTACGAAGATGACGAGCAAAGCGATAGAGGAAGGGAGCAGAAAGTATGACCGCGCATATTTTCTGGATTTCTCAAGACCTTCGTACAACTGCTGGGAAACGTGGAAGAGTGGTCTGAATAGACCAACACCCCGTTTGCCCATGCCCTCTGGATTCCCGTCTACGCGGGAATGACGGTGGTTTCTAGGTATGTTTGCAAGCATGAGAGTCGATTCTATCTACCAGCGCAGGCTTCTTTGAAGGCTTCAGCAAATCCGTCGAGTGAACCGTGCAATACCTCATCCTCGACACAGTACGAGGCTCGGAAGTAGCCGCCCATGCCGAACCCGACGCCAGGGACGACGAGTACGAGTTTGGATTTCAATAGGGTGACGAATGCGACATCGTCGGACATCGGGGATTTGGGGAACAGGTAAAACCCACCGTCGGGGAGATTGCACTGGTATCCGATCTTCGTGAGGCCGGAATGTATGATGTCTCGCTTGCGTAGGTATTGCGACATGTCAACGCTTGACCGCTGGAGTTTGGATACAACGCGTTGCATGATCGCAGGAGCGTTGACGAAACCTAAGGTGCGGAGCATGAATACCGACGCGTCGAGGAGGTCGGTTTTGCCGGGATCGTCTGGGTTTACGGCCATGTATCCGATTCGTTCGCCAGCGAGACCAAGGTCTTTGGAGTGCGAGGTTGCAACGATTGTCCGAACGTGGTGCTTGAAGACGAATGGGTACGGCTCGTCGGTGTAGATGAGTTTTCGATACGGCTCGTCGGTGATGAGGTAGATCTCGGTTCTGTGTCTGGTTTCGGCGGCTTGGATGATTTTCCCCATCTCGGCGATGCCAGATTCGGGGTAGATGACACCTGATGGATTGTTGGGCGAGTTGATGATTACGGCGCGAGTGCGATCATTGATAAGCGACGCGAGCGAATCGAGGTCGGGCATGAAGTCCGGAGTCGATTGCGCCTCGCGATAGACGCCGTTTGCATGTTGGATGTAGAAGATGTACTCGGCGAAATAGGGCGCGATGATGATGACTTCGTCGCCGGGATCTAGTAGCGCGCGAAGGGCAACGTTGATAGCACCGGCGGCACCGACTGTCATGATGATGTCGGTTGGTTCGAAACGAGTGCCGGACTCTTCGGTCAGTGCCTCTGCGACGGCAGCGCGGGCTTCCATGAACCCCGGGTTCGGCATATAGCGGTGCAGACCGCTATCTGGCTCTTGGGCAATCTCGGCAAGTGCTTGTTTGAACTCTGGCGGCGGTTCGAGGAGCGGGTTGCCAAGGGATAGATCGAAAACGTTCTCGGGTCCGTGGATGGTTTTGAGTTCCATGCCCTCTTCGAACATGCGGCGGATCCACGAACTCGCCTGCATCTGTTCTCGAGCAAGTTTTGAGATTGCCATGGTTTGTCAGGCCTTTCGGATGGTCTGTAGGGTTGGAACGTGTCAGCTTCGGCGGCGGTTTCGTCGTCTGCGCCGATGTGGTGGGTGTCCAACTCGATGTTGTCGGTTCTGGGCTGGATTTTTCTCGTCTTGGGGTGCGAACATGCGAGCGAGGAAACCGGGACCGCCGCTGTTGGGAACGATGATGACGTATGTTCCGGCTATCTTGTCGTGCCAGCCTTGGCGTTTGTCGTCGAAGAATACCCAAATCAGGCCGATGCCGAAAGTGATGGCGGACACGAAACGTCCGACTGCTTCACGGGGAATAGCAAGGGCGACACCGGGCTTGTTCCCCTCTTCGTCGACTACCGATATACCGGCGACCCATTTGCCAATAGTGCGTCCAAAAATGCCGGTGGGAAGAATGAAGTATGCGAGAAAGATCGCGACTTCAAAGATGCTACGTCGAGGATCAAGACTGAATCCAATCTGGCCCGAAGCAGAATCGATGATGAATTTGAGCATCAAAAGCAATCCGATATCCACCGCGAAGGCATAGATGCGACGTAGAGGCCCGGCGAACTCGAGTCCTAGGGATTCGATGGTCGCGGATTTAGGTTCTGGCTCGCGACGAGTTTCGACTTGAGCCTCGGACTGCGCTGGTTCGGATATAGGTTGCTCTGGTTCTTCGGGATGAACCGGACGTGAGCGGTGTCTACGGCGCGAGGTGGTCATGGTTGGCGATAGAGATTGTATCGCCTGAGAGGGGGTGTCAAGAATGGTGATTTCGTTGGAGATTATTCGGTAGCGTCGAAACGATCCAATTCACCTGACCAATATAGGATGTGTCGATCGGCGGTAACGAGGCGACCGAAAATCTGAGCTGTGGCAGTTATGATTCGGTCCGCGAGGTCGCCATGCATGTTCGTTAGCCTCGCTGCTCGGTCTGCAATATCGCCTGAGGCGGGAATCTCGATCAAACCGCGGTCTTGAAACACTCGTCTCCAAGAGGTGAGCGCGCTCCCTAGCCGGATCCTGCGTTTTTGGACTAACATGCCGATTTCCCAAACTGACAGAGCGGAAATGGCTACTTCACCGATCTGCAATCCTTCCACGATGATTTGGTGCGTTTTCGGACCCAATTTCGGGTCGCATCTTTCGAACCATAGCAACGCGTGGGTGTCGAGAACGATCAAAACAGTTCCTCGTCGCTATCGTCTTCTTTCGCGTACCA
Source organism: Dehalococcoidia bacterium (assembly GCA_034423055.1). Classification (GTDB taxonomy): domain Bacteria; phylum Chloroflexota; class Dehalococcoidia; order Lucifugimonadales; family Lucifugimonadaceae; genus Bin127. The sequence goes on along the minus strand of DAOUJE010000001.1, from coordinate 25,537 downwards.
TTCTTCGGGCATTGGTCCAACAATGTCGCCGAGGATTTCTATCTGGTCTCGAAATTCTCCAAACACCAGCGTTTGCTTGGGCGGTTTCGCTTGCGCTTGCGGTTCGTATCGAGTCAAGCGGGATACTGGTTTGCCGTTCTGGGTGATGACGAATTCTTGTTCGCCAGTTGACACCTTGGCGATGGTTTCGGCGACCTGATTTTCAAGGTCTTGAACTTCAATGTAGCTAATGGAGTCTTCTTGTTTGGGTGCGGTGGTCATTAGACTGCTCTTTAAGGGCTAGGTAGACTTCATGCTAGCAAACACCGCTGTGGCTATAGACAATGCGCGTACGGCTGGGAGTGAACATAAACTTACTATCGCTGATTGAGCATCGAGCATTGGAGCGAACATGGGCAGACTTGATGATAGGACGGCGTTGATAACGGGCGCAGGTTCGGGTATTGGTGCAGCGTGCGCTGAGTTATTCAGCGCAGAGGGCGCGAACGTGTTCTGTGCTGATTTGGAGGCTGGTGCCGCACAAGATGTGGCAGATCGGGTGACTGGGCGCGGTGGACCGGCAGCCGCGGGTTCTGTGGATGTCACGAAGCGTGAGCAGTGCGAGGACCTGGTGGCGAAGGTAGTTAAGAGGTTCGGCGGTTTGGATGTGCTGGTGAACAGTGCAGGCGTGACGCCTCGGAAGGCACCGCTGGAGTGGGACTTCGAGGAGAAGTGGGACTGGGTGATTGATGTGAATCTCAAGGGCAGCATGTTGATGTCTCACGCCGCATCGGATGTGATGCTTCCAGCTGGTTATGGTTCAATTGTGAATTTGGCTTCGATCATCGGTTTGGTGGGATATTCGACCGGGATGAGCGATGGTTTCAACCCGTATCCGCACTCGAAGGGCGGTGTGGTTCAGATGACGCGTGATATGGGTGTGGCTTTCGCAAAGCGTGGCGTACGCGTCAACGCGCTATGTCCAGGCTTCACGTACACGGCTTTGACCAAATCGTTGACTGATGATGACGACATGCGGCTGCATCTGGAGTCGTTGCATCCGATGGGAAGACTCGGCGAGCCGATCGAGATTGCGTATGCGGCGTTGTATCTCGCTTCGGATGAATCGTCGTTCGTGACAGCTTCGTGCCTGCCGGTAGACGGCGGGTACACGGCGGGATAGAGGGAGAGTAAATTGATGATGGAACATACACAGACGACGGGAGCGATCGGTTTGGGGCGATTAGAAGGCAAGGTGGCGTTGATTACCGGCGGTGGTAGTGGCATCGGTGAGGCGAGCGCAAAGTTGTTTGCCGAAGAGGGCGCGACGGTTGCGATTGCGGATTTGAATAAGCAAGGTGCGGAGCGTGTTGCCAGTGAGATCCGCGAAGCTGGAGGCTCAGCGATGGCGACCTCGGTTGATGTAACGGACAGCGACAGTTGCGCGGCGGCGGTTGATGCTACTGTCGATGAGTTTAGACACGTCGATGTTCTCGTGAACAGCGCAGGAGTCGGCTCGCGGAGCGCATTGGATATGACCTACGAGGAGCGATGGCAGTTCGTGATCGATGTCAACCTGAAAGGCACAGTGTTGATGGCTCGCCACGCGGTTGAACAGATGAAGGAGCAGGGCAGTGGCGCGGTTGTGAACATTGCCTCGATCCGAGGGTTAATCGGCTACCCCGATTTCATCACGGATGGCTTCAATCCGTATCCGCATTCAAAAGGCGGTGTGGTGAATGCGACGCGCGATATGGCGCTTGGACTGGCTAAGCAGAATATTCGGGTCAACGCAGTGTGCCCCGGTTTCACGCACACGGAGATGACACGCGGGACATGGGAGAACCCGGAAATGTATGACCGGATCGTCGCGTTGCATCCGATCGGCCGGTTTGCTCAACCGATCGAGATTGCACGTGCGGTGCTGTTCCTGGCCTCGGACGAAGCCTCGTTCGTAACGGGAGCGTGTCTGGTGATCGACGGCGGGTTTACGGCGCAATAGGGATGTTCGCCAGTTAGGTCGAAACCGAGGCGAGTTCACTCGTGGCGGCTTGTCCGTTTGCGCTGGTGCCGTAGCTGGATTTGCCTTTGACGTCGAAAGCTTCTTCGGCGCTGGCGATGATCCATGGGTCGGCGTCGTAGACTACGTTGCTGTCTTTTCCGTGGTACGGGAGAAGATTGAGGACGTGGCGTATAGCGTTGATGCGCGCCCGCATCTTGTCATCAGATTTGATGACGTACCAGGGGGCGAAATCGGTGTGGGTGTGGTAGAACATCGCCATCTTGGCGGTAGTGTATTCGTCCCAGCGGTGATACGACGCGAGATCAACCGGGCTCAGTTTCCACTGCTTGAGTGGATCGCGTTGGCGTCGCTTGAACCGGCGTTCCTGCTCAACGCGGCTGACCGAGAAGTAGAGCTTGATAATTCGGATGCCGGCGTTTGCCCACATCTCCTCGATCCGCGGGGCTTCAAGAAGGAATCGGTCGTACTCCTCTTCGCTGCAAAAGCCCATCACTTTTTCGACCCCGGCGCGGTTGTACCAGGAGCGGTCGAACAGGGTTATCTCACCTTCGGTTGGCAGGTGTCGCACGTATCGCTGGAAATACCACTGACCAGATTCTTCGATAGTGGGTTTCTCGAGTGCTATGACCTTGGCTGCTCGGGGGTTCAGATGCTCCATGAATCGACGGATCGTACCGCCCTTTCCGGCAGCGTCGCGGCCTTCGAATACGATCAATACCTTCTCGCCACTGTCTCGCACCCAGTTCTGCATCTTGACGAGTTCGATCTGGAGCGGGAACTTGTGCTCGTAATAGGCATCGAGGCTGATTTTGCGCTGATACGGGTATGCGCCTTCACGGAAGAATTCTCGACGCTCTTCGGAGTCGAGATTTTCGCGGTCTTCAGGTGCGCGGTAGTTCCTCAGCTTGCCGCGCGTCATCGAATCTTCAAAGGCGTCGCCCCACTTGGTGTTGAAGAAGCCGTGCGCTCGTTCGCTGGTGTTGCTCTGGTATTTGGGAGTGCTCTCTGCCATGATGGGAAATCCCATGGTGTGTCGTCGGGTGTCGGATGAATGATTACCAATATACCAGCGTCAAAGTTAGCCTCCGGTAACATCGCTGTAGGTGGTTGTGAACGTCGGGGTGATCCGACGTTAGATGTTTTCGAAACGAGAAGGCGAAAAGATTGCTGGTGGCGCGATGTCGTGCGCGACTTGACTTGCAATCCAATCTGCTATCGAGAGCGATAGGAGAATGCCTTTTTTGCCGGCACCGTTAGCGTAGTAAAGGCCGTCAGCCGCGTTCGACGCGCCGACGATGGGTAAGCCGTCGCTGGTGACCGGCCGGAGGCAAGCGGTGGTCTTGATGATTCTCAGACCAGCCAGTGACGGGATGTAGCTTGTGACCCCGTTCATAATGTGTCTACGCCCCTCTTCGGTGATGTCGCGATTGAAGCCGCGGTCCCATTCGTAGGTTCCGGCCCAGACCGAGCCGTCGGGTTTGCGTCCAACGTTGAAGCCACCGAAACCGACGCGGTTTTGGAGGTCGTTTCCATCGCGTTCGAGGCGGATGATTTCACCTTTTATCGGTTTAACGGGTAGTTCTGGGATGCCGTCGATCTGGCTCACCCATGGTCCAGTGGCGGCTACGACCATGGGTGTATCGATGCGCTCCTGATCGTTGAGATTCACGCTGATGATTTTGCCACCTGCAGTCGATACGCTTGCTACGGTGCCTGAGGCGAAGGTAACTCCGAGACGCTGACACTCGTTTGCCAGTGCTTTGGTGTAGGTGTAGCTGTCGAGTTCCCAACCTGCGTTGACGAGTGAAGCGGAAATCATGCCGGTTCGGACAGCCGGCTCCAGTTTGTAGATCTCATCGGATCCGATCAGTTCGGCTTCGAAATCTTCGGATCGCATCCACTCGACATCTGCGGCGATGTCCTTCGCTGTTGTTTCGTCATCGGCTAGGGATAGGGAGGTTACGCGTTGAAGTTGCCAATCTAGTGACGCTTCGATTGATACCTGCTCGTAGTGTTCGATGTGTTTGTCGATCGCGTCGCGATAGTGCTTGGTCATCGGGCCGGGCACACCGCTGCCGAAGTGGGCAGAGAGTCCTCCCCAGGCGTATCCAGAGGCGTTGAATGCGACATCATCGCGTTCGACGACGTGGGGAATGATTCCGTGTTGCGCCAAGCGCAAAGCTACGGCGCAACCGACCGCGCCGGCTCCGATAACGACTGCATCTCTGGCTTGCATCGACTGCATGGTTGATTGTCCTATACACGAAGAAAAGACCATCATTCGGTGCGATAGTCATCGTTTCTTCAGACAATGTGATGATAATTTGCCATAAATCGTGAGTGATGAAGAAAAAACAGAAGGTGATGACGATATTCCGCTTGAATTGTGGTGCGTGACGTTCGTTTCGGCGATTTTCAAGTCAACTTGATACAGCGGATTAGAATCTCAATGGTGTGGTGCGACGTGAAATCATTAGTGCATCATAATTGTCGAATCAACCGCTAGCTCGCATCCCGGTGAATTCTGGACCAGCCCAAGACAGGGTCGAATATGGGCCGTAACGGCAAGATACGGCGCGCCCCCGGATTTGAAGACCGGGCGCGTCGAGACTTCGAGCGACTCGATTCGGCGATCAGAACCGCTCGTGACGTTCTTTATTCGCGTGGCTACCAGCCCATAGAGACGCCGTTGATAGAGCAGACGGAGCTGTTCTTGCGTCGATCTGGAGGATTGCTTTCCAGCCAACTCTTTGACTTCCTAGCGCCGGACGGGAGCGACATCACACTGCGTCCGGAGTTGACAGCTCCAGTGATACGTCATGCATTGGAGCAGGACGGGGCGATGTACCCGATGCGTTACCAGTACGCATCGCCGATATTCAGGTACACCGAGCGGCCATTCGACGCACCGCCGAATTCGGTTCCCAGCAAGCGTCAATACATCCAAGCCGGTGCAGAATTGATCGGCGCGACGCAGGCTGCTGCGGACGGCGAGATCATCGCGACCGCGTACGAGATGGCGAAGCGGCTGGGTATTCAAGACGTCGCGATACGTGTTGGCCATGTCGGTCTGATATGGGAGATGCTGGGATGCTTTAACTTATCAGAACGCGCGGCACTTTTTCTCGCGAACCACGTCCCAGATTTCAGTACCAGCGATGACGATGGTGCCGCGATTGAGGAGGAAGCGATCAGATTAGGGCTGGTGCCGATGGATGGTCAACATTCAGTCGAGACGCAAGCATCTGCCGCTCACTTGCTGACGCGTCTAGCTACCGGATCAGTCCAACTGCCCAGCGCGGCAGAACAGACATCGCGTACCGCTGAGGAGGTTGTCACGGGACTCCGCCGAAAGGTGGAAAGCGATGTCGCCAACTCTGATTTCCCGAAGGCGATGGAACTGATGCGTAGGATTGCACAAATCAATCGCGACGCGATAACTAACGCGGCTTGCATCGCTGAGGAGTACGGGTTGGGGGATCTGGACAATATCACTGCCATCCAATCGGTGATGGAGGCTGCCGAGAGTGCGGGTGTGGATAAATCCAACATCTCGGTAGATTTCGGACTGGCGACATCGATCGCGTACTACTCCGGGATGACCTTCGAGGTCTACACGGAAGTCGATGGTGAATACGTTACGTTGGGTGGAGGCGGGCGATACGATGGATTGGCAACCGCACTGGGATCTGACGAGGATGTTCCGGCACTAGGATTTGCGCTGAATCTGGACACGATATTGGAATTGAACAGCGGCTCTACGCAGCCTGAAATGCGTCGTAGGATCGTCGTGTTGGGTCCTGCTGACGAGAATGCCCAAGCGTTGATCGTCGATGCGGCCGCTGACTTGCGTGTTCAGGGCTATGACGTTTTCACGCTCTTCGACACGACCGTTGACGCAGTTGACGTAGCGGCTTCTCTCGACGATGCGAAGGTCGCTTTGGTGGATGTTTCAGGCTCTCTAACGTGGGTTGCTGAGTGATGGACACGTTGCGACTCGCGATACCGTCGACTGGCGCTCTCGAACAGGGCGCGGCAAAGCTGCTTGCAGAGTCTGATGCGGCGGTGAGCCGTGTCAATTCGCGGCGGTACACTGCGATGATGCCGTCGATACCTGGCGTTGAGGTTATCTATCAGAGACAATCCGACATCACGACGATTGTCGATTCTGGCAACGCCGACTTGGGCATCGTGGGACTGGACCGCTATCTGGAATCGCGGTTGGAAGACGGCGATTCGTTGATGGTCGTACCAGATCTGGAGTATGGAAACTCGCGGCTGGTGATTGCGGTCCCGGATTCTTGGCTCGATATCACATCGATGTACGATCTTTCGGACCTGAGTTTGGAGTTCCACGATCGCGGACGAGACTTGCGAATAGCGACGAAGTATCCGCGATTGGTGAAGCGTTTTTTCAATCGCCGTGGCATCAACTATTTCTCGATGGTTGCCATCAATGGAGCACTCGAGGCGGCACCCCGCATCGGCTATGCGGACATCATCGCTGACATATCGGACACGGGTAACACGTTGAGGGAGAACAATTTACGAACGCTGGTTGACGGCGTAGCGATGGAATCGCAGGCGATTATGATCGGGAACGCGGCCCTGCTCGCCCGATCGGACGACAAATTAGATTTGACACGGCGTCTGTTAGAGCGTATCGAGTCAAGACTGCGCTCAAGATCGTATCGCCGGGTAACTGCAAACGTCAAAGGCGAGTCAGAGGGCGATATCGCTGAGATGATATTGGCCTCGCGAGAACTGTCGGGAATGACCGGCCCGACGGTTTCTCGCGTCTACACGAGCGATGGCAATCGTTGGTTCGCGGTGCAGATCGTGACCAAAAAGAGCGATGTGTTGCGCGTGGTGGACCATTTGCGGCAGTTGGGTGGCACCGGCACTGCGGTCACGGACTTGCAGTTCCTGTATCAGAGCGAATGCACGCTATATGCGAAGCTGATCGAGAATCTGGACCAGTTCTCTGGAGCGGTTGATCCGTGCTGAGGCGAATTCACGGCCTAGATGCCGCAATAGCCGAGTTTTCGAACCGCAGCACGGCGGATGGCGGCGATGAACCGAAGACGGACGGGGGTGGTATCTATAGCGAATTGCTGTCGCCTGAAGCGTTCGCTGATCGAGTCATCGCAGATGTGCGGACGCACGGCGATGCCTTTGTGCGCCGAATATCAAATGCCTTAGACGGCGTTGACCTTAAAGACTTCGAAGTTCCTGCTGAAGTTATCCGTTCAGCTAAAGATCAATTGCAGTCGAAAGAGGTTGCTGCCTTGGAGCTCGCTGCTAAGCGGGTTGCAGCTTTTCAGAGGCGTACGTTGCCGGAGTCGTGGCGAGATGTGAAGGCTGGCTACGGCGAGGTGGTGCATCCGGTCGGCTCTGTTGGATGTTGCATTCCAGGTGGCACTGCGCCTTTGGCATCGACGGTGCTGATGACTGCGGTGCCGGCGAGGATTGCGGGCGTGCCTTATGTGTGCGTTGTGACACCTGCGGGCCCGGATGGATCGCCGCACCCGGCAGTTTTGACCGCCTGCGACATAGCAGAAGTTGATGCCGTGTTCGCCGTCGGGGGCGCTCAAGCGGTTGCCGCGTTGGCGGTTGGCACCGAGTCGATTCCGAAGGTCGATGTCATCTGCGGTCCGGGTAGCATTTGGGTCACTGCGGCGAAACGGCGGGTATATGGCATGGTGGGCATCGACGGGATTTACGGTCCGACCGAGACGATGGTGATCATCGACGACAATTCTGACGCGGCGGTAACGGCTGCGGATATGTTGGCGCAGGCGGAGCACGATGTACTAGCTGCTCCGGTTTTGGTTGCGTTATCTGACAAAGCTGTGGACGCAGTTGAGGCGGAGTTGGCGACGCAGTTAGAGATGTTGCCACGCGCCAAGATTGCGGGTTCTGCTTTGAACGGACGCGGTGCAGCAGTGGTAGTCGATTCCATTGACGAGGCGTTGAAGGTCGCTGAGGAGTTCGCTCCAGAGCATCTCTGCATGGGGTTCTCAGGCGCGGACGGCTTTCTCGATATGGCTCGCAACGCTGGGGGAATCTTCATCGGCGAACAATCTGGCGAGGTGATGGCTGACTACGTGGCCGGACCGAGCCACGTCATGCCTACGGGCGGGTCGGCTCGTTTCTCGTCGGCGTTGTCGGCGAGAGATTTCGTGCGAGTGACGCCGTTCTTGGATATGGACGAGGACACGTTCGCGTCAATATCGCAGGCGGCATCAGATCTCGCGCGATTGGAGTTGCTAGAAGCTCACGCCCGCGCGTCAGACATCCGTCGTCGAAAGTAGTATTGCTGCATCAACGCAATTTTGAATAGGACAGGCAACGATAACGATGCGTGATTTGCGAGACATGATGCGACCGCATCTCTACAATCCAACCGGCTATGTCGGTGCGCAGCACTCGGACCACTTGGCGACCGCGGCTGGGATTGATCCGGCCGATGTGATTCGGCTGAATGCGAACGAAAACCCCTACGAGCCGTTGCGGGAGATTACGGACGCTCTTACAGGATTGCCGATACATGAGTATCCGGACCAGGATTTGGTGCGAATGCGAGAAGCTTTGGCTGAATACACCGGGCGTCCCGCTGAACAGATCATCGCCGGTTCAGGGGGAGACGAAATCATAGAACTTCTGACGAAGCTGTTCGTAGCACCGGGCGAGTCGATGATCGATTGTCCGCCGACGTTCGGGATGTATGAGTTCTGCGCGCGGATCGCAGAAGCTGAGTTAATCGCGGTTGAGCGTCGTGATGATTGGGAGATCGACATCGATGCTACGACGGAAGCTATAGAGCGTACGGGTGCCAAGATCCTCTTCATCGCTTCGCCTAACAACCCGACTGGCAATCTGTTGCCCGACAAAGACGCACGAGCGATTCTGGACACGGGTATCGTCTTGGTGGTGGACGAGACCTACTACGAGTTCTGCGGCGAGACGTCGGCTGGACTGCTGGACGAATATGAGAATCTGGTGGTTATTCGTTCCTTCAGCAAATGGGCTGGGATCGCTGGTTTGAGGGTCGGTTACGCGGTTGGTTCGGAACTGATAATCGACCATCTGATGACCATCAAGCAGCCATACAACCTGAACATCGCGGCCGAGTCGGCGGCTTTAGCAGCTTTGGAGAACAAAGCCAAGTTGATGTCGCGCATCGACACATTGACCAATGAACGCAAACGGATCGAGTCTGTTATCGAGGAGTTGCCCGGCATCAGCTACTCGCCATCGACAGCGAACTATTTGCTGATGAAGTTCGATGGGCGGTCTGGCGACGAGGTCTATGAGTATCTGGCAGGTCGAGGAATCTTCGCGAGGAAGTTCAGTGGTCGGCGATTGGAGAATTCGATAAGGGTCAGTGTCGGGACGCCGCCACAGAATGACATGGTCATTCATGCCCTGCAAGAGCTCGTTTGATGGGTTTGGATGCAGCCAAACGCGAGAAACGCGTTGGTTGCACATTCGATAATTGAGGGTTGAGGTGCGAAATGAGTGATCGAATCGCAGAGATAACCCGCGAGACGGGTGAGACCAACATTAGCGTTCGCCTGAACATTGACGGCGAAGGCAGAGCCGAGATCGACACTCCGATCGGCTTCATGAATCACATGTTGCACGCGCTCGCCAAGCACTCGATGATCGACCTTTCGGTTTCGGCATCCGGTGATGTAGAGACTGGTTCACACCATACCGTTGAGGATACGGCCATTGTTCTTGGTCGGTGTTTGCTTAAGGCGTTGGGCGATAGTGCGGGAATCGTTCGTATGTCGAGCAAGTACGTCCCGCTCGACGAAGCTCTGTCACATGCCGTGATCGATTTGAGCGGACGGGGATATCCCGTAATAGACATGGGATCTACTTCAAATGTTGGCGACTTTTCCCCGGACATGGCGCGGCACTTCTTTGAATCGCTCGCGTACGAGGGACGAATCAATCTGCACTTGACGGTTCTGCGCGGCACCAATGAGCACCACATGATCGAATCGGCGTTCAAGGCATTCGCACGCGCGCTCCGAGAAGCAGCATCGGTGGACGAGCGTGCTGAGGGCGCAGTGCCGAGCACCAAAGGCACGCTGTCAGACTAACCCCCGCGCATCTCTGCTCGTGCCGTGTCGTTGAGCCGAAAAATCGGATCGGGTGTCCAGGTCTGACGATCGCGAAGTTTCTGGAGGGCGACGATGACAGAGAATATGAGCCGACGCAGGGTCATTTTCGAGTGGCTCGCGTTGACTGCGATTGTGGCATCGGTGAGCGTAACCACTTTCGACGCAGACATCCCGCATCTTTGGCAGGCGGCATGGGGACCGGAAAAGGGGTGGATCGACGATGTCGCTTATTTGGCGGTGATCTTTTTCGCGTTCGAATACGTGGTCAGAGTGTGGACGGCTCCCGAGAAGCGGAAATATATCTTCTCCTTCTTCGGCATCATCGATCTTCTGGCAGTGATCGTTGGAATCGCCGCGTTGCCGCAATTCACCTCATTGCGCCTCTTCAGGTTGTTGCAGCTTGTCAGGTTGCTGAAACTGGTGCGATTCAGTCAAGCGTTGACGGATCTCGGAAGGGCGTTTTCGTCGATGCGTGACGAGATAATGCTGTTTATGAGTCTGACAGGGTTGGTCGTGTTCTTAGCCGCTTTCGGGGCGTACCACTTCGAACACGAGACGCAGCCGGAACAGTTCAGCCACATGGGTGATGCCCTCTGGTGGGCGGTGGCGACACTGACGACAGTCGGATATGGCGACATCTATCCGGTGACGATCGGCGGCAAGATTATGACCGCGATCGTGGTTCTGTGCGGCTTGGGTATCGTGGCCGCGCCTGCGGGGGTTGTGGCTCAAGCGATGGCAACTGCTTTGAGGGAGAAGCGAGAGAGGCTCGCACAGGCTGATTCCGTCGATCAGTCGACGACCTCTACGGAGTAGGTCTCGATCACCGGGTTGGCGAGCAATGTTTCGCACATCTGACGCGCGATCTTTGAGGCGTCGTCAGCATTGTCCGCTTCGATGTTCACGTCGAAGAATTTCCCCGCACTAAGCGACGCGATCTGGTCGAAACCGAGACGCCCGAGTGCGCGGGTGATGGTCTCGGATTCGGGATCGTGGACACCCGGTTTGAAGTAGACGCGGATATGGGCGAGGAATTTATCGCTCATCGCGTGGTATCGCCGATCATCGAGCCGGCGTCATGCCTGCAACTTGCGGCTCGAAACCACGGTCGAAGTAGGCGTCTATGAACTCCAAGATGCGAGGTTCGTCGACTTCGTCGAGCCGTAGGTGGTGACGCCACGCGGTGAGGGCAATCACGGTATCCATGTCCAGATATGGCGAGATTACGAAGCCGGTGTAGGTTTCATCATCGTTCCATTCCTTGGCGATCCGTTGGAACTCCTCAGCAATTGCCGTGCATCCGTCCCCGGAACACTTGGTGGGGTCGTAGTGCATTCCGATGCCACCGTGTTCAAGGTTGTGGATCAGCACTTGATCGGGCAGAGGACGCGTGTACGGCCCCCAGCCGGCGGGAGCGCGTTCAAAGTCGTTTGCTTGACTACCGAGCGTGTTCCAGTGCGGACCTGAGGTTGGTGGATAGACGCTGTAACGGGTCTCCGGGACTATCGAGTCCGGGACGTGGGCACGACCGTCATCGGGATCTTCCGGCACCGGTCCGCCGCTGTTGTAGGGGCCTCGTTCGCCAACGAGTTGCTGGTCCCGCGAAACGAAGCCTTGTTGGAAGACAAGGGCAAAGATGATGAAGACTGCACCGACTGAGCCGAGAGCGATGAGAACTGCACGTTTGCGCTGCTTCCGGCGGTTGCTGCGTGCCCGACGCTCTTCGCGAATCTGGGAGCGGGTCATGCCGCGGCGGTGTTCGGGACGATTGGTAGCTATTCTGTTTCTCGACTGTGCCATGAAACTACGATTCTATTTCAAGGTTGGGATACAGTGGTTCAGGAGGCGAATGTTGAGCCGGTCAATCGTTCATAAGCGGAGATGTAGCGTTGCCGCGTCATGTCCAGCACTTCGCTTGGAACCTTGGGTGGTGGTGGTTCTCGATTCCAACCGGTCTGCATCAGCCATTCGCGGAGGTGTTGCTTGTCATACGCTGGTGGGAATGCGCCTGGTTGCCAGTCTTCCTTATCCCAGAAGCGGCTCGAATCGGGGGTCAAAACCTCATCGATAAGCGTCAGGTTACCGTCGACGAATCCGAATTCGAACTTCGTGTCCACCAGAATCATGCCGCGCTCGGACGCGTGTTGATGGGCTCGTTCGTAGATCTCGATGCTCACGCGTTTGAGTTGCTGGTGCAGCTCCGCTCCGACGAGTTTGATCGCTTCAGCTTCAGTTAACGGCATATCGTGTCCCTCTTCGGCTTTAGTCGAAGGCGTGAACATCGGTTCCGGCAATCTCTCGGCAGGGCTGAGCCCTTTGGGCAGTTCGGCTCCGTTAAGAGTGCCGTGGGCTTCGTATTCCGCCCAGCCGGCACCGGCAAGGTAACCGCGTACGACACACTCCATATCGATGCGGTCTGCTTCTCGGATCAACATCGCGCGATCGTTCCACTCAGGAGGTAGGTAAGTGAACGCGCCACTCCGTTCGAGATCAGATTCACTCACTATTGCGATCATGTGGTTATCAACGATATCGCCGATGACGTTGCGGAACCAGAACGCTGACATCTGCGCTAGCAGGACACCTTTTTGCGGGACCGGATCGTCCATGATGACATCGAAGGCCGAGATGCGGTCAGTGGCGATCATCATGAGCACGCCGTCGGCCACACGGTAGGTGTCGCGCACCTTGCCACGATGGACGAGCCCGGGCATGTAGGTGGACAACACCGTTGCCGACACGTTCAATTCGATGCCGAGACGGTCGAATATCTGGTCGACCTGCTCGATGAAGTAGCCGTAGTCGAAGAGGTCTGCAAGTGCCGCCTCGTCGAGGCGCTGGCTTACCATCAGGTCTTCACTGATGATCGATTGGAAGTCGGTTTCTTGGTCGAGAGCCTGCATCGCGGCGCGCTGAACCGCGTCGTAAGCCTCGCCACGTTCTACACCAGCTTCGACCAATGCGAGCATGACGCGAGGCGAGAACACGAGCCCGTGGGTCATCTCCATGTTTCGGCGCATCCGATCGGGCTTCACTGTCATGTGAGCGATGATGCCGGTCATGAGGTCCAAGATGTAGTCAAGGGCAAGCGACGAATCGGCCAATACGACGCGTTCGGCCGACGAGTGGGAAATATCTCGTTCGTGCCAGAGAGCAACGTTTTCCAGTCCCACGATAGAGTTTGAGCGGATTACGCGTGCCAAGCCGCAGATGCGTTCCGAAAGCTCTGGGTTGCGCTTGTGCGGCATTGACGATGAACCCTTGCTCACATATCCAGGCCTGCCGAACGGCTCCTCGACCTCACCGATCTCGGTGCGTTGAAGCGCTCGAATCTCCGTCGCTATCTTGTCTAAAGTTGCGGCTACTAGCGCCAGTACCTGAAGATATTCGGCATGGCGATCACGTTGGATGACCTGGTTCGAGACTTCGGCTGGTTTAAGGCCTAACTGAGCGCAGACGTGATTCTCGATCTCGATCGGGATGCCTGCGAATGTCCCGACGGGGCCTGACAACATGCCGACTGATACGCGATTCCGCATAGCCGCAACGCGTTCGCGGTTGCGGCGCATCTCGGACCACCACAGCGCGAGTTTGAGACCGAATGACATAGGCTCGGCGTGGATGCCATGCGACCTGCCCATGCAGAGTGTGTGCTTGAACTCGACTGCGCGGGACGCAAGTGTTGACATTAGTGCGTCGATGCCCGACAGAAGCAGCTCAGTTGAGTCAGATAGTTGCATCGCTAGGGCGGTGTCTTTGACATCGTTGGAGGTTAGACCGTGATGTATCCAACGTCCCTCTTCTCCTAGGCTGGTCGCAACGGCGCGGGTGAATGAAACTAGATCGTGCCGCGTTTCCTCGAACTGGCGATCGTACTCGGCGCGAGAGAAACTGGCGTTGCGAATCTTATCCATGTCAGCGTCGTTGATGACGCCGAGTTTGGACCACGCATCACAGGCCGCGATCTCGACCTTCAACCACAAGCCGAATTGATGGTCTTCCGACCAAATTCGGCTCATCTCGGGTCTTGAATAGCGGGGTATCACGTCGTAGTTGGATTTGATGCAGGTGCGATGTCGGAAAAGCAGAATACTAATTCAGGATTGGTTCAATCCGCACCGACTGCGATATCGGATCGGTAGCGCGCGCCTTCGAACTCGATGCCCTTGGCGATTTCGAAGGCCTTTGTACGGGCCTCTTGAACGGACTCGTTCGATGAAGCTGTCGCAACCAATACACGTCCGCCTGCCGTGACAAGTTGACCTTCTTCGTTCTCGGATGTCCCAGCATGGAAAACTATGGTGTCATCCTCATCGGGCAGATTGCCCTGTATCGAAAATCCGGTCTCGTACGCCGCGGGGTAAGTACTCGACACGACAACAACACCTACGGCGCATTGGTCGTTCCACGCGACGGGCGTATCGGCGAGTCGCCCCTCTGCCACTGCTAAGCAAATTTCAGCGAGGTCGGACTCGAGCCGCAGCATCAATGGCTCGCACTCCGGGTCGCCAAAGCGACAGTTGAACTCGATTACCTGTGGCCCGGTTTCAGTAAGCATCAATCCAGCGTAAAGGACGCCTTGGTACGGGCATCCTTCTTCGACGAGGGCGCGGGCTACAGGTTCGAGGATCGTTGAGCGGATGTGGTCCAGGTCGGTGGGCGAACACAGATTGGGAGAGGTGTACGCGCCCATTCCACCAGTGTTGGCACCAGTGTCGCCGTCGTACGCGCGCTTGTAATCGCGGGCGGCGACGGGAGTTGATACCGTTTCACCGTCGATGAATGCGAATACGCTGAGTTCAGGTCCGAAAAGTCGTTCCTCGATGACGATGGTTTCGCCAGCCTCGCCGAACGCGCGATGTTCGAGTGAGTCGGTTACAGCTTCAATCGCTTCGGTGGCAGTCTCTGGAACGGTTACACCCTTGCCAGCGGCGAGCCCGTCCGCTTTGACAACAATCCCTCCCGGAGGACACGATTCGACGTATTCGATCGCGGTGGATGCGTCGTCGAATGTTCGACTCTCAGGACATGGAATGCCGTAGCGATTCATGACGCCGTTCGCCCACGACTTCGAGCCTTCGATACGGGCGGCATCTGCAGAAGGGCCAAAAGTGGGTATGCCGCGTGCCCGTAGTTGGTCGGCTAGACCGAGAACGAGCGGTGCTTCGGGTCCGACAACGACCAAGTCGGCATCGATTTCAGTGGCAAGAGGCACCAAACCTTCAACATCCTCGGCGGCGACATCTGCTAGTTCAGCGTGCTGAGCGATGCCGGGGTTGCCTGGTGCACAGACGATTTCCGACACGTGGTTTGACTGTGCGAGTTTCCACGTCAGCGCGTGTTCTCTGCCTCCGGAACCGACTACGAGGATCTTCATTGTTGTTGCTTCGTTCGGGCTAGGATCGCTGAGTTTTGCGAACGCGACGTTCCATCACTCCCATTCGATTGTTCCGGGAGGTTTGCTCGTAATGTCCAATACCACACGGTTGACCTCGGGCACTTCGTTGACAATCCGATTGGACATGCGAGCGATGGTTTCATAAGGGAGACGAGCCCAATCGGCAGTCATGGCGTCAGTGCTGACTACGGCGCGGATGGCGACCACGTACTGGTAGGTCCGAGCATCACCCATCACGCCGACGCTTTGAGTATCCGTGAGGACGGCGAAGCTCTGCCACAACTCCTCGTATAGTCCAGCGTCTTTGATCTCGTCAACCACGATCCAATCGGCGGCGCGTAGGATTTCGAGCTTTTCGTAGGTGACTTCGCCCATGATGCGGATCGCTAATCCAGGGCCAGGAAACGGCTGACGATTGACGGATTGAGCGGACAGACCGAGTTCTCGTCCGGCGTCTCGCACCTCGTCTTTGAACATGTGGCGGAGCGGCTCGACTAATTTGAGGTCCATCTTCTCAGGCAAACCGCCGACGTTGTGGTGCGTCTTGATCTTGTGCGCGGCGGTACTTTCGGCGGAGACCGATTCGATGACGTCGGGGTAGAGCGTACCCTGTGCTAGGAAATCGACCTCTCCGATGTCGCGTGCTTCGTGCTCGAAGATGCGAATGAACTCCTCGCCGATCCTGCGACGTTTCTCCTCAGGGTCTTTTACATCCTTGAGAGTCGACAGGAACTGTTCGGTGCCGTCTACGAAGCGTAGGTTGACACCAAGCTGGCTTGCGAAGACGGTCTGGACACGCTCAGCTTCGCCGCGGCGCATTAGTCCGTTGTCGACGAATATACAGGTTAGTCTGTCGCCGATGGCGCGGTGGATAAGAGCGGCTGCGACGGAGGAATCTACACCGCCGGAGAGCGCACAGACGACTTTGCCGTCCCCGACTTGCTGTCGGATGCGGAAGATGGAGTCGCGGACGAAGTTGCGAGGTGTCCATGAACCTGACGCGCCGCATATGCCATGCACGAAGTTGCGGATTATCTGGTCGCCCTGCTGGGTGTGAGTAACTTCAGGGTGGAACTGGATGCCGTAGGCGCGCATCGCTTCGTTGCCCATTACGGCGCATGGCGAGTTCTCGGAAAATGCGAGCGAAAGAAAACCGGGCGGCATCTCGGAGATGCGGTCGCCGTGACTCATCCACACCGGAACAGAGGTGTCAAGGCCCTTGAAGAGCGCGTGCGCAGCGCCGTTCAGACGAAGAAGCGCGTGGCCATACTCACGTTCGATGCCGGCAATGACGGAACCGCCGAGTTGGTGAGCCAATGCCTGCATTCCATAGCAGATGCCTAGGATAGGCACTCCCGCATCGAAGACCCATGCTGGAATCAGCGGAGCACCGTTCTCATAGACGCTGTTGGGACCGCCGCTCAGGATGATGCCTTTGACATCTTGCAGGTGCAAAATGTCGGGACCGGCATCGAATGGAACGATTTCGCAGTAGACGTTGGCCTCGCGGACGCGTCGGGCGATCAGACGGCTGTATTGGGAGCCGAAATCGAGAATGACTATCGACTCGGTGCGGACCGGAACGCCGGGGGATTCGCCTCCTAACCGTTCGCCCTCGGCGATTTCGAGGTACGTGTTAAGTTCGATATCGTCGGACGTGGCGACGCGGTGGGAGAGGGATTCAGTGTTGGTGTTGGTCATGTTGAAGGGTGCGGCACACTTGGATTCTAACGCGTACCAAGGTGTGCTCAGTCGAGATGCGAAGATGTGTCAAAAGGCGATGTACGATATTGGTTGGTGCGGATTTAGATAGGCGAAAGCGGGTTCTCCTACCCTTGACACAGATCGATTTGAGCGAGGCCGTTGATGCGGTCAAGTCTGGTGGCGTTATCGCGTTTCCCACCGACACGTTTTACGCATTGGGCGTGGATGCCATGAACGAGTTGGCTATACGAAAGGCGTTCGAAATCAAACGACGTCCCGCGACCACGCCGATGCCGGTGCTGATCTCAGAGATCTCGCAAGCGGAAAGATTCACCTCTGGCTTGGATGCCGCTTCTTATGCACTCGCGGATCGGTTCTGGCCAGGCGCTTTGACAATAGTGGTTGAGGCCAATGAAGATGTCCCAGAGGTGCTGATGGGAGGCTTGGGCACTGTCGGATTGCGAATGCCGGACCACGATTTGGCGCGCCGACTGATGACTGAGACGGGATGCGGGATAACCGGCACGTCCGCAAACATATCAGGCGAACCGCCATCCAAGGATTGGCGAGTTGTGGATGAAGCGATGGGGGTTGAATTGGACGCGATCGTGATCGGCGAGTGCGGGAGTGAGTCGGCGGCTTCCACCGTAGTCCAAGTCGTCAATGGCGCGGTTCAGATATTGCGTGAAGGTCCGATTTCAATGGACGATATTGAAACCGCATTGGCGGTGTAGAAGCTATGAATTCGACCGATGCATCGACTGTTTTGCTGCCGCCTGAGGCTGAAGATCGACTCGAAGATGCGATCCGAGGGTTTTTAGCGGGGCGAGACTTGGAGATCTACCAGATGATGGCGTGGCAGTTGGGGCACGGGGACGAGCGTGGTGCCGCCGAGTTAGCCTCTACCGAGCGCCGGTTGCACGGCTCATTGCTGCTGGCAGTTGCTCACGCATTGCACGGTGATTACTCGGTCGGGTTGAAATATGCGATCTCCGTTGAGTTGATGCACAATTTCGGGTTGATCCACGGCGATGTTCAGGATGGGAACACTGAGCGGTTGGGCAGGGCGTCGGTGTGGTGGAAATGGGGGCCATCGCAAGCGATCAATACTGGCGATGGGATGCACGCAATGGCGCGGTTATCGCTCTTTCAGCTGTGCGATGAGGGTGAGCCGTTGGAGCGTGTGAGCACCGCGTTGGAGATCGTAGACGACGCTGTTTTGAATCGATGCGAGGGCGAATACCTCGACGTTTCGTTCCAAGAAGGACTATCCGTCACCGTTGCAGATTATCTCGACATGGTTGAGAAGCGTGTTGGATCGCTTTACGGCGCGTCAGCTGAGATGGCGGCGATTCTGAACGACGATTTTGACTATGAACGACGTGAAGCGTTGCGGAGATTCGGCGAGAGCATCGGAGTGGCCAAGCAACTAGTAGCCGACTATCAGGCGATCTTCGGTGCGAGCGAACGCGACCCGGTCCAACAAGGTCGGATCATCTCCAAGAAAAAGAACTTGGCAACAGCATTTCTATTCGACACGGTCAAGGATCCTTCGATTATGCGACGGGCGGGAGAGATGTACATGCAGCGCGTCATCGATCCTTCGCATATATCAGATTTGGTTGAGATGGCATTTGAGGCTGGCGGCAGAGAGTTCAATATCGAGCAGATTCATAAACACCTCGGGAAAGCCGAACAAGCCCTCGCCGATGCCGGATTCGAAGATCAGAATGTCGCTAAACTGATGGACTTGGCTCGCGACATCGGCGATGTCGGTCAACTGATTAAATCTTCATCGCAGCGGTCATGATTCGGAATAAATCGCCTTGCCTGCCAGACTGCCGATGATCGAGGATGTTGCGCTGCGCGGCAAGCGGGTTTTGTTGCGCACAGATCTGAACGTGACGTTCGAACCTGGCTCTACGCGAATCGCCGATGACAGCCGTATCCATGCTTCGGTGCCCACGATAGAACTTTTGCGAAGCCGGGGTGCCAAGGTAGTGCTATGTTCGCATTTGGGACGTCCAAAGGGCAAGGTTGTCCCAGAAATGCGGATCGAGCCGGTGCGGGTGCGGATGTCTGAAGTGCTAGGTACCGATGTAAAATACGCGGGCGGTCCGGTTGGTGAAGAAGCTGACCGAGTCGTTGACTCGCTGAGCGACGGCGATGTCGCGATGCTTGAGAACCTGCGATTCGATCCGGGCGAGGAAGCCAATGATGCGGATTTTTCGAATTCTCTGGCATCTCTGGCAGACATCTTCGTTAACGATGCTTTCGGCGCGTCGCATCGATCCCACGCGTCGATTGTCGGCGTTGCTGATCTGTTACCTGCTTACGCCGGTCTATTGATGCGCGCCGAGATCATTGCGCTCAACCGCGCGCTCGATTCCGATGAACGCCCGGCTGTCGCGATTCTTGGCGGCTCAAAAGTCGCCGACAAGTTGGGAGTGGTGAAGAATCTAGCCCCGAATGTCGACGCTGTGTTGATCGGTGGCGGCATGGTTTCCGCCATGCTCGCGGCACAAGGCCAACCCGTTGGCTCCGTAAAGGTAAGCGACGATGAACTAGAGGCAGCTAGAGAGTTGCTTGACGACCCTATGATCGTCAAGAAGTTGCGATTGCCCTCTGATGTGATCGTGGCTGAAGAATTCGCCCAAGATTCAAGGTATACCGAGACTTCGGCAGATTCAGTACCGGAGTCGGGTTTCATCTTGGACATCGGTTCGCAAACGATATCCAACTACGTTGCTGCGATACGAACTGCTGAAAAGATAGTGTGGAACGGACCTATGGGGCTGTTCGAATGGGAGGCATTCTCTGTCGGCACGAAATGTATCGCCTCTGCGATCTCCGATAATGAATCGGCATTCAAGCTGGCTGGTGGCGGTTCGACTGTTGAGGCGATCAACTCGCTGGGCATCGCCGATGCAGTTACGCATGTCTCGACTGGTGGGGGGGCATCTTTGGAATTCTTGGAAGGCAAGACGCTGCCTGGAATCGCGGCGTTGCGTCGGTAGAATAGTGGGCGTGAACGGATGTCTGTGATATGACGCATGATGCGAAATTATGCGACCAGCGGGCCGTCATTCCGAGACATGCAAACTGTCATTCCGATCCCCTCGCGCTGTCATTCCAAGCGCCAAACTGTCATTCCGAGCGCAGCGAGGAATCTCACAAAGCCGTCCTGCAGGTGCCGTATGAGATTCTTCACTCCGTTCAGAATGACATGGCGGGAGGCTTCGTTCAGAATGACAAGGCCGGGGCTGCGCTCCGTTCAGAATGACATGGCGCTGCGCTCCGTTCAGAACGACGTGGCCGGGGACGGCCTGTCACAGGATACACTCCAATGTTGATATGTTGACACAATCTGGTTTTTAGCATCATGCATATAACTAAGGGGGACATATGAGGGACACAGAGAGCACAGTGCCCACCCAGGGAACGGAAACCATCGTGACTCCGCGCCGCCCGCGCAAAGAGGTCATTCGGCTGGGCAAAGAGATATACGAGCGGGACATCCTGTCTAAGGTAGAAGTCGACCACTTTGGAGACTACGTCGCCATCGACGTGGAGGCTGGAGACTGGGCCGTTGCCGACAACGAGACGGACGCACTGGAGCGCCTGCGGGTACTGCGTCCCGGCGCTATCAACGTCTTGATGCAGCGCGTCGGCTACCGAGCGTTGCGGAGCTTCGGGGCCGGATCCACCCGGAGGACCGGGTGATTGAAGGGGTTGTGAATGCCGCTCATGAAGCCGTGATTGCCCTCCACTTGGAGGGACCAGAGGGTCGGACCCAGGACATTGAGGCCGTGGTGGACACTGGCTATAACGGTTTCTTGACTTTGCCGACTGCGTTGGTGGACGAGTTAGCGTTGCCCTTCGCTTACATTGGCGAGGCAAGTCTAGCCGATGGAAGCGTAGTGCAGTTCGACGTTTACGGCGTTACGGTGCTCTGGGACGGACAACCGAGACATATCAAGTCCGACGCGACGGGTGCCACTCCTCTCGTGGGTATGTTGTTGCTTGACGGGCATGATCTGAGCATCCAGGTTCGGGCGGGCGGCCGCGTCGCAATACAGGCCGAAGAGTAGGTGCCATCGTATCGGGCACGGAGCAGACCCCACGGGAACGATGGCTGCAACGGCATACTGACTCTACCCTCTTCCGCTGGACGGAAAACCAGCAGCACAACAAACAACCACTAGAATAGAATCGCCGCATGGCAACCACAACAATGTCCCCTACAGAGCACCGCCAAACCACTCTGGGTTTCCTCACGGCTTCCGACGAAGAGTTCGAACGCGGCGACGCTCTGCAAGGCGCAGAAAAACTGTGGGGCGCCGCTGCCCACTCCATAATGTCCATCGCAATGGCACGCGATTGGCCACACCAGAGCCACCGCGCACTGAAAAACGCCGCGATCAAACTCTCGGCAGAAGCTGAAGACCCTTCCATCGAACACCTATTCGCAGTCGCAGAAAAATTCCACGTCTACTTCTACCACCGCACCATGGAAGACTGGGAACGCGACGCCGACCGCCCCCTAGTCCACAACCTGGTACAACGGCTCCTGGCGTTGACCTGAGTCGCAAAGATCCAACACGAAAACCACCAAACCATCCCCAAAAAACCATCTATACTGTAATAGCCCTGCGCTGATGAAACAGGCCCTGTCCGCTGGAGGTATGATATGACAGCTATGTTCGACACCGGAAACGACAGGATACCCCACCTGATGCGATCAGCCATGCCGTTCCCCCCCCCCCCCCGATTGTAACTTACGTTCTAAATTTTTCAGACAGCCCGGCATGACCCGGGCCACCTTCTTTTTCCGCTCTCCCCTCCCCCTGCTAGCCGTCACGCTGGCGGCTCTGGCGGTCTTTTTGGTCGGCGACGCGCAACCCACCGCCTACGCGCAGGCTGTCATCAGCCCCGGCGACCTGGACACCTCCTTCGGCACCGACGGCAAGGTGACGACCGACTTCGGTGCCAGCGATCGAGCAAACGCCGTGGCAGTGCAAGCCGACGGCAAGATTGTGGTGGGCGGGGAAAGCAACTTCAACTTCGCCCTGGCACGCTACAACACCGACGGCTCGCTGGACACCTCCTTCAGCACCGACGGCAAGGTAACCACCGACTTCGGATCCTCCGAGCGTGGCTACGCCGTGGCGGTGCAGTCCGACGGGAAGATAGTGGTGGCCGGGGAAGGGGCCAACGCCTCAGACCAGGACTTCGGACTGGCGCGCTACAACACCGACGGCTCGCTAGACACCTCCTTCGACACCGACGGCAAACTCATCACCAACATCGGATCCAGCGACGACCTCGCCTTTGCTATGGCGGTGCAGTCCGACGGCAAGATCGTGGCGGCCGGGCGAAGCAGCAACGGCAGCAACTACGATTTCGCGCTGGCGCGCTACAACGCCAACAACGGCTCGCTGGACACCTCCTTCAGCACCGACGGCAAGGTGACCACCGCCATCGGATCCGGCAACGACTATGGCTACGCCATGGCGGTCCAGTCCGACGGGAAGATAGTGGTGGCAGGAATCAGCAACAACGGCAACAACGACGATTTCGCCCTGGCACGCTACAACACCGACGGCTCGCTGGACACCTCCTTCGGCTCCAACGGCAAGGTAACCACCGCCATCGGATCCGGCGACGACGACGCCCTTGCTGTGGCGGTGCAGTCCGACGGCAAGATAGTTGTGGCCGGGAGTAGCGATGGCCATTTCGCGCTGGCGCGCTACAACGCCGACGGCACGCTGGACACCTCCTTCAGCACCGATGGCAAGGTGACCACCAGCTTTGGCACCAGCAACGAAGGGGCGCAAGCCGTGGCAGTGCAGTCCGACGGCAAGATCGTGGCGGCAGGACGCACTAGCACCCACATCGCGTTGGTGCGCTACAACGCCGACGGCTCGCTGGATACCTCCTTTAGCTCCGATGGTAAGGTAACCACCGCCATCGGCGGCACCGGAGACCGTGCGTACGCCGTGGCGCTGCAGTCCAACGGCAAGATCGTGGTGGCCGGGCAAGGCAACAACGACTTCGCCTTGGCGCGCTACCACCATGCTGTGCCCACCACCATTGTCAGCCCGGCAAGTGTGACGGTGCGAGAGGGCGGGCCGAAGAAGACCGTGACGGTCACTCTCAGCGAAGTTGTGACTCAGCAGGCGCGCGTCGGCTTGCTCTACACCGGCGACATATGGGAAGACGTCCAGGTGGTACCCGCGCAAAGCGGCGTTTCTTACCCCACCATCCCGAGGAACCAAAAGACTTTCCAGATCGTCCTCACCCCGGTCGACGATCGGCTTCGCGAGGGCACTGAGACCTACACCCTCCCTATTGGGATCGATACGGACCGAGACGGCTCGTTCGACGACATAACAGGCTCCATCGAACTCGTGGTCGAGGACAATGAACAAGCCCCGGATTTCAGGCTGGAGGCTTCGAGAACGACCATTGCCGAGGGCGATTCCCTGCGCGTCCAAGTGATCGATGCTCCAGACGATTTCGTGGCGGTGGAGGCATCGGGCACGGCCAAGCTCGGAGTCCACGTCACCGTTTCGCCGAACGCCGACTTTTTCATGGACCGACCCCATACGTTTAAGGAATGCCCTTCCGACCCACAAGCCAGCTGCGACGATCCGCCGGAGACCACGTGGGGACTTCCCGACGACGAGGGCTGGATCACCGTAGGCACTGTCCCGGACGGTGTCAGCGAGGGCGATGAGACGATCATCTTCACCGCCTTCAACGCGAACAACCCCGACCAGAGGACAGAGCCGTTGACCATCACGGTCCGCGACCTTGCACCGGCAAACCTGATCCTGACACCTTCGAGCACGGTTCTCCGCAAGAACGGCGCTCCCGTGACCGTTTCCCTGACGCTGGACAGGCCGTCGCAGGAGACCACTCGGATTCGGATCGATCCCTCCGGCACGGCCAGCGTCTGGCCTTTGGGCGAAAACCGCGCCGGCTACGACTACGAGATGGTACCTAGCCAGAAGACCGTCTCCGCCAGCGAAACCCAGGTCGAGGCGTTTATCAGGATCGAAAAGGGCGAAACTCAGGGCAAGAGCAAGTTAACCCTGACCGCGTTGAACGATGCGACCCCCGGGCAAACCATCACCCTGACGGCGAGATCCGGAGCATACCCTCGACGTTTCGGATCGGGCTCGACGACGATCACCATCGGTGAACCGCTCCCCCGCAAGCCCGACCTGATCGGCCTGACAGCCAGCAGCATCGACCCGCGAGGCAGCTTCACGACGCTGCCCCTGACACCCTCGACCTTCCGCCACTTCATCACCGACTACACGGCCACGGTGGCCAGCAGCGTCGCCTACGTCAAGCTGACCCCTACGGTGGAGGAAAGGTACAAGTGGTCGGCCACGGTGCAGGTGGGCCCGCAGGGCGGAAACCTGCGCCAGGTGAACAGCGGCAGTGCCAGTCACTCCATCCCCTTGGTCGAGGGGGCCAACCCCATCACCGTGCGGGTCACCCTCGCGGACGGCAGCAACAGCAAGGACTACACGGTGACCGTCACACGAGAGGCGTCCGTGAACGCCCAGCAGGGCGGCCTATCCGGTTCCCAAGGCGTCGGAGGCGTCTCGGGGCAGGGGCAATCGCCGCAACAGGAGCAGCAAGAGTCGCAACCGCAGCTGGGCGGCTCCTCGGGCGACGAGGGCGTCGTGCCGCAGGGACAATCGCCGCAACAGCAGGAGCAGCAGGGCGGCGGTTCGGGCTCCCAAGGCGATGAAGGCGTCGTAACCCAAGGACAGTCGCCGCCGCAGTCTGGCGATTCCGGGCAGCAGGAACAGCAATCACAGCAACAGGATCAGCCACCGGCGCAACAGCAGCAAACACCGACCAACCGCGCGCCCACGGTGTCCACGGCGATCGCAGACGTGTCCGGCCTGGAAGAGGGAGGCACGCGTGAAATATCCCTGTCCGGCGTCTTCAGCGACGCCGACGGCGACGCGCTGACCATCACCGCATCATCCGACTACGAAACCGTCGCGACGGTGTCGGTAGCATCCGACGGCTCCGCGCTGACCTTGACCGGAGTGTCCGCGGGCGATGCGACGATAACCGTCACAGCCCGGGACCCGAACGGCAACAGCGCCACCGACGACTTCGGCGTCACGGTGACCGATCCGGCACCGCAGGGGCAAGAGCAGCAACAGCCTCCTGCACAGCAACCGCAGCAAGTGACCGCGACCACGACGACGACGACCGAACCAGAGGAGCAAGAGACGGAGGTTGAAGAGACGGAGACGGAGGCGGAGA